>NZ_JAZHFT010000026.1:0-78196 GCF_036541425.1 Consotaella aegiceratis
CCTGCCGAATATCTGTCGCTGATCTCCAACGCCATCCGCATCTCCCTCGTCGCATCTAGTACGAAGGAATCACGGTCGCCGAAGCCACGCAAATCACGCCAGAGTCAGATCATCCGCTCAGCGGTATGAGATGGTACCAGATGGTCACCAGCAGCATCAGCGTGCTGGCGAGCGCCGCGGGCCGCGTCCACAGCCCGATGGCGATCAGGGCCCCGCCCACCACCTGGATCGCGGCCAGCAGCGGCGAGAAGAACCAGCCGGGATGAAAGCCGATGGATTCGACGAAGCCCGTCTGCACCAGTGGGTTGACGATCTTCGGCCATCCTTCGATCACCAGGATGGCGCCGACGATCAGGCGGAAGACGAGCCAGCCGAAAGGCTGGGCGAAGCTCTCGTAGAAGCCGCTCATGAACGGAAGGATGAGCCGGTCGCGCGGGTTCTCCACGGCATGTGACATGGGTTCGGTATCCTTGCTGATCGGGGACAAGCGGAACGAAGCCCGAAGTCGATCCGGCATCGGCGCTTCAGGAGCCTCGATACCGCGTCACGCGTGTCGTCCCGCGCCGAGGACCGATGCCGTCTTCGACTGAGCTGTTATCGATATTATGAGTATAATAGTCAAGTTATATGCCAAGCGGTATGCACCGACTTCGTGGTCGGGAGCGGAGTGCATGCCGAGCTTCACGGCAAGCGCGGAAGCGCCGTGGCCGGCGCGCGCACGAGCACACGCCGACCATCGCGGCGAGGGGTGGAAGAACCGGCTGTCGGGCTGTCGCCCGATCAGTCGAACAGGCTGGAGACCGAGCGCTCGGAGGCCGTGCGGGCGATCGCCTCGCCCAACAGATTGGCGGTGGTGATCACGCGGATGTTCGGCGCGTCGAGGATCGCCTGGGTCGGCTGGATGGAATCGGAGATCACCAGCTCGCGAAGCTTGGAGGCCGAGATGCGCGCGACCGCGCCGCCGGAGAGCACGCCATGCGTGACATAGGCCGTGACGCTTTCCGCGCCCGCATCCAGGAGGGCTTCGGCGGCGTTGCAGAGCGTGCCGCCCGAATCGATGATGTCGTCGATCAGGATGCAGTTGCGCCCGGTGACGTCGCCGATGATGTTCATCACCTCGGATTCGCCCGGCTTTTCGCGGCGCTTGTCGACGATGGCGAGCTGCGCATCCATGCGCTTGGCAAGCGCGCGGGCGCGCACCACGCCGCCGACGTCCGGCGAGACCACCATCAGGGCGGACAGGTCGTGGTGCTCCTTGATGTCGCGGGCGATCAGCGGCACCGAGAACAGATTGTCCGTCGGGATATCGAAGAAGCCCTGGATCTGCCCGGCATGGAGGTCGAGCGTCATGACGCGGTTGGCGCCCGCCTCGGTGATCAGGTTGGCGACCAGCTTGGCCGAGATCGGCGTGCGTCCCCCCGCCTTCCGGTCCTGGCGGGCATAGCCGAAATAGGGCAGCACCGCCGTGATGCGCCGGGCCGAGGCGCGCCGCGTCGCGTCGATCATGATGAGCAGTTCCATCAGGTGATCGTTGGCGGGATAGGCCGTCGACTGGATGATGAACACGTCCTCGCCGCGGACATTCTCCTGGATCTCGACGAAAATCTCCTGGTCGGCGAAGCGCCGCACCAGCGCCCGTCCGAGCGGCAGATCGAGATAGCCGGTGATCGCCTCGGCCAGAATGCGGTTGGAGTTGCCGGCAAAAAGTTTCATCGCATCTCGCTTCATCAATCTGGCCAACGGATCGGGACCGCTGCGGGTTGCTCTAGCAACATCCTCCGAAGAGATTCAAGGTGCTATGCATTGGGTGCGTGAATCGTTTTCACTGACCTCCGGCCGAAGGCCGTGTGACGCCGGGATGACACTCCGGACTCGAGCCGCGACCACGAAACGGATCTCCCGAGCGCGCGAACGCAATCGCGTCCCGTTGCTCGGCCGTTTCCGCGGCCGGCCCCCTCCGTCAGCCTCGGCTGGCTGCGAATTTTGCCAGATCGCCAAACGTTTGGGCGGCGAGCTGATCGAAGACCGGTGCCCCGACCACGGACCATGGGTCGTCGGCCGCGCCCGGCGTCGTTTCCTGGCCCTGAATCCGGCGGACCCGCTCGCCGGAGTCGTCCAGCACATCCCATACGTAGGTGACCGTGGTGCTCGATCCGGCGCTGACGGCCGCCAGATATCCCTTGAGCCGATAGGACGCCGATGGAGCGTCGTTCGGCACGATGGTGACGCCATTTTCCGCCGCATGGGCCGAGAGCGCACTGGAGAGAAGTGCCACCCGCTCCGGCGGGGCGCCGATGACCGGCAGGAACTGAACCGAGAGCGCGCTGGCCGGCTGCATCGCCGGCGCGGCCGCCATGGTCTGTGTCTGGGGCTGGGGTGCCGACAGGGGCTGCTCTGTCGCCATGGCCGGTTGGGGCGCTGCTGCCATAGGCTGTTGGGGTGGCGGGCTGGCCATCGGGCTCAGGCCTTGCGAGACCTGCGGGGCCGGGCTCGCCTGCATTTGCGGCGGCGGCGAGGCCTGGGCGCTGCTGGCGGGCTGGCCACCGATATCGGCCGGCGGCACGATTCCCATGGTCGGATCGATGCTGGTGCAGCCGCCCGCCATCGCGAGGGTCCCTGCGGCGGCAAGGGCGATCAGATGGCGGGTGGAGTCTTGCGAAGACATGGCAATCCCCTGGCCTCTCGGCAGGGCGTCGGCGGCGCGCGCCTCTGCCTTAAACGCGATAGGACCAGCTTTGCATGGAAACCTTAAGATCGGGAGTCGACGGGCGGTCGCCGGTTCGCGACGTCGCCGAACCTGGCGGCGACATCGCCCGGCAGTCGCGCCCGACAGGCGCTAGCCGACGACGATCAGGTCGAGCGGCAGTTTGGACAAAGGCTCGGGATCTCCCGCCGTGGTGAGATAGGTGCGGCCCAGCGTCATCGCCGTCCCGCTGTCGGAATCCATGATGATGACATGGCCGAACAGGCACATGTCCGGCACGATTTCCTGCGTGTTTCCGGCGACGAACATCGGCCAGTCCATCCACGACGGCGCGTAGCGCGCGCCCAACGAGTAGCCCGTGGCGCTAAGCCGGTGGCGGACCAGCTCGTGCTCTTCCATCACCGCGGCATGGGCGTCGAAGACGTCGCCGAAGGTGTGGCCAGGCCGCATGACCTCCTCGATGGCGGTCAGCGCCTCGCGGGCTGCGGCATAGAGCTGCAGGTGACGCTCGGTCGGCCGGCCGACGATGACCGTGCGCATCAGCACGGAGTGGTAGTGCGCCTTGACGCCGGCCCATTCCATGGTGAGCTGGTCGTTGTCGTCGAGCGTGCGGCGGCCGGAGGTATAGCGGCAAAGCAGCGCGGTCGGGCCGGAGCCCACGATGAACGGATTGGCCGGATAGTCGCCACCCTTCGCCAGGATGGTGCTCTGCAGCGCGTTGAGGATCTCGGCTTCGTTGGCGCCGGGACGGATCAGCGGCCGGGCTGCCTCGAAGGCGTCGTCGGCGAGGCCGGCCGCCTCGCGGATATAGGCGATCTCCGCCGGGCTCTTGGTCAGGCGCAGCATGCGGATCAGGTCTGTCGCGTCGATCAGGGTCGCGAACGAGCCGAGGCGCTTTTCGACGCCGCGTCCATTGGCGGCCGTCAGACCATGCGTACCCCATTCGACGCCGATCCGCGCACCCAGCAGGCCCATCTCGTCCGCCATGTCACGGAGATAGATGGCGGGCTCGGCGTTGTTGCGGTCGTGCCAGACGACGATGGTCTCGATATTGGATGTCTGGCGAGCCTGGCGCAGGTCGGCGGCGCGCGTCAACAGCCGCATCTCGCCATCGGCCTTGATCAGCAGGCACTGGAAAAAACGGAAGCCGAAGGTGTCGTAGCCTGTCAGCCAGTACATGGACTCCTGCGCAAAAAGCAGCATGGCGTCGAGCTTGCGCTCGGCCATCTCGGCGAGCAGGCGTTCGCGTCTTCGTTCAAATTCGTCGGTTTCAAAATGGAGCATGGGTGTGCCTCAGGGGCTCAGTATGATGGCGGAGAGTTGCCGGCCGTAGTCGGGCTCGCCGCGATGAGTGGTGCGTCGGTACGAGAAGAACAGGCTCTCGTCCAGATAGGTGCACCGATCGACGAAGCTCGCCGCGACCCCTGCGGCGGCGAGTCGTGTCAGGATCAATCCGGGCAGGTCGAACTGCCGCTTGTCGGATGTTTGGCCCGCCGCGAAGAACCGGCCATAGGTCGGATCCACGGCCAGGAAGGTTTCCGCGCGCTCGGCCGAGACCTCGTAGCTCGGCTGCGTGATCGTGGGGCCGAGGCAGGACTGGATGTTCTCGCGCTTGGCGCCGCAGTGTTCCATCGCTTCGATCGTCGCTTCCAGGATGCCGCTCAGCGCCCCGTTCCACCCGGCATGGGCGGCGCCGACGACGCCGGCCTTGCTGTCCGCAAAGAGCACGGGACCGCAGTCGGCGGTGATCACGCCGATCGGCAATCCCGGCGTCGCGGTGACGACCGCGTCGGCGCGCGGCCACTCCTCGCCGAACGGTCGGTCGACGATTACCGCCTCGGCGGAATGGATCTGCCAGGGTGTCGCCAGATCCTGATCCGCGCGGAGAAAACGGACGGCCCGGTTCCGATTTTCGCGCACCGCGTCGGGATCGTCACGCGATCCGAACCCCACGTTGAGGCCGCGATAGATTCCGTCGGAAACGCCGCCGCGGCGGGTGAAAAAAGCATGGCGAACACCCGCACATCCGGCAAGTGTCTCGCCGCAGACGACATCGTCCGCCACGATGTCGGAGTGAGATTGGGGCCGCCGCACGTCCATCGCACGATGGTGGTGGAGTGCGGCGGCGAAGTCAATCGTGCAGCGCGGCGGGGAAGGGGGGCAGCGGCAAGGGCCGGGTTGCGGCCGCCAGCACCTTGAAGATGCGCCCCATCTGGCCTGGCCCGGTGCCGGCCAGCCGCTCGGCGGCGGCAACGATGGCGGCCTGCTCGGCCTTCGACTGCCCGGTTCCCAGCGTCGAAGCGCGCTCCCGCAGGCCGAGGTCGAAGAGAAATTGGCCCTGTTCGGCCAGGGGCGCCACCGCGAGGCCGGCCGCCGCAAAAATGCGCGCCAGCGTGCCGAACTCCACATGGCTGGTGAGGTCGGCTTGGCCGGGATCGTTCAGCGGCTCGGCGGTCTGATGGCCGCGCAAGGCCTGCAAGGTGTCGCCATAGGCCGGCGCCGGATGGCCGTAGTCGATGAACAGCGCGGCGCCGCCGGAGGTCCTGAGCCGATCCGCCGTTGCCTGGGCGAGCCGCCATCGCGCCGGCGCGAGCTCCAGGATCGTTCCGGGCGCCGGAGCCGGCAGGGCACCGCTCAGGTCTTCGATCAGACTGCGATCCTCGGGATGTAGCGGACAGGCGGTGAACGCGAAGCTCTCATCGTCCGCCACTGTGATCCGCCGCTCCTGCCAGCCCTCGCCATCATGGACGAACTGGCGGATGGCCAAGGCATCGAACAGTTCGTTGCCGACCAGAAGCAGCGGGCCGGCTTCGAGCTCTGCCAGCGTGCGCACCCGTGCGACCGGCAGGTCGAAGCGCTCCAGCGTCGTGCGCTGCACCTCCGCCAGCCGGTCGCTCACCTCGACGAGTGTGATGCGTGCGGCTCGCAGAAAGGCCGGATCGATCTGCCGCACGGTGCGCAGCATGTCGGCCATCAACGTGCCGCGGCCGGGACCGATTTCGGCGAAAACGAAGGGAGCAGGGGTTCCGAGCCCATGCCAGGCCGCCACCATCCAGGCGCCGAGAAGCTCGCCGAACATCTGGCTGACCTCCGGCGCGGTGATGAAATCGCCGGTGCGACCGAAAGGCATATGGCTGGTATAATAGCCCTCCCGGCGATCGTAGAGCGCCAGGTTCCAGTAGGTGTCGAGCGGCACCGGCCCCTCGCGGCGGATGCGTTGCGCGATTCGCCGCGCCAGGTCGCTCACGGCTCGGCCTGTTTGGAGCGGGAGGGTTCGCCATCAGCCAAGGGGCGCGGCGCATAGGCGCGAGGCTTGGCGGTGGCGATGCCCCAGACGGCGATCAGCAGCATCGGGATCGACAGCTCCATGCCGCGGGTAAACCAGTCGGTGCCATAGAGGTATCCGACCTGGGCGTCCGGCATCCGGAAGAATTCGACCGCAATGCGCGCGACCGCATAGAGGCCGACAAAGGCGCTGCCGACGAAGCGTGGCCGCGACAGCATCTTGAAGCGATGGGTCAGCAGCCGCAGAATCAGAAAGAGCACCACGCCTTCGAGCAGCGCTTCGTAAAGTTGGCTGGGATGGCGCGGCACCGGCCCGCCGGTCGGAAACACCATCGCCCAAGGTGCATCGCTCGGAGCGCCCCAAAGCTCGCCATTGACGAAGTTGGCGATCCGGCCAAAGAACAGGCCGAACGGCACCGAGGCGGCGACCACGTCGATTAGGCTGAACAGCGGCAGCCTTCGCTTCCAGGCGAAGGCGATTATGGCCAGCGTCACGCCGATCAGGCCGCCGTGAAAGGACATGCCGCCGTCCCAGACCCTGAAAATCTCCAGGGGGTCGGCGAGGTAGCGCGGCAGGTCGTAGAACAGCACCGATCCAAGCCGCCCACCCACGACGATGCCGCCGGTGATCCACAGGATGAAGTCGTCGATGTCGATCGCGGTCAGCGGCGAGACGCCGTTCGGCCAGAGATGCGGGTTGCTCGCCAGGCGGCGCCCGTAGAGCCAGCCGAGCAGGATCCCCGCCACATAGGCCAGCCCGTACCAGCGCAGCTCCAACGGACCGATCTGAAGAAACACGGGGTCGATTTGGGGATAGGAGAGGATCGAGAGCGGAAAAAGCTCGGTCATGAAGTCTCGCTCAACGTTGGGGTGCCCCCGAAAGCGGCGCGACCTTGGCTTGCCGCACCCGGCCGGTCAAGCACCGTCGGCGGCAACGCTCGTCGCCTAGCGCCATTGCCAAGGGCGGTCTTCGCGCCTACGTCAGGACGAGCCAACGCCATCACTGGAGCCCCTCCCATGACCGACCGAGCCCCCAACCGCTTGCTGGACGAGTTTGCCCGCATGATGACCGACGCGGCCGGGACGGCTCAAGGTGTGCGACGCGAGGTGGAAACCTTGTTTCGGGCCCAGGGGGAACGGTTCCTCAACCAGCTCGATCTCGTCCAGCGCGAGGAATTCGAGGCCGTGCGTGACATGGCGATGAAGGCACGCGCCGAAAACGAGGCGCTGAAGGTTCGGGTCAGCGAACTCGAGGCCAAACTCGAGGCCCAGGCACCGGCGTCCTAGGCGGTCTCCACAAGTAATCCACAGGTTTTCCCAAGGCTTCTCCGCCGGAATCATGCGGCGGAAATCCTTGTTGTTGAATCGCTTACGCGGCGACAGCTTTGCCGGGTTTCCTGCCCCTGGCACGAAAACGTTAATAAATTCTGCTCCCCCCTTAGCGCGAAGAATCCGGCCCTATAGACTGATTTTCAAGGGTGATTCGTCGCGGCGGACGGACCTCCCGAGGCGGGCGCTCCTTCTTTCCGGAAGGGGCGCCCGGGCTGGTCTGGTTCGAGCGGCGGACGGATCGGCCTGCAACGCGGCACGAGGAAACAGCAGGTCCTTCATGAATCTTCATCAAGTCCACGAACAACGTCTCGCCAACCCGGTGGATGTCGTGGAATGGGTCGCCTCCAATCGCGAGTGGTCCTTCGAGCGGTCGGGCGAGGACGAGATCGCCCTGGCGGTCACCGGCCACTGGGCGGACTATTCCGTCTCCTTTTCCTGGCTCGAGGAATGCGAGTCGCTGCATCTGGCCTGCGCCTTCGACATGAAGGTGCCGCAGGCGCGGCAGGTGGAAGTCCTGCGGCTGCTCGCGCGGATCAACGAGCAGCTTTTGATCGGCCACTTCGACCTCTGGCCGCATGAAGGCGCGATCATGTTCCGCCATTCGCTGCTCCTGTCGGGCGGCGTGCAGCCGACCAGCGAGCAGGCCGAGCGGCTGCTCGCCTGCGCCCTGGAATGCTCCGAGCGTTATTTCCCCGCCTTCCAGTTCGTCGTGTGGGCCGACAAGAGCGCCGAGCAGGCAATGACGTGCGCCATGTTCGAGACGGCCGGAGAGGCCTGAGCCGATGCCGCTCACCACGGGATCCGTTCTGCTCTTGGGCGCCGGCAATATGGGCGGTGCCCTCCTGGCGGGGTGGCTCTCGGCGGGCGTGTCGGCGACCGACGTCGCCATCGTCGACCCGAGGCTCGGCGACGCCGTGCGGCCTCTGGTCGAGGAAAAGAGTGTGCGGCACCTGCAAAGCGTGCCGGCCGAGCGGTTCGACGTCGTGGTTCTGGCCGTCAAGCCACAGATGATGGCGTCGGTGCTGCCGCATCTGGACCCGGCGCTCTCGCCCAAGACGCTGATCGTGTCGATCGCGGCGGGCACGCCCGTGTCCTTCATCGAAAGTCACCTGGGCGAACGGCCGATCGTGCGCGCCATGCCGAACACTCCGGCGCTGATCGGCCGGGGCATCACCGGCTGCTATGCCAATCCCCGCGTCAGCGCAGACCAGCGGGCGGTCGCCGACCTCCTGTTGTCGGGCAGCGGCGCCGTCGAGTGGGTGGAGAGCGAGGCGCTGATCGACGCCGTCACCGGCGTCTCCGGCAGCGGCCCAGCCTATGTGTTCCTTCTGGCCGAGGCGATGGCCGAGGCGGGCGAGGCGCTCGGCCTCGATCGTGATCTCGCCATGCGGCTCGCACGTCATACGGTCGCTGGCGCCGGCGAGTTGATGATGCGTTCGGACGAACCACCCGCCAAGCTGCGGCAGAACGTGACCTCGCCCAACGGCACGACCCAGGCGGCGCTCGATGTGCTGATGGCCGGCGACGGTCTGAAGCCGTTGATGAAGCGGGCGGTCGCCGCGGCCCGCGATCGGGCCGAAGCCCTGTCGAAGGAATAGCGGCATGGCCGGCAAGGAACCTGCGGCCCGGATCGGCTTCGACGATTTTCTCAAGGTCGACGTGCGGGTCGGCACCATCGTTTCGGCCGAACCGTTTCCCGAGGCGCGCAAGCCCGCCTATCGGCTGACGATCGACTTCGGCGCGCCGATCGGAGTGAAAAAGTCCTCGGCGCAGATCACCGTTCACTATTCGCCGGACGACCTCGTCGGTCGGCAGGTGATGGCCGTGGTGAATTTCCCGCCGCGCCAGATCGGGCCGATGATGTCGGAGGTGCTGACGCTCGGCGTACCGGATGAAGCCGGCGAGGTCGTGCTGCTCCAGCCGACCAAGCCGGTGCCGAACGGCGGGCGGCTCTTCTAAACGCCTGACGCCCGATCGCTTCAGACCTTCGGGACAATACCCCCGCGAGACCCGCCTTCTATCCGGTCAGGCCGGAATGCGCACCATCGCCCTGAGCCCGCCGAGAACGGAATCTGACAGGAGAACGTCGCCGCCGTGCGACCGGGCGATGTCGCGGGCGATCGCGAGCCCCAGTCCGGTGCCGCCGGCATCGATGTTGCGCGCGCTGTCGAGGCGCACGAAGGGCTTGAACACCTCTTCGCGGCTTTCCGGTGCGATGCCCGGGCCGTCATCCTCCACCGTGATCGTCAGCCAGCGTCCCTCGTGCTTGGCGGTGATCGAGACGTGGTCGCCGTGCCGCATGGCGTTGGCGACAAGATTGCCGAGCAGCCGCGAAAACGCATCGGGACGTGCCACGATGCGGGGATCGCCGACGATATCGGTCGTGACCCGCTTGTTCTTCAGTTGTCCCTCGGTTTCGAAGCGGGCAAAGGTGCGCTCCAGATCGATCTCGGCGACGTCCTCCTCGCTGCCGCTCTCGCCCTTGGCGAAGGCCAGATAGCCTTCGAGCATCCGCTGCATCTCGTCGATGTCCTCGTTCAGCTCGCGCTGGTCCTCCTCGTTGCCGATGAGCGCGAGCTGCAGGCGAAAGCGCGTGAGGATGGTCCGCAGATCGTGGCTGACGCCGGTCAGCATCGCCGTGCGCTGCTCCATCTGGCGTTCGATGCGGTCGCGCATCTGGATGAAGGCCAGCGACGCCCGCCGCACCTCCGAGGCGCCGCGCGGGCGAAAGTCGGGCGGCATCGGCTGGCCGCGCCCGAAGCCCTCGGCGGCTTGCGCGAGCTTCTGGATCGGCCGGATCTGATTGCGCAGGAACAGGATCGCGATGGCCAGCAGCACCAGCGAGGTGCCCACCATCCAGCCCAGGAAGATTTGGGTATTGGAGGCATAGGCCGAACTGCGCCGGGCAAAGACGCGCAGCAGATGGTTGTCGAGCAGGATGCGGATTTCGACCAGCTTGGAATTGCCCACCGTGTCGATCCAGAACGGCCGGTTGATCTGGTCGGCGATCTCGTCGCTCAGAATGCCGTCGAGGATGTCGAAGAAGGGCTTGGGCGCCGGCGCCGGCAGCGGCTCCAGCGGAAGCACCGCGATGTTGAGATTCAATCGCTGGCGCGCGATGCGCGTGATCTGGGAAAAGTCGCCGCCCTGGGGATAGCTGTCGATCACGTCGATGATGCCGGCGATGTCGCGCACCACCGCCGTCGACAGGCGCTCCGTCACCATCTGCCAGTGGCGTTCCATGAAGACGTAGGCGGTGACCGACTGCAGCAGCACCATCGGCGCGATGATGATGATGAGCGAGCGCGGATAGAGGCCCTTCGGCAAGGCACGCGAAATCCGCCGCGGCACGTGCTTGAGCGGGCCGCGCCAGATCTTGATGCGCGGCAGTCGGCGCGGCCATGTCGGTCGCGGCAGCCACTGCGGCATCCGCGCGCCCGAACGGATGCGGTCGAGCAACGTCATCGCCGGCGCTCAGTCGATGTTGAGGCGGTATCCGATGCCGCGCACCGTCTGCAGCCAGAGCGGGTTGGCGGGATCGGCTTCGATCTTGCGCCTCAGCCGGTTGATCTGAACGTCCACGGTGCGCTCGCCGACCTCGCTTTCGTCGCCGAGAAGGTCCTGCCGCGGGATCGTTTCGCCCGCCTTCTCGGCGAACTGCGCCATGATCTCCTGCTCGCGCTCGGTCAGGCGAATGAGGTCGTTGCTGCGCTTCAGTTCGCGCCGCGACAGCGAGAAGGTGAACGGGCCGAAACGCACATGCTCGACCTTCTGGATCGGCTGCTGTGCTCCCCGTCTCAGGATGTTGTTGATCCGCAGCAGCAGTTCGCGCGGGTCGAACGGCTTGGGCAGGTAGTCGTCGGCGCCGGCCTCCAGCCCCTCGATACGTTGCTCGGTCTCGGACCGGGCGGTGAGCATCAGCACCGGCGTGTCCAGACTGCCGTTCAGGCTGCGCACAAGCTCTAGGCCGCTTTCGCCCGGCATCATCACG
This sequence comes from Consotaella aegiceratis, assembly GCF_036541425.1. NCBI lineage: Bacteria > Pseudomonadati > Pseudomonadota > Alphaproteobacteria > Hyphomicrobiales > Aurantimonadaceae > Consotaella > Consotaella aegiceratis. Next base: position 11,313 of record NZ_JAZHFT010000026.1, read on the forward strand.
TCGACGATCAGCAGATCGAAGTGCAGCCCGCTCAGGATTTTGCGAGCCTCCGCGGCGTCGGCGGCGGTGGAGACGCGAAACGCCCGTTCGGACAGGAAGCGCGACAACAGGGTGCGGATGCGCCGGTCGTCGTCGATGATGAGGAGATGCGGTGCGTCGTCCAGGCAGGGCAGGGCGCGGCCGTGCGTATCGAACTCAACGTTGCTCATCGTCAGCCTTTCCGTCGATGCCCTTCTTGTCGAACCAGCTCCGGGTCGATGCGGTCTCGACCGACATCTGGAAGAGGAAGCTGGACACCGATGCCAGGTCGAAGCCGGCACGAGCGGTCTCGCAGGCCGCCCGCGCGGCGTCGATCCGCCTCACCTGCGCGCGCGACAGCTCCAGCGTGAGAGCGCGGCCCTTCGACGTCGGATAGAGGCGCCGCTGGCGGCGGTCCTCGGTCCCCGGCTGCAGGGCGATGAAATCGCCTTCGATGAGCTGGCGCAGCACGCGCGACAGCGACTGCTTGGTAATCTGCAAGAGATCGAGGAGGTCGGCGATCGTCATGCCGGGATCGCGGTTGACGAAATGCAGCACGCGATGGTGCGCACGCCCGAAACCATAGCGCTCGAGGATCACGTCGGCATCGCCGGTGAAATCGCGATAGGCGAAAAAGAGCAGCTCGATCAGGCGGAAATCGATGTCCTCGTCGGAGTTGAGCGGCTCACGCACGACAAGATCCGCCTGACAAGGCTTGTTGACCGGAACATCCATCAAATAGGTCAGCACTGTTGACGTATATCGGGTTTATTGTTACACCTAAACATGGCCGTTGGAACAGGGTCGGCAACTCCGCCCGTCCGGCCGGTCCATGATAAGGCTCCGCGGTCCAGCCTGTAGAGCGGGCGATCATCAATGTCAGGCCTCGGAAACACGAAAAGCCGCATCGTCGGTGAAGGGAGAGCGCTTCAGGCGCAACGAAATCCATGAGCAGCGTTTCATTCGATCAACTGGACGGGCAAATCTGGTTCAATGGCGAGTTCGTCGCCTGGAAGGATGCCAAGGTCCATGTGCTCACCCACGGACTGCACTACGCCAGCAGCGTATTCGAAGGCGAAAAGGCGTACGGCGGCGAGATTTTCAAGCTGCGTCAGCACACCGATCGTCTGATTGCGTCCGGTCACGCCCTGGGTTTCCAGATTCCCTATTCGGCCGACGAGATCGACGCGGCCTGCAAGGAGCTGTTGGTGCGCCAGGGCTTCTCCGACGCCTATGTCCGGCCGGTCGCCTGGCGCGGCAGCGAGATGATGGGCGTTTCGGCTCAGCACAACAAGATCAATCTCGCCATCGCGATCTGGGAATGGCCGGCCTATTACGGCAGCATCGAAGAGCGGATGAAGGGCATCCGGCTGGACATCGCCGAGTATCGCCGCCCCGATCCGCGCACCGCGCCGGCCCGCGCCAAGGCCGCCGGCCTCTATATGATCTGCACCATCTCCAAGCACGCGGCCGAGGCGAAGGGCTATTCCGACGCGATGATGCTGGACTGGCGCGGCCGCGTGGCCGAGGCGACCAGCGCCAACATCTTCTTCGTCAAGGACGGCGCGATCCACACGCCCGATCCGGACTGCTTCCTCAACGGCCTCACCCGGCAGACGGTGATCGAACTGGCCAAGCGGCGCGGTATCCCGGTGCACGAGCGGGCGATCATGCCGGAGGAACTGGACGCCTTCGAGGAATGTTTCCTCACCGGCACGGCGGCTGAAGTGACGCCCGTTTCCGAGATCGGTCCCCACCGCTTCACGCCGGGCGCGATCAGCCGGCGGATGATGGACGACTATTCGGCCGAGGTTCAGCCCAAGCAGGCCGCGGCTGCCGCGGCGGAATAAGCCGCCTGCGCCTTTGTCCGGGGCCGCGTCGAGCGCCCGTGGTCGGCGAACGGAAATCGAAAGGCTGGGGATCCTCCCCGGCCTTTCTTGTATCGTGTGCCGCGACCACCGATTCTGGCTTCGAGCCGCGCGTGGCGCGCTGATCGGATGAAACCGAATGGAGATGTCGCGCAATGAGCCAAACCGGGGACATTGAATTCGACGGCTCCGCCTTCTCTCCCCAGGAATCCCTGGCCGCGTTTCTGCTTCCCCATACCGGTTTCGATGGCGGCGACGGGGCGCACGATGTCGGGCATTTGCAGCGGGTCTGGAGAAACGCGTCTCGCATCCAGGCAGAAGAGGGCGGCGATGCCGAGATCCTGCTCGCCGCTGTGCTTCTTCACGATTGCGTCGCGGTGGAAAAGGACTCGCCTCGGCGCTCCCAGGCGTCGCGCCTCGCTGCCGCGCACGCCGCGTCGCTGCTCGAAAGGCAGGGGTGGGCGCAGGAGCGGATCGCCGCGGTGGTTCACGCCATAGAAGCCCACAGCTTTTCCGCCGGCATCGAGCCCGAAAGCCTGGAGGCGATGATCCTGCGGGATGCCGACCGGCTCGACGCGATCGGCATGATCGGCATCGCACGCTGTTTCTACATCGCCGGACGTCTGGGGCACGCCATCTACGATCCGCAGGACCCGACGGCCCGCAGCCGTCCTTATGACGACCGTTTCGCGGCCGACCACTTCGAGACCAAACTGCTGCGGCTGGGCGAGGGGTTCAAGACGGCGACGGGCGCGCGGATGTCCGAGGCCCGTCTGCAGCGGCTGCGGGCGTTTCTCGACGGCTTGTGGGACGAGATCGGCGCTGCGCCGTGAACCGCTTTACGCGACCAAAGGAGCCTCCTTGGTGTGGCGCCGTATCCTTGCCGCACGAGGTCTTTCCGCAAAAGAGCGCTGACAAAGCTCGGCTCGCGCGGTAGCACGAGCCGCGAACACCATCTTGGTCGCCCTTAGGGAGCCTGCCATGGGCCAACTGAACGCCCGGATCGTTCCGGTCACGCCCTTCCAGCAGAACTGCTGCATCCTGTTCGACGACGAGCAGAAGATCGGCGTCGTGGTCGATCCCGGCGGCGATGTCGATCTGATCGAAGCTGCGATCGCCGAGGTCGGCGTGCGGATCGAGGGGATCTGGCTCACCCATGGCCATATCGACCATGCCGGTGGCGCGGCTGATCTCAAGGAGCATCTCGGCGTGCCCATCACCGGCCCCCACGAGGCGGACCGGTTTCTGCTCGACGGCATCGAGGATCAGGCCCGCATGTTCGGGGTCGGCGGCGGCTATCGCAACGTCTTGCCGGATTGCTGGTTGACCGAGGGCGAGATGCTGGAATTGGGGCCGCACCGTTTCGAGGTGCTGCATTGTCCGGGCCACGCGCCGGGGCACGTGGTGTTCTTCGATCGTGCCGCGCGCTTTCTGCATGCCGGTGACGTGCTGTTCGCCGGTTCGATCGGCCGCACGGACCTGCCCGGCGGCGACCATGCGGCGCTGATCCGCTCGATCAAGGACAAGGTGCTGCCGCTCGGCGACGATGTCGGCTTTCTTTGCGGCCACGGACCGGGCAGCCGGCTGGGCGATGAACGCCGCACCAATCCCTTCCTGCTGTAGTCCGCGATTCGCTTGGCCGTCGAGCGCGGCCTTATCCGCCCGTGCAGAACCGACGCCGTCCGGTCTCGTCCCTGTAGGTGCCGAGGTCCGGGTCGAAGCTCGAGTGAAGCTCGGCGCAACGCTCGCGCCATTCCAGCGACCAGGGCTCCAGCCAGGCTTCCGAAGCGTTGCCGGCCGTGGTCTCGGCGGGCATCTCCGCCGACGGCTCCTTCTGGACCACCGGCGGCCGATAAGGTGCGGGCAGAGGGGTCGGCACGGCGTCCGGAGCGCTTTCGCTCGGTGACGGCGCCCGTGCCGGTGCCGGCGCACGGGTCGAAACCGGCATCGGTTCGGGGCGTTCGATGGCCGCCTGATGCTCGCTGCGGCGATAGCCCGGCGCGATGCGAATGATCTTGGCGCCGCCGACGCTCATCACGTCGATGCCGTCGGGGCCGATCGGCCGGCGGTCGAGCCGCTCCGATTCGACATCGATGAACTTGGGGCCACCGCCCCGATAGGTCGTCTCGTCCTGCGGGACCGGGGCTCCGAGGATCGGCGACCAGTCGCCCTCGTCGACACCGCGATAGGCGATGCCGCCCTCCGCCGGACTGCCGGGCTGGACGATCACCACGGGCTGCAAGGTATGGCGATAGACCACGACATCCGGCCGATGGCTTCGAATCGTCGTGAAGGAGCCTCTGCTTTTGACCGAGACGGGCGGTCGGGGTTGGTCCCAGAAACTGGTCCGGCCGTGCGGAATCGCGCGGACGCCGGCCGAGGTTACCCAGCGTGAGCCGGGACGCACCGTGCGAACATAGGAATTCGCGCTGGCGTGGGCCGCAACGGCAAAAGCCTCTCCCAGGCCGCCCCGCTCGCCGGCCGCAGCCGGGGCGCAGACTGTCAGGGAAAGGGCTGCAACCGCAGCCGATGCTGCGGCAAGCACCCGGAGCATGGCGTCATCCACCCTGTTAAGTCTTTGTTAACCTGACTTAACGTGGGCAGGCATGGCTGGCCAGTTCGAGATGAAGAAATGGTTAATATCGACAGAGGCCGCTTGGCTGTGTTTTGGGGAGGATTGAGCCGCGCCCATCGGGCTCGAAGGTGAGGCAAAATAGCGCGTCGGCTTTGCAACGAAGCCGCATCGGCGATGGCGGATACGGCGCCAAAAGAGGAAACGACGGCACGCTCGACAACGATCGAGCCGTTCAAATCGACACCGGCTGCGTCGACAAGGCCGCCTGCGTTTCGCCCACGACAAAATCCCCGCTAGCACTGCTGAACGGGGTTCTGATCATGACAGATCTCGGCAGTCAGACTGCCGTTCGTTCGCTGGCGCCGATCGGCTGTTTTGGCAGCCTGGACGCCGCCAGCGGCTTAGTCGGCGAGTTCGAGATTGACCGCCTTGGGACCCTTGCCGCGTTTGTCCGGCTCGGTGTCGAAGGCGACCTTCTGATTTTCCGTCAGGCCCGGCAGGCCAGACGCCTGTACGGCGGAGATGTGGACGAAGATATCGGCGCCACCGTTGTCGGGCTTGATGAATCCAAAGCCCTTCTCGGTGTTGAAGAATTTGACCGTACCGGTCTGCGACATGCGGGAACCCTTTCCCCTTCAGCAATCAATGGTCCGCCATTGGCGGCGGTGGCAGGCAAGTCTCAAGTTGCAGGGAAAGGAGCCGTTCAATCGCGGTTGCTCGCACACCCGCTTCGAGGATTATCAGCGCCCCCGATCCGCCAGTCTTCCAGTTTCACCACGTCCGTGGAATTGCCCGAACACTAAAATGATTGCTATTTCCGACCTTGCTTTGCAAGTGAAAGTTTTCGTGGATGGCCAAATTTACTGTTCGAAGGCGGATATACGTTGCGGGTAGTGGGTAATAAGTGACTGATATGGAAAAGATTTTAGGAATTCGGCCAGGGCGATGCGGCTTTTCGGATCCCGTGGCACTGCCGCCCCGGACCGACGCCCGATGAGCAAAATCGACGAAGCCGCACTGGCGCGGGCCTATAATCGGGCCCTGGCGGACGAAAAGGCCGGACGCCGCGAACAGGCCGCGGACGGCTATCGCAAATGCCTGGCGCTCGATCCGGAAGACCGGGGCGGCGCCGCGGTCCGGCTGGCCTCGCTCGGGCTGGGCGAGGCGCCGGATCGGGCGCCGGAGGCCTATGTCGCCATGTTGTTCGACCAGCATGCCGGCGACTTCGAAAACATTCTGGTGGATCAACTCGGCTATGGCGTGCCGGGGCTCCTGAGCGAGCGGCTGAGGCAGGTCGCGGCCGGTCCCTACCGGCGCATGCTCGATCTCGGCTGCGGCACCGGCCTGTCGGGCGAGATGCTGCGCGACCTTTGCGAAGAGGTAGCCGGCCTGGACCTGTCAGAGGCCATGGTCGAGGCGGCGCACGAAAAGGACGTCTATGACGAGCTTTTCGTCGGCGATGCGGTCGGATTCCTGGAGGAGTGCGACGAAGAAGAGCCGTGGGATCTGATCGTGGCGACCGACGTGCTGCCTTATCTCGGCAGCCTGGAGGGTCTGTTCGGCGGCGTCGCGCGGCGGCTCAACCCGAACGGGGTTTGGGGGTTTTCCTCCGAGACGCTCCCGGAGGCCGATCTGGCCGGCCGTGCCTTCATGGTCGGGCCGCACCAGCGCTTCGCCCATGCCGAGGCCTATGTCCGCGACCAGCTCGCCGCCCACGGTTTCGCGGTTCTGTCGCTGGAGCCGATCACCGTGCGGCTGGAAGAGGGTGAGCCGGTGCCCGGGCATTTGGTGATTGCGAGAAAGGCGGGGTAGGGCCATGCATCCGCCGGGTTTGGTCGACACCAATCCTACCGCTGCGTTTCAATGAGGTGCTCCATGCGTCGTGCCGTCGTTCTTGCCATTCTGGCCCTGGCTCTTTCGAGCTGCCTGTCGGAGATCAACAAGCCGATCCGGCCGAATGATCCCTGGCTGAAGAATGCCGACATGATGGATCAGGCAGTGCCGCGCGACTGACCCTCAAGACCCGAGCTTTAAAAAGCGATGGCCCGCGCAGTCGGCGACTGCGCGGGCCATCGAATGGTCGGCGGCCTGAACCGATCCGCTCGTCAGAATAGGAAGAACACCAGGGTGACGAGCAGGAACAGCGGCACCAGAATGCCCACCGACCAGGCCATGTAGCCGAAGAACGAAGGCATCTTCACGCCGGCACCCTCGGCGATCGACTTCACCATGAAGTTCGGCGCATTGCCGATATAGGAGTTGGCGCCCATGAACACGGCGCCGCACGAGATTGCCGCGAGCGTGTGGGCGAGGGGGCCCATCAGGTGCTGGGCATCGCCGCCGGCGAGGTTGAAGAACACCAGATAGGTCGGCGCGTTGTCGAGGAACGACGACAGCACGCCGGTGGTCCAGAAGTACATGGCGTTGATCGGCCTGCCGTCCGGCTGACTCACCAGGGCCACCAGCGGCGCGAAAGCGCCGTCATGGGCCGCCCGCAGCATGGCGATCACCGGAATGATGGTCACGAAGATCGCCGCGAACAGCTTGGCCACCTCGGTGATCGGCCCCCATTCGAAGCCGTTGCGGGCCCGCACCCCCTTGGGCGTCACGGCCAGAGAGACGAGCGCGGCGAGAACCAGGACGACGTCGCGCGCGATGTCCTGCAATTCCAGCTCGATGCCGAGCAGGTGGTAGCTGACGCCCGGATGCCAGGTGCCGGAGATCAGCACGCCGCCGACCACGACCAGGAGCAGGAGGATGTTGATCTTGCCCTCGATGCCGATCTTTCCGGTATCGGGCGTCGGATCGTACATGCCGCGGAAGTCGGCGTCGTGATTGTAGAGCTGGCGATCGATCAGCCAGAACAGGCCGAGCAGCAGGACCGTGCAGAACGCCATCTCGGAGGCCATGTGGATGGTGGTCCAGAAGAAGTCGACGCCGCGCAGATAGCCCAGGAACAGCGGCGGATCGCCCAGCGGCGTCAGCGAGCCGCCGATGTTCGACACCAGGAAGATGAAGAACACCACGACGTGGACGTTGTGGCGGCGGCCGTCATTGGCGCGCAGCACCGGCCGGATCAGCACCATCGAAGCGCCGGTCGTGCCGACCACGGAGGCGAGCACCGCGCCGACCGCCAGGAAGGCGACGTTGAAGCGCGGCCGGCCGTGCAGGTTGCCGGTGATCAGAATGCCGCCGGCGATGGTGAACAGCGCGCCGAGCAGGATCAGGAAGGGCACGTAGTCGAGCAGGCCCATATGGGCGACCTCGTGCACCACCAGGTCCATGTCGTAGGTCATGGCGAAGGGGACGAGGAAGACCAGGGCCCACACCGCCGCCACCTTGCCGAAATGATGATGCCAGAAATGCGGGGCGAGCAGCGGAAAGAGGGCGATCGACAACAGGATGCCGACAAAGGGAAGCGCCCAGGCGACGCCCAGCTCGGCGCCGTTCAGGCCCGCTTCGTGCGCGGCCTCCGCCTCCTGCGCGAAGGACGGCGCGATCAGAAGCAGCATCAGCGGCAGGGCGAGACACAGGATTTGCGGGAGCCGCGCTCCCCATCGGCGCAATCGGGCCGTGGGCCTCCGCACGCAACACACAATCGAAGACACCATGCGACCGCCTGCCTAATTCTACGTCCGAGAGATCTTCCGTCTCCTCCCGGCGCACTGTGTAGGCGGGCATGGGATGGGACGCAAGCGCGCGATGCTGCGCTGCGGCAAGCCGCCGCCCGCAACCCGGATGGTGCGCTTTGCGCTAACGATGAATCGGAAACCTGTTGGGCGAAGCCGGTGGAAGACCTTACCTTAGGGGATGACGACCGAGAGGAGCGGCTTCATGATGCGAATTCTTCTGGCCCTTGGCCTGCTGCTCGCGGCAGCGGCTCCCGGCCTGGCGCAAAGTTCGGGCGACGGCGCGGAAATCGCGCCGCCGGCCTCCACCAACGAGATCCTGCCGCGCGCCAGGTCGATCCGCCGGTTGCTGGAGAACCACGACAACCAGACCGACCGGCGCGACATGTTCCGCAATCGCGACCGCTACCGGCGCGGCGACGACGGGCCGGATCGCCGCGACGACTGGGCCGACGACGGCGATCGGGATTATGATCGCGACGGCGACTGGGACCGCTGGGACGACGAGCGCTGGAGCGACCGGGACGACTGGCGTCACGGTCGCCGGGACGACCGCGATCGGTGGGACCGCCGCGATCCGCGCTGGCGTCGCGAGCCGCCGGAGCCGCAGGGCGGCTGGAATTGGCGCGAGGATCGCCGTCATCTCGGCCCCGGCCCCTGGTGGTCGCCGAACGAGCCGCCGGGCGGCTTTGCCGACGGCTACGACTACCGCCGCGACGGCCGCACGGCCCGGTAGAGCGAGACGCTCAAAGCAGACCGCGCGCCGCCAGATTGGTCATCAGGGCGCGCGCGCCAAAGGTCCATTCCGGGCAGTCCGTCGACAGCCGCACCGTGTTGGTCAGCGTGCCCAGGCCCGGCGCCGAGATCGTCACCCGGTCGCCGAGCTTGTGGGTGAAGCCTTCGCCCGGCACGTCGCGATCCTCGATCGGCGCGAACAGCGTGCCGAGATAGAGCATCAGCCCGTCCGGATACTGGTGGTGGCGGCCGAGCGTCTGGGCCACCAGATCCTCCGGATCGCGGCTGATCTCCGCCATCGACGAATGGCCGGTCAGCCGATAGCCGTCCTCGGCGCCCTCGACCTCCAGCGTCAGCTCGGCTCTGCGCACGTCGTCGAGCGTGAAGCGATCGTCGAACAGCCGGATCATCGGGCCGATCGCGGCGCTGGCGTTGTTGTCCTTGGCCTTGGGCAGGAGCAGCGCCGAGCGCCCCTCGACATCGCGCAGATTGACGTCGTTGCCGAGCGTGGCGCCGACGATCCGCCCGGTGGAGGCCACCGCCAGCACGATCTCGGGCTCCGGATTGTTCCAGTGCGAGATCGGATGCAGCCCGACCTCGGCGCCCGGCCCGACCGCGCTCAGCGGCTGCGCCTTGGAAAACACCTCGGCATCCGGGCCGATGCCGACCTCCAGATATTGCGACCACAGCCCCTCGGCGATCAGCGCGCGCTTGACCTCGGCGGCCTGCTCCGAGCCGGCGCGGATGTTGCGCAGCGAATCGCCGATCAGTCCGGCGACGCGCCGGCGGATCGCCTCGGCGCGATGCGGATCGCCCTCCGCCTTCTCCTCGATGACCCGCTCGACCATGGAGCGGGCGAAGGTGACGCCGCAGGCCTTGACCGCCTGCAGGTCGCAGGGCGCGAGGAAGTGCAGACGCGTCGGATCGCCCGGCCGGCCCGCCGCCACGTCGTCGATCGAGCCGAGCGGCCGGCCGGGCGCGGCGCGCACATAAGCCGCCGGATCGTCCATCTCGCAGACGTCGCGCACCGTCGGCGCGGCGCGCGCCGTGATGTCGACCACCTGGCCGTCGCGCAGCGTCACCACCGCAGGTCCCACCGCCTCAGGCAGCCAGACGCGGCCAAGCCAGGTTCCGGACGTCTCGTCGATCATGCTCCCCCCCCCCCAAAACTCGAATAAGAAGAGAAACAAATTACCCGGTTTCGCGCCGGTTGCCAGGGCGATCGGCGAGACGCGTGGCGAAGGGTGGAGTCGACGGACCTAACGGCTGCTGCCGCGTGCGCAACCGGCGCAGCAATCCCGGCCGACGCTTGTCTCGCCACCCCTCCGCCGCGTCGTCCCGACCTTGAGCCGGGATCCACGCCTCTGCGCTTCCGTCGCCACCATCGGCCAACATCAGGCCGGGCCTCCGCCGCTGCGGCGGTTCGACGGGCTTGGAATGGATCCCGGCTCAAGGCCGGGATGACGCCCTCGGGAAAGGGACGCGCCGAGGCGCCTGGCGCCGCGTGGGCGGCTGGAAGTCTCCCGCTGGCCTTCACCTTCTTCGTCATCCTCGGCCACTTCTTCGTCATCGGGCTCCGTCCCGAGGATCCAGACTTTGCGACATTTGCCACCGGACGCCGTGGCTGCTGGTCCCGCCCCAGCGGCAGTGGATACGGCGTCGCTGGATCCTCGGCACGGTGGCCGAGGATGACGCCCTGGGGATAGGGACGCGCCAAAGCGCCCGGCGGCGCGTGCGCGGCCGGCTGGGGCATTCTTTCCGCTGTCCGTCTCTCCCTTCCTCTTTTGCTTCGTTGATCTCGATGCTGTCCGATGGGACGGCGGAACGCCGGAGGCCGACCCTCCGAATGATGGTATTGTTACGGTCCGCCTCCGGCGTTCCGCGCGGGGTTTGATCGAGACGCGCGCGGGCTCTCGCTGCCCTCGCTCCGCCGAACCCTTCACCGCCCTGCGCCTGCAAACGCGCGGGACTGGCTCTGGCTGCCGCCGGGGGGAGTACGACCTCCGGGCCAGCGGCGCGCCGCCTTCCCCGCAGAATCTCGGAAGGCAGGCTCGGTCCGTCCCGTCCGTTTGCCACTCCTCCGGAAGGAGCCGCACCCGGACCCGCCCGCTTGGCCCCCGACCGATCCCGGCGATCGTCCGTGCCCATTCGTGGACCAGCGGTGACGGGATGATAGGGGCGGGAATGGAGGGCGGGGATTTCTTTTGTTGCGGGCGACGGTGACACCAGCCCCTCATGGTGAGCCTGTCGAACCACGAGGGACGCTCGGCGCCCCCCAGCCAGCGCAGGCTGGAGCCTTGATCCCTCGCCCTTCGACAGGCTCAGGATGAGGGATCAAGGAGGCAGGTGCTAAACATTACCGCCCCGGTCGGCCTGTCTTCTTCGGTCGGCGGCGCTTCTGGTCCGACTCGTCCTCGTAGGAGCTTTTTACGGACGCGCTCGCGCTGGAGCGAGAGGAGCGGCTGAAGGCACAGTCTACCGCCAATCAGCCTTGCAATAGACGGTTGTATTCGGCATGGCTGCCAATCCAGAACCAGATGATGTCGTCGCCAGTACGGACCGCGAGAGCCCGATAGCGCAGTCCCACACGCACGGACCAGAAGCGGCCAACAGATTTGAAATGCAGCGATGGATGAAACGGCTCGGCCTTCAGACGTTTAAAACAGCGGTCGGCCGATGTCCTGATCGGAGCTGGCAGAGAGTCGTAGGCGCGCCAAAAGGCCAGGGTGGCATGATGGTTCACAACGGTCGAGATTTGCCGGCGCGGAAATCGGCGAGGGCTTCGTCCGCCAGCGAATCCAGCTTGCCGGTTTCTGCGTCACGCTCGATCCGCGCATCGAAACGCGTGGCGTCGTAATCCTCAAACCATTCGCGGAAGCGGGCGAACTCGTCAGCGGTCAGGCCTACGATGTCTTTCTCGATCTTCTCAAGCCGGGTCATGGCGTGGTCTCCATGCGGTCATCTGCGTTAGTATGACCGCATGCCTACGGTTTTTCTACCGCGCCCTCGTCATCCCGGCTTTGGGCCGGGATGAGGGACCAAAGGGAAGCGCTCACGTTACCGCCACTTGTCGTCCGTCTTCTCCGGCCTCCGGCGGCATTTCTGGCACGTCGCCTTCTTCGTAGGCGTTTTTGCCACGCCTCTCGCTTGCGGGAAAGTCCCTAGTGTTCGAGCACGCTGAGCAATGCTTCTCGACTGGCCGGTCGGGTAATGATCCCAAAACGTGACAGATGCGGCAGCCCGATAAGCCGGAACAGCGGCCCTTCTCCATGGAAAAGTCTGATGGAACCCCAACCGCAGGGGCGGCTCTGCAACGTGTCGATGCCCCCTACTCGCTTGAATGCGGCTGTCGTGTCTCTGGACATTGTTACGACAAGTTTGGGGCGCGCTTGAGCGACGATATCGCGCCAAAGCCATTCGCCAAATGCGAGCGCACCCCGCATATCCTTAAAGCTTCTGGCATTGGGGCAGCGGAAGGGCACCAGATTTCCTGCCAATACGGCTTCCGGCGCCACATCGAGCCAGTCGAACAGCGCACGCACCTGCTTTTGCAATGGATGCGCTCCTGCGGGCCTGCCCGTCCAGCTTTCCGTTACATAGGCGCTACCACTCGTCATGCAGAGTTCCCCGTGATCGTTCGGCAGGAACCCGCCACCAGGTTGCAGGCCGAGGAAGGCCACATCGGCGTTCAACATCGTCTCCCACGGGGAGTAGAGCAACCGCCAGCCCAGCGTGTCTCCGCGCCGACGGTATTCCTTCTCAATGCAAGAGCGGATTTCTTCTTGGTTTAGCGCCATTACCGCCCCGGCCGTCCCGTCTTCTTCGGCCGGCCGCGACGTTTTTGCTCGCCTTCGTCCTCGTAGGAGCCGCGGCCGATGCGTTCGCGGCGGATCGGGCGGGGATCGTCGTCGGAGAGCGTCGCCCCCCCTCTGCCCTGCCGGGCATCTCCCCCACCTTGGGGGGAGATCGGCTGGGGCGAGGGCGCGCCCTTGGTGGATGGCGCCGGCTTCTGCGGCGGGGCCTTGCCCGCCGGCTGCTCGGTGCGGCGCACCGTCATCTCGTCCAGCGAGTTCTTGCGGAAATAGCTGCGGCTCGGCGCGTCGGGCCGGTCGGGCTTCGGCAGGTCGGTGCCGGGGCCCATGTCGTCCAGCGACGGCTTCTGGAAGTAGCTTTTTCCGGCGGCGTCGCTGCTCTCCGTCGCGCTGGATCCTCGCGACGAGCCCGAGGATGACGGCGAGGGCGCAGCCCCCCCTCTGCCCTGCCGGGCATCTCCCCCCCGTTGGGGGGAGATCGGGCCTTCATCGGCCTTGGTGTTGGCTGAGGGAGGGTTGGCGCCGGCGCCGCGCGGCTTGAGGGGTTCGCCGAGGGCCGAGAAGCGGGCGTTGCCGCCGTCGGTGGCACCCTTGCCGGCCTTGCCGCGCTTGCCGGCGCGGCCCTGGTTGGACGAGCCTCGGCGCATCGGGCCGGTGGAGCCGCCGTCGCCGGCGAACTCGGCGGCCAGCGCGTCCGGGCCGTATTCCAGCTCCTTGGCCTCCAGCCGGCGGATCTCGTCGCGCAGGCGCGCAGCAAGCTCGAAGTCGAGATCGGCGGCGGCGTCGCGCATCTGTTTTTCCAGGTGCTCGAGGTGGGCCTTGAGGTTGTTGCCGACCAGCGCGCCTTCCTTGTCGAGATGCTTCACGTCGACCTGGACATGATCCTTCTCGTAATAGGAGTCGAGAATGTCGGAGATGCGCGCCTTGACGCTTTCCGGCGTGATACCGTGCTCGACGTTGTAGGCCTCCTGCTTCTCGCGGCGGCGGTTGGTCTCGGCGATGGCGCGCTCCATCGAGCCGGTGACCCGGTCGGCATAGAGGATGACGCGGCCGTCGACATTGCGCGCGGCGCGCCCGATCGTCTGGATCAGCGACGTCTCCGAGCGCAAGAACCCTTCCTTGTCGGCGTCGAGGATCGAGACCAGCCCGCATTCGGGGATGTCGAGGCCCTCGCGCAAGAGGTTGATGCCGACCAGGCAGTCGAAGGCGCCGAGCCGCAGGTCGCGCATGATCTCGATGCGTTCCAGCGTGTCGATGTCGGAGTGCATGTAGCGCACGCGGATGCCCTGCTCGTGCAGGTATTCGGTGAGGTCCTCGGCCATGCGCTTGGTGAGCACGGTGGTCAGCACCCGGTAGCCCTTGTCGACGGTCTCGCGGATCTCGCCCAGCAGATCGTCGACCTGGGTCTTGGCCGGGCGGATCTCCACCGGCGGATCGGTGAGGCCGGTCGGGCGGATCACCTGCTCGGCGAAGACGCCGCCCGATTCCTCCAGCTCCCAGGCGCCCGGCGTCGCCGAGACCGCCACGGTGGGCGGGCGCATGGCGTTCCACTCTTCAAATCTGAGAGGTCTGTTATCCATGCATGAGGGCAGGCGGAAGCCGTATTCGGCGAGCGTCGCCTTGCGGCGGAAGTCGCCGCGATACATGCCGCCGATCTGCGGGATGGTGACGTGGCTTTCGTCGATGAACACTAGCGCGTTGTCGGGCAGGTATTCGAACAGCGTCGGCGGCGGCTCGCCCGGTTTGCGGCCGGTGAGATAGCGCGAATAGTTCTCGATGCCGGCGCAGGAGCCGGTCGCCTCGATCATCTCGATGTCGAAGCGGGTGCGTTGCTCCAGGCGCTGCGCTTCCAGAAGCCGGCCTGCCTTTTCAAGCTCTTGCAGGCGAATCCTTAACTCTTCCCTAATGCTTTTGACAGCTTGGTTTAAGGTCGGGCGCGGGGTGACGTAGTGGGAGTTGGCGTAGATCTTCACCGACTTCAGCGCGTCGGTCTTCTTGCCGGTCAGGGGATCGAACTCGGTGATTTCCTCGATCTCGTCGCCGAACAGCGAGATGCGCCAGGCGCGATCCTCCAGGTGGGCGGGAAAGATCTCGATCGTGTCGCCGCGCACCCGGAACGAGCCGCGCTGGAAATCGGCGTCGCGGCGCTTGTACTGCTGGGCGACGAGGTCGGCGAGGAGCTGGCGCTGGTCGAGCCGGTCGCCCACCGACATCTGGAAGGTCATCGCCGTATAGGTCTCGACCGAGCCGATACCGTAGATGCAGGACACCGAGGCGACGATGATGCAGTCGTCGCGCTCGAGCAAGGCGCGGGTGGCGGCGTGGCGCATCCGGTCGATCTGCTCGTTGATCGACGATTCCTTCTCGATGTAGGTATCGGAGCGAGGCACATAAGCCTCGGGCTGATAGTAGTCGTAGTAGGAGACGAAATACTCGACCGCGTTGTCCGGGAAGAAGTTCTTGAACTCCGAATAGAGCTGCGCGGCCAGCGTCTTGTTGGGGGCCAGGATCAGCGCCGGGCGCTGCGTCTCCTCGATGACCTTGGCCATGGTGAAGGTCTTGCCCGAGCCGGTGACGCCGAGCAGCACCTGGGTCTGGTCCTGGTCGGCAATGCCCGAGACGAGATCGCGGATCGCGGTCGGCTGGTCGCCACGCGGCTCGAACTCCGACTTGATCTGGATGCGGATGCCGCCTTCCGACTTTTCCGGCCGCTCCGGACGGTGCGGCACCCAGATCTCGCCGTTCTTGTGCAGCGGATTGCCGCTCTCGATCAGCTTCGACAGCGCCTCGACCGTGGCGGTGACGGCGCCCTCGGGCAGCGCCTTCGCCTCTTCCAGGCTGACGTCGAGACCAGCCACCGGGTTGAGGCCGGCGCGGGCGCGCTCCTTCGGGTCGGTGGCGGCGCCGATCGAGGTGCCGCGCGCCGTCTTGCCGGAGGGGTTCGTCCGGGCCTTCCTGGCGGGCTTCGGCGTCTTGGCGTCCGCCTTCGCCTCGGCGTCGTCCTCGGCGGCGCGCGCGATGGCGTCGGCCCAGCCGGAGACCGGACCGGACAGATCGGTGGGATCGCCCTCGAAATCGGCCTGCGGCGCCTCGCCGAAGCCGTCACGCGATTCGGAAGCGTCGTTGAAGGCGACGAGCGGGCCACGCCGCTTCAGCTTGCGGTCGGAATTCTTGTCGGAAGCCATGGGGGGAATATGGAGAACAAAACCGGATTCGAGAAGGCCCGGCGACGCGATCTGTGGATTCCGTCGCGCGACCCGGCCGCAGGCGAGACGATGGCCGGCGCGGCGGCTATCATCCCGGCCTCGGTCGGCGGTGCGGCGGCGGCCGGCCGAACCTTGGAATCATGCGGGAAGGGCAGGCGGTGCACGCGCGGGATCTGATGCTGTCGTTCAAGGGCCGGATCAACCGCAGGCGCTATTGGATCGCCATCCTCTGCGTCGTGGCGGCCGCCTTCGTCGTCGCCGTGATCGTCGCGCCGATGCCCAAGGCGATCGGCCAGGCGGTGGCGCTGATCGCGGCCGTCGCGCTCCTCTACCCGCTGACGGCGATCGCGGTGAAGCGCTTTCACGATCGCGGCAAGGCCGGATGGTGGGCGCTGATCGGCTTCGTGCCGGTGGTGGGCTCGCTGTGGCTGATCGTCGAAAACGGCTTCCTGGCCGGGACGAAGGGGCCGAACCGCTACGGCCCGGACCCGTTGCAGCGGTCGAGCCGGGTGCTGCGGCCGCGCCGCTGACGGATCAGCCCGAAGGCCGAGGCCCACGGATGCGGCGGCGGCCCGGCCGAGCCAAGAAAAATTCTGGAAACAATGGGTTAGGGGCGCCGGAGCGCCGTCGGCGGCAAAAAAATCGACCGGCGATTCACCCTTTGCTTACCAAACCTCGATAGCCTTTGTCTTGCCCGCTCGAGTTTCGCGGACAACGAAAGGCCGTCCCATGGTTTTGCGTCTCGTCGGATGGCGCTTCCCGGCGCTCGCCGCATTGTGCCTCGTTGCGGCGGGCGCTGTCGATGCTGCCGCTCAGACGCTGACGGCTCCGTCGCCGCCCGCCGATATTCCGCAATCCGCCCCGGCGCCTTGGGGAACGCCCGCTGCGCCCGCCACAACCGGCGGCGTCGCTGCCAGCGGCGCGGGACAGCCGAGCCTCGTATGGGGAGCGCCGGTCTACGACAGCTATCGTCCGTCAGCCCCGAGCCTCGAAGAGCGCGCCATGACCTCGGCGCAGCCGCTGCCTGCCGCGCCGACATACCAGGCTGCGCCGACCTACCAGGCACCCACGGCGCCGACGGTCGTCTATCAACCGGTCGAGCCGCAGCCATCCCAGCCGGTCGCGATCGAGCCGCAGCCCATGCCCGTCTATCAGGCGCCGACCCCCATGCCACCGGCCGTGGCCAGCAGGCCGGTGCCGCCGCCCGTCGCCGTCGCCACGGCGCCGGTCGCGCCGCAGCCTGTTGCCATACCGCCCGCCGCCATCCAGCAGCAGACGATGCTGCCGCCGATGGACGCGCCCGTCAGCGTCGACCAGCGCATGACCGGCTTCTCTCAGCCCGACCCATGGACCGGGTTGACCGCGGTGACGCCTGGAGCCGTGCCCGAACCGAGGCCGCAGCCCAAGACGACCACCCTGCCGAGCTACGCCTCGCTGGAGAAGCGGGCGCCGCCACGTTCCGCGGCGCCCTCCTTGCCGCGCGCGCCGCTGGAGGAGGAGACGCCGAGCGGCTATTCGCCGATGCCGCGCGCCGAAATCGTCTGCCGCCAGGCGCTGGCCAAGCTTGGTGTCAAGTTCGTCGACGCCAACTCGATCGGCGGCAGCAAGAGCTGCGGCATCCAGTATCCGGTGAAGATCAGCCAGATCCTGCCCGGCATCGCCATGAAGCCGGCCGCGACGCTGAACTGCCAGGCGGCGCTGCGCGTGGCGCAGTGGATGGACGAGGAGGTGGTGCCGGCCGCTCGCTGGAAGATGTGGGACAAGCCGGATGCGGTGATCAACCTGTCGTCCTACCGCTGCTCGCGCATTGCCGGCTCGCGCACCATCAGCGAACACGCCAGCGGCAATGCCCTCGACGTCGGCGGCTTCCAGTTCGGCAAAGAGATCGTGCACGTGGAGAAGAAGGGCTTCTTCGCGTTCCGCGAGCGGCCATTCCAGAAGGAGGTGCGGCAGTCGGCCTGCAAGTATTTCGGCACGGTGCTCGGCCCCGGCTACAACGAGGACCACGCCGACCATCTGCATCTCGACGCCAAGAACCGCCGCCGCGGGGTGTGCAAGTAGATCTCGGGGTAAACGGAGCGCGCGCTCGTCGTTGGAGTCCACCTCCCGATTTACAATCTTTAGTCGTGCCTGCAGAAAACTCGGAGAAGTCCGGCGGCGAGCCTCGCCGCCGGCGTGACTGCCCCAACGTTACATCTCGTCGTAACTCGGCAGCGGCTCGCCGCCGGCATCCTGGACCACCAGATCGAACAGGCGGCGCACGTCCTGCGGACGCTCGTCCGCCAGGTCCTTGGTCTGGTCGGGATCGGCGACGATGTCGTAGAGCTTGGCTTCGCTGCCGTCGTTCCTGGCGATCAGCGTGTACTGCTTGTCGGACGCCCAGACATAGTCGTTGAGGCCGGAGGTGAAATGCGGCCGGGGCGTTCCCTCCTTGCCGTCGAGATGCGGCGACAGATCGGCGCCCTGAAGCTCGGTCTTTGGCGCGATGCCGGCGAGCGACAACACCGTCGGCGCGATGTCGAAGGTCGAGGCGAAATAGTCGCTGGCGGTGTCGGCGCCGGTGCCGTTGGGATGGCGGATGAAGAACGGCGTATCGGTCATCTCGCCCCATAAGGCATAGGCCGGCTTGCCGACCGCATCGTGCTCGCCCAGCGCCATGCCGTGGTCGCTGGTCAGGATCACCAAGGTCGAATCGAGGAAGCCCTGCTCGTCGAGCTGCTCCATGAAGAAGCCGAGCCAATGATCCATCAGGGTCACTTCGGCGGCATAGAGCGCACGCATGCGCTGGAGCTGGCGCGGCGTCAGGTAGTCGCTGCTGCCGTAGCGGGGCGTCACCGGCTCCGGATCGGCATAGTCCGGGTCGTCGTAGAGATCGACATAGTAGCGAGGAGCGTCCCAGGGCTCGTGCGGGTCGAAGGAATCGACCGTGAGAAAGAAGGGCTTGTCGCGCGGATAGTTTTCCAGAACGCGGGCAGCCGCGCGGAAGACGCGTGCCGTGAAGTGATCCTCCTCGCTCTTCCGGTCGTTGGTGTTGGCGAGATATTGCCGAAGCTCGAGGGAAAGGGGCGTGTCGCCCAGCTTGGTGGTGATCTCTTCGCCGTTCTGGTCGCGGTAGAGGTAGCGGTCGAGATGATAGTCCGGGACGCTCCAGTAGGGCTGATAGGGATCGCCCTCCTGGCCCCGCATCCACTGCACGGTATTGAACCCGCGCGTAAAGTTCATGCCCGGCGTGAATTCGTGCGGAACGTCGGAGACCAGCATGGTCTGATAGCCGTTTTCGGCCATCTGCTCGGCGAGCGTCGGCTGGTCGTCGGGGATGTGCTGCCAGCCCCAGACCGTCGACCGGTTGCCGGCGCGGCGTGTCCAGTTGCGAAAGGGAAAGGTGCGCATGCCGCTGTGGATGGAGCGACGAGCCGGAATGGTCGGCATCGCTTCCGGCGTGGCGCGGGTGAACCGCAGGCTTTGCCGGCCCAGCTGATCGAGCGCCGTCGTGCGCATCCAGCGATTGCCGTAGATCCCCAGATGGTCCCGGCGAAGCGTGTCGATGACGATGACGACGACGTTGGGCCTGTCCGGCCGCGCCGCGCTGCGCGAGATGTTGATCCTTGGGCCGGCGGCCAGAGCAGGGGCGGCAAGCCCTGCGCCAACGCCGGCAGCGCCCGCCGTCATGATGAAATTGCGGCGCGAAATCGACAGTACCATCGGTAAACCTCACGATTGCCTTGGCCGTCGGGCCAGGGCAGGTGAAGCCGCGACACCGGCGGGCAGCTGTCGACGGTGCGATGGTAAGTCGGGCAGAATAAGGCCCTGATCAGGTGGTTTCGAAGCGATGGCATGGCCATCTCATGACCCGCCAACCGTGCCCGATAAAAGATGTCGGCCGGTCAGCCCGAGACGGTGCTGACCTCGCCGCACACCTCGGTCTTGCGCTGGAAGTGCAGATAGGTCGGATCGAATTCGGCCATGTCCTTCAGGCGCTGCCAATTGTGGACGACGAGCGTGCGGCGGCGGAAGTCGACCAGTTCGTCGCGGCTCATGTCCTGCAGGATCCGGTTGACGTGGACGTAGCTGAGGCCGAGCGCATCGGCCAGGTCCGCCTGGGTCACCGGCAGTGTGGCCTGTCCCTCGTCCACCAGGCCGACGATCGAGAGGCGCATCATGACTTCGCAGATCAGATGGGCCAGCCGGGCCGGCGCCGGGCGACGGCCTAGACCGGTCATCCATTCCAGGAACATCGAGCCGTCGATCAGCGTTTGGCGCCACAGCGCCGCAGCGAGCTTCGGCCGCTCCTCGGTCAGGCTGCGCAGGCTGCCATGCGAGATATAGGCCAGTCGCGAAGGGGCGAGCGTTCCCAGATTGTGGTCCATGACCCCAAGATGCAGGCTGAACAGATCCGGCAGGTCACCCGGCACATGGAACGCCACGATCTGGCGGCTGCCGTCGCTCAACACTTTGAAGCGGCACGCGAAGCCGCTGAGGATGAGGCAGCACCGCTGGGGACGATCGCCCTCGCGCACCACCTCGTATCCCTTGTCAACCTCATCCCCGCCCGTCATCAGCGACAGCAGAGCGGCCAGATCGCTCTCGGAGATATCCGTCGTGCTGCGCAGATGGCAGACGAGCGGATGGGTTATATCGAGGCTGGCGTTCATGGATGCCGCTTCTCCAGCTACGTGGTCGACGGGCGGACCGTCGACGGCCTTCTGTTATCGTTGGGACCCATTCGATCCAATACGCGGATTGAGAAACCCTTTCCCTAATCGAATCAACACATTTTGTGCAGCGGTCACTGCAACCTCAATCGTATGATCCACATTTTCAATCCATGCCGACACGCGACCTGACCCTCAAGCCCGTGAAAGTGGAAACCGGAAGCCCGGACGAGGACGGGCTCCTTGTTTTCGACGAGGGACGACTCGTGGCGGTTCTGGTTCGCCTGGACAGTGATGTTCACGAAGACAATCGCGGAAAGTGGTTTTTGGAGGCAGGCTTCAACGGCCTTGCATGGGACGGGCAAGTTTTCGACAGCCTTGGAGACGCCGGCGACTGGATCAGTGCCAAGCTCAAAGGAAGCGGTGACGGCATTCAACGATGACGTGCGTTTGATAATGTCCCTACGGGGCCAATCATGGCATGTCGCGGCCGGAACACGCAAGGAAGTGCGGTTGTAGCCGGCTACGCATCTTCGGTGGGCACGGCGACGGGGCGGCCCTGCGTATCGAGCGCCACGACGACGAAGCTGCCTTCCGTCACCTTCACCCGGTCCCGTGTCAGATGGCGTTGCGCCCAAGCCTCGACCAGCAAGGTGATCGAGGTGTGGCCGATCCTCTCGATCGTCGTGTAGACGCACAGCACGTCGCCGATCTTCACCGGCTTCTTGAAGGCCAGCGCATTGACGGCGACCGTCGTGACGCGGCCATGGGCGCGTTCCGATCCGCGGATCCACGCCGCCAGATCCATTTGGGACATCACCCAGCCGCCGAAGACGTCGCCCTCGGCATTGGCGTCGGCCGGCATGGCGGGCACGCGCATGGTGAGATCGCCACGGGGCCCGGTTGCGCTTTCGTCCATTCTCGATCGTTCCCACTATAAACTGCCGGCTCGCGGCTTCGCGTCTGCCTCAATCATGCGGGCCGCCGCCAGACCGGGCAAGCGCCAACCCGCCGCATCCGCGCTGCCGCTCGCCCCCTCAAGCCTTGCCCGGAGCCGTCCCGCTTTCGTCGGGAAGCGCCGGTTCCGGCTCCCTTCCGCGCAGGCGCATCGGCACGAGCTCGACGGCAAGCATGGCGGCGAAGATCAGCGCACAGCCGAGGAGCCCGATCGCGGCGATTCGCTCGCCCAGGACGGCGACGCCGAACAGGGCGGCAAACAGCGCCTCCGACGACAGGAAGATGGCGGCCTGCGGCGCCGTGGTGTGGCGCTGGCCGATCGCCTGCAGCGTGAAGGCGACGCCGGAGGAGAACACGCCGCCATAGACGATCTCCGGCCAGGCGGCGAACAGCGCGTCGAGGGAAACCGTCTCGAAGGCGAACATTCCGACGCAGGCGAGCACGCTGGTCAGGGCGAACTGGACGCAGGACAGGGTGAGAGGTCGTCCGCTGCGGCCGGCGAACAGACCCAGGAACAGGATCTGCAATGCCCAGAACACCGCGCACACGATCATCAGCAGGTCGCCCCGGCCGAGCGCCGCGACAGAACCGCCGCCGATCAGAACCGTTCCGGCAAAGGCGGTGAGCGCCGCCGGCCAGACCACCCAGTGCGGGCGCTGCCGTAAGAGGGCGAGCGCCAGGATCGGCGTGAAGACGACATAGAGACCGGTCAGGAAGCCGGCGTTGGTGACGCTGGTGGTGAGAATGGCGATTTGCTGGATGACCGAGGCCAGAAAAAGCATCAGGCCGACCAGAACAAAGCCGCGCCAATCCGCCGCATCGATCGGCTTGGATGCCGATTTCGCCTCGCGCCAGGCAAAAGGCAGAACGGTCAGCGCCGCCAAAAAGAAACGCGTGGCGACGAAGGTCCAGGGACCGACCGCGTCCATCGCCGTCGACTGGGCGACGAAGCCCATGCCCCAGATGGCGCCGGCAAGCAGCAGCAGAAGGTTGGCGGTCAGGCGGCTCACGCTCGAGGGCTCCTGTTGAAACTATGTGCGGCTAGCGGCGCACAAGCCGCCGCGCAAGGTGCGTCCATGAAAAATACCAGGCGCCCTGTGGCCGTCATTTGCCGACGCGCCCGCAAGCGGCCAGATGGAAGAGCGCGGAATAAAACCTTTTCCGCCAAGGCCTTGTGGCGGTCGAACGGGAACGGCGACACGCCGCGCCCCGTTGTGCGCAAGACATCGGCAAATCTCCGGCAGCGCCGGATCGCCGACCAAACAATAAAGGAGGAAACCATGAAGACGATTGCCATGGCCGCGCTGGCGGCCTGTTGCGCCACGACGGCGTTCGCGCAGGATCCGGCGTCGCCGGAAACCGTCTCCGTGGAGATGAAGATGCAGGACGGGACCGGCGTCGGGACCATCACCCTGATGCAGACGCCGAACGGCGTTCTCCTCAGCAACGACCTGTCGGGGCTGCCCGACGGGGAGCATGCCATCCATCTTCACGAAACGGGCGCCTGCGAGGGCGATTTTTCGTCGGCCGGCGGTCATTACAATCCGACCAGCATGGAACACGGCTACAAGAGCGAAGGCGGCGTCCATGCCGGCGACATGCCGAACTTCACCGCCGTGAACGGCATCGCCAAGTTCGATCATGTGGACCCGAACGTCTCGCTGGTCGACGGCGATGCGCCGCTGAACGATGCCGACGGCACTGCGATCATCATTCACGACGGGGCCGACGACTATGAATCCCAGCCGTCCGGCGACGCTGGTTCGCGGCTCGCCTGCGGCGTGGTCTACCCGGCGCAATAAGGCCTCCTGCGAACGCACCAGTTCGGGACACGCTGGCGGCTTCAGCTCGGCCGCCAGGTCATCGGCTGAAAGCCGGGCAGGGCCTCGATCGAGGAAAGCCAGGAGCGGATGCAGGGGAAGGGCCCCAGGTCGAACTCGCCTTCATCGGCGACGTGCGTGTAGGCGAACAAGCTGATATCGGCCAATGTCGGCGTAGCCGCCGCCAGGAAGGCCGTGCGCGAGAGCTGATCCTCCATCACCGCGAGAGCGGCGAGCCCGGCCGAGCGCAACGCCTCCAGTTTTTCGGGCGTCGCTTCGGCCATGCGCCGGGGATTGCGCAGAAGCGCGCGGCGCGCGGCCACGGCCGGCTCGTGACTATTCTGCTCAAAGAACATCCATTGCAGCATGCGCGCTCTGGAGAAGGCATCCTGCGGCGTAAACGCGGAGCCTGCGTCGAGATAGCACAGAATGGCGTTCGATTCGGCCAGGACGCGGCCGTCCTCCAGTTCGAGCAGCGGCACCCGGCCCGCCGGGTTCTTGGCCTGGAAGGCGGCGCTGCGGGTGCCGAGTTCGCCCGCTGCTGTCTCGATATGCTGGAACGGCTGGCCGAGCAGCGCCAGTAAAAGCCGCGGCTTGTAGCAATTGCCCGAGGTTTGTCTTCCATAGAGTTTGAACATGGGCCGCTACTCCTTCCCGCAAGAGCGGAGACTGTGCCCTGCTTCTCGCCGCCGGCAAAATTCCAATCTCTGCTGGATAGGATCAGAAAGTGTGATGGTTGCGGCGGCTCGCGCGCTTGCGCGAGCGCATCCATCGGACTAGTGTTCGCGCGCCTTTGCAGCCGTGCTGCCGGGGCTGAATTTTTCCGTCTTTTTTGGAGTTCTTTCCAATGGCATTCCTCGCCGACGTTTTCGATCGCGTTAAGCCTTCTGCGACCATGGCCGTCGCCCAGAAAACGCGCGAGCTGAAGGCGAAAGGCCGTGATGTCATCGGCCTCGGCGCCGGCGAGCCCGACTTCGACACGCCGGACAATATCAAGAGGGCGGCGGTCGATTCCATCAATCGCGGCGAGACGAAGTATCCGCCGGTGTCGGGCATCCCGCAGCTGCGCCAGGCGATCACCCTGAAGTTCAAGCGCGAGAACAATCTCGACTACAAGCCGGAGCAGACGATCGTCGGCACCGGCGGCAAGCAGATTCTGTTCAACGCCTTCATGGCGACTCTGAACCCGGGCGACGAGGTGATCATCACCGCGCCCTATTGGGTGAGCTATCCCGAGATGGTGGCGATCTGCGGCGGTACGCCGGTGGTCGTCGAAGCCGGCATCGAGACCAAATTCAAGCTGACGCCGGAGGCCCTGGAAAAGGCGATCACGCCGAAGACCAAGTGGTTTCTCTTCAACTCCCCGTCGAATCCTTCGGGCGCCGCCTATACGCATGCCGAGATCAAGGCGCTGACGGATGTCCTGATGCGCTATCCGCATGTCTGGGTGATGACCGACGACATCTACGAGCACCTGGTCTATGGCGACTTCACCTTCGCCACGCCGGCCGAGGTGGAGCCGGGGCTCTTCGATCGCACCCTGACGATCAACGGCGTTTCGAAAGCCTATGCCATGACCGGCTGGCGCATCGGCTATGCCGGCGGGCCGGTGCAGCTCATCAAGGCGATGGACACGATCCAGGGCCAGCAGACCTCGGGCGCCTGCACCATCGCGCAATGGGCGTCGGTGGAGGCGCTGACCGGGCCGCAGGACTTCATCGAGGAACGGCGCCTGGCCTTCCAGAAGCGCCGCGATCTGGTCGTCTCCATGTTGAACCAGGCCCGCGGCATCGAGTGCCCGTCACCGGAGGGCGCATTCTACGTCTATCCCTCCTGCCGCGAATTGATCGGCGCCAAGGCGCCGAGCGGCAAGGTCATCGAGACCGACGAGGATTTCGTCACCGAACTGCTGGAAGCCGAAGGGGTTGCCGTCGTGCACGGTTCGGCCTTCGGCCTCGGCCCGAACTTCCGGATCTCCTACGCGACTTCGGACGATCTCTTGGAGCAGGCCTGCGGCCGCATCCAGCGGTTCTGCAACAGCCTGGACAAGTAAACGCGGGCCCGACCTGAGCGTCGGATCGGCATTCGGGGAGGCGACGGGCATCGGCCGGTCGCCTCCTTTTTTGTCCCCGCGGCGGGCAGGAGGTCGACGTCGACGTTGATCGATCCGGCGGCGCTCGGCGCCCAATCGCGAAGGAACGGACGGGTAGCGCGTGACCGCCCCGGCGGAGCCTTCGCGGACGTCCAAGCGCGGTGAGATGGAGCCGGAAGCAGGCCGGTCGATGGATGAGGTCGAAGACCACTCCGGATTGCTGATCGCGACCAGCGCCGGCGCAAAAAAAAGCCAGGCTCGATGGCCTGGCCAATAAGGGAACTTTCCAAGAAAGCAAACCCTTGGGAGGAATCGTCGGGGAAGCGATGGGAGGAGGATTCGCCCGCACCCGACACGAAGAGAAATAATCCCGCCCCAAGTTGTGAGCTAGTAGTTTTTCTGCATGGCAGCCATGCATGGAGTGCATGCGAAGGTAAGTGTAGGATATTATGCTGCGGCAGCGAAGAATTTGTTGGAAAGTCCCTACGAAATCGGCGGTCTTGCGTCAAGAACAGCAGGGGTCTTGGGTTGTGGTACTTCGCTTTACACCGCGATGTCTCTGAAATTCAGTAAGACCAAGTGCGGGCCTTGGAAATCAGGAAATCGCGGAAAACCTTGAGCTTGGCCGCGTTGCGCAACTGCTCCGGGTAGCAGAAATACGTATCGAAGGTCGGAAGGTCGACGTCCGGCAGAACCTGGACGAGCTTGGACTGCTTGTCGATCATGTAGTCGGGCAAGAGCGCCAGGCCGATGCCGCTTTCGATCGCCGATTTGATCGACATCAGGTTGTTGATCTGCAGGATCGGATTGCGGGTCTGGCTCTCCGGCAGTCCGACGGTCTCCAGCGCATTGAGGTTGCGCAGATAGCTCGGCGTCGGCTCGCCGAAGGTGATGATGCGATGCTTTTCGAGGTCCTCGACCGACTGCGGCCGGCCGAACCGCGACAGGTATCCGGGCGCGGCATAGACGTGCATGTGCACCGTGAACAGCCGCCGCTGAATGAGGTCGGGCTGCTGAGGCGCACGCAGACGGATCGCGGCGTCCGCCTTGCGCATGGTCAGGTCGACTTCCTCGTTGTCGAACATCAGCTGCAACTGAAGCTCCGGGTAGAGCTCCAGAAATTCCTTGGCGCGCTCGGTCAGCCAGCCCGAGCCGAGACCGACGGTGGTGGCGATCCTGAGCTTGCCGGTCGGCTTCTCCCGCGTTTCGGAGAGCTGCATCTGCACCGTTTCGAGGCGCTTGATGACGTCATTGGTGGTCTGGAACAGCATTTCGCCCTGCTCGGACAGGACGAGACCGCGGGCATGGCGGTGAAACAGCGGGGCGCCGATCTCCTGTTCCAGGGCCGCGACCTGCCGGCTGATCGCCGACTGGCTGAGGTTGAGAGCGTCGGCGGCGTGCGTAAACGATCCGGCCTCGGCCGCCGCGTGAAAGATCCGCAGCTTGTCCCAGTCGAGAGCCATGTCCTGTTTCCCCCAGCGCTTGGCCCAGACCGTAAGACAAGGCGCCGTTCATGCTTTAACGTGATCGTTGTTCAATTTTGCGATGGCAATGTCAACGGATCATCGGCCTTTCGAACGATCATCTAAGGTCGCGATCAGCGCCGGCCAGCGGAATTATCATTCCGCCGCCTGCGCGACATCTCCAACCGACTGGCTCGCCAGCCACCGCTCCGCTTCCAAAGCCGCCATGCAGCCGAGGCCGGCCGCCGTCACCGCCTGGCGATAGACGTCGTCGGTGACGTCGCCCGCGGCGAAGACGCCGGGTACCGACGTGACCGTCGAGCCGGGCTCGACCCACAGATAGCCGGAGGGCTTCTGGCGAAGCTGCCCGGTGAACAGCTCGACCGCCGGTGCGTGACCGATGGCGATGAAGACGCCGTCGGCGGGCACGTCGCGCAACGCACCGCTTTCGCGGTCCCGCAGCCTGACGCCGGTGACCGACTTCATCGGCTTGTCGATGCCGAGGATCTCGTGGACTTCCTCGTTCCAGGCGAAGGAGACGTTGTCGCGGGCACGCAGGCGGTCCTGCATCACGCGCTCGGCGCGCAGCTCGTCGCGGCGATGCACCAGCGTCACCGACTTGGCGATATGCGACAGATAGAGCGCTTCCTCCACGGCCGTGTTGCCGCCGCCGACCACGACGACGTCCTTGCCGCGATAAAAGAAGCCGTCGCAGGTGGCGCAGGCCGATACGCCGAAGCCCTGAAACGCGATCTCGCTCGGCAGTCCCAGCCATTTGGCCTGGGCACCCGTCGCGATGATCAGCGCGTCGCAGGAATAGGTCGCCCCCGAATCGCCTTTCAGGCGGAAGGGCCGGGCCGACAGGTCGGCCTCGACGATCAGATCGCTGACCATCTCGGTGCCGACATGGATGGCCTGGGCCTTCATCTGTTCCATCAGCCACGGCCCCTGCACGGGATCGGCAAAGCCGGGATAGTTCTCCACGTCCGTGGTGATGGTGAGCTGGCCGCCTTCCTGCAGGCCGGCGACGAGCAACGGTTTCATCATCGCCCGCGCGGCATAGATCGCGGCGGTATAGCCCGCCGGGCCGGATCCGAGGATCAGAACATTGGCGTGGTGGTCGGTCATGGCTGAACTCTCATCTGGGTGCACCTGCCAGATGGCATCTCGGCAAAACGCTTGCAATAGCCCACAATGCCCTGTTCGAGGTGCGGGTGAAAGTGGCCTGCGCGGGGCATCAACAGGCGATTGCCCCGAAGCGGAGGAATCGTTAGAACACCGATCGAGAGTGGTGGATTCGAGGGCCGCCGCGGCAAGCGCGCGAGGGCCGCATTCTTAAGACCGTCTTTCACGTCGCTTCGATCTTCGGCATCGCCGTCGCCGGCGCGATGTTGATTCCTGCCCTGATCGATTTCGCCGACCAGAATACGGACTGGCACGTGTTCGTCGGATCGGGGTTTCTGATCGCTGCCATCTGCTCGCTGGTCGCCGTGTCGACGCGCACGCCGCGATCGTCGCAGTTCAGCCCGAGGCTCGGCTTTCTGCTGGTGACGACGGTGTGGGTCCTGACCTCGGCCGTCGGCGCGCTGCCGCTTTATTTTTCCTCGGCGAAACTGACCTATGCCGGCGCCTTCTTCGAGGTCATGTCGGGCCTGACGACCACCGGCTCGACGGTGATCTCCGGCCTCGACGCGCTGCCGCGCGGCCTGTTGATGTGGCGCTCGCTGCTCCAGTGGATGGGCGGCATCGGCATTATCGGCATGGTGATCCTGATCCTGCCGTCGCTCAGGGCAGGCGGCCTGTCCCTGTTCCACATGGAAAGCTCGGACCGCTCCGACAAAGTGCTGCCCCGTGTGCATCAGCTGGCGGCCGGCCTGGTCTCGGCCTATCTCGGCCTGACCTTTCTGTGCGCGGTGACCTATTTCCTTCTGGGAATGTCGGCCTTCGACGCCGTCAACCACGCCATGACCACGCTGGCGACGGGCGGCTATTCCACGCACGACGCCTCGCTCGGCTATTTCGAGAGCAATTCGATCCTCGTCGCCTCCACCATCTTCATGGTACTGGCGGCGCTGCCCTTCGTCGTCTACATCCGCGCCTTTCTGCCACGCCGCTTCCAGCGCTGGAACGACCCGCAGATCATCGTCTTCCTGGTGACCTGCTGCGTCCTCAGCTTTGCGATCGCGGTGACGCGCCGCGTGGTCAACGACACGCCCTTCGGCGAGGCGCTGATCAGCTCCACCTTCCACCTCGTCTCGGTGATCACCACCACGGGCTACGCGTCGGAGGACTACACGCTGTGGTCCAACGCGGCGATCGGCATCTTCTTCCTGGCGATGTTTCTGGGCGGCTGCGCCGGCTCGACGGCCGGCGGGATCAAGGCCAACCGGCTGGTCATCCTGTTCCTGCTGGTGCGCGCCAACTTCCGTCGGCTGGTGCGGCCGCACGCGGTGCAGCGCCTGAAATACGGCAAGCAGGAGGTGTCGGCCGAGGTCATCCAGACCGTCACGATCTTCTTCTTCCTGTTCTTCGGCGCGCTTCTGACCGGCACCGTCGCACTGATGATCCTCGGCCTCGACATCATCACCGCCTTTTCCGGCTCGCTGACGGCGCTCTCCAATGTCGGCCCGGGCTTCGGCCAGATCATCGGGCCGGCCGGCAATTTCTCCAGTCTGTCCGATCCGGTGCTGTGGGTGCTGTCCCTGAACATGCTGCTCGGCCGTCTCGAACTCGTGACGGTGCTGATCCTCTTCTTCCCCTCGGTATGGGTGGACTGACGACGGAGGCTTGGATGCAGGCCGTCTATATCAACCTCGACCGCGCTGGCGAGCGCCGCGCCTTCATGGAAGCACAGGGGCGACGCCTCGGGCTCGACCTGGAACGACATCGCGCCACCGAGGCGGCGGATATCCCCGAAGACGAGTTCCAACGCCTGTCGCGGCTCTGGGAACGTCCGCTGACCCGCAACGAACTGGCCGCCTTCCTGTCGCACCGGGCGGTGTGGCGGCGGGCGGCGGGCAGCGCCGAAGGGCTCGTCGTCCTGGAGGACGATGCCGTGCTCTCCGCGCGCTTCGGTGCGATCATCGAGCGTTTGCCGTCCGACGGCTTCGATCTCGTCAATCTGGAGAATTTCGAGCGCCGCAAATTCTTCCGGCGCGCTCCGGCGCTTGTCGAAGCCGACTTTCGGCTGACCGAAGTGGTGCGCGACAAGGCCGGTGCGGCGGCCTACCATCTGAGCCGCCGCGGCGCCGAGCGGCTGCTGGCGCTCGCCGAAGCCCGAACCGCGCCGGCCGACGCCTTTCTCTTCGCCGTCGCTCGCTTGCGGCTGGCGCAGGCCGAGCCGGCACCGGCGATGCAGGCGCATCTTCTGGCGCAGCGCGGCGTCGAGCCGGGGATCGCCACCCAGACGCAGATCCACCAGCCACGCCAACGCCTGTCCCTTACGCCAGCCACGTTGCCGTACCATTGGCGGCGGCTTCGCACGCAGATCGATCTCGTGCCGGCGCAGGTGCGCCGCCTCGTCGATCTCGACTTCCGGGCGCCGGAGGTGGACCTGGAGGATTTTCGCCGCGTGCTGCCGATGAGGCTGTGATGCCGGAGCCGGCCGAACGGTCGGATCAGGACTGCCAGAGCCGCTCGTAGACGGCGCGGATCTCGTCGGCCTCGCGCTGCAGCGGGAAGCGTTCGCGGACATGGGCGAGGCCCGCCTGGGCTGCGGCTTCGCGTTTGGCGTCGTCGGCGAGAAACGGCTCGATCGCTTCGATCAGCGCGGGCGCATCGTCGATCGGCACGACGCGGCCGGTGACGCCATCCACCACCAGTTCGGAAAAGGCGCCGGCATCGGTGGCGATCACCGGCGTGGCCGAGGCCATCGCCTCCAAAGGCGTCAGGCCGAAGCCTTCGTTGCGCGGCGGCGCGACATAGAGATCGAAGCGCCGGAACCACGCCGCGATGTCGTCCACCTCACCGAGAAAAAGGATGCGTTCGCTCAGGCCGGCGTTCGCGATCCGCTCGCGCAGTTCTCGTTCGAAGCCGGCATGCTCGGCCGTCGTGCGGCCGGTGATCACGGCGGTCCAGTTGGGATGACGGGGCAGCAGGGCGATCATCGCGGCGACGAAGAGATCGGTTCCCTTCTGGTGCCGGATGCGGCCCGAGCAGCCGACGATGCGGCGGCCGGCGAATCGTTCCGATTCCCGCGGGGAGGGGCCTAACGGCGAAAAGCGAGCGAGGTCGATGCCATGCATGACCACCGTCGCGGGCACCTCGAGAAAGGCGGCGCTCTTGGTGCTGGTGGCGATCACCGCGTCCATGCGGGACACGAGGAAGCGCGTCCAACGCGTGTGGCGGCGTTGCGCGGCGGAGGTGAAGAGCAGGGCCAGCGGCATCCGGCAGATGTCGCGCAACAGCAGGCCCGGCAGCATCTCGACATTGCGGCGGGCATGCCAGATGCGGCGGCGCCGCCCGGCCGGACGACGCCACAATCCGGGTAGCTGCCACCAGTGGATCCGCGGCAGGCCACCGGGCAGGCCGGGACCCAGCACGGCGATCCCCAGCGATTTCGCCTGATGCGGGATGAGTTGGATCAGCGTCGAGGTGACGCCCGACAGACGGCGCTTGAAGTTGGGAGCGACGACCTCGACGTCCCGGAGCCTCATGACGACGGCCGGCCGCGATCAGCCCCAGCTGACGGTGAGGATCTCATAGGAACGCGCGCCGCCAGGCGCCGACACCTCGACGGTGTCGCCTTCGCTCTTGCCGATCAGCGCGCGCGCGATCGGCGAGGAGATCGAGATGCGGCCCGACTTCACGTCCGCCTCCTGGTCGCCGACGATCTGGTAGACCTTCTCTTCCTCGGTGTCCTCGTCGACGAGCTTCACCGTGGCGCCGAACTTGACCTTGTCGCCGGACAGCTTGGAGACGTCGATCACCTCCGCGCGGGCGGTCAGATCTTCCAATTCGGCGATCCGGCCCTCGTTGAGGCTCTGGGACTCTTTGGCGGCGTGATACTCGGCATTCTCGGAAAGGTCGCCGTGCGACCGCGCCTCGGAGATCGCCGCGATGATGCGCGGACGCTCCTCCTGCTGGCGTCGGCGCAGTTCTTCCTTGAGCGTCTCGAAGCCGCCCATCGTCATGGGAACCTTTTCCATGCCTCCATCCTTTCCAGACCACCGGCATCTTTGGCCGGAAATCCGTTCACGCGTTCGTCCCGTCCGCCAAGCGGGAACTGAAGACAAACCGGCTCCGGACCGCCAACGCAGCCGGAACCAGCCTACCGAGTATACAAAAACACGGCGGCGACCGACGAAGCGACCGCCACCGATGTGATCAGGCGCTCAAGAAATAGGATTGTAGCGAGTTCACTTCAAGGCTGCCGGCCTTGAGGGCCTCGATCGCCTGCACTGCGGCCTCCATGCCGGCCAGCGTGGTGTAGTAGGGTACCTTGTGGATCAAGGCCGCGCGCCGCAGCGAGCGCGAATCGGAAACCGTCTTGGCGCCGCCCGTCGTGTTGAAGACGAGCTGGACCTGGCGGTTGCGGATCGCGTCCTCGATATGCGGTCGCCCTTCCAGCACCTTGTTGATCTTCGTCGCCGGAATGTCGTTTTCGGCGAGGAAGCGCTGGGTGCCGCCGGTGGCCAGGATCTTGAAGCCGAGATCGTGCAGCCGCCGCATGGCGCTCAGGATGCGCGCCTTGTCCTCGTCGCGCACCGAGATGAAGACGGCGCCCTCGCGCGGCAGTTCGGTGCCCGAGCCGAGCTGCGACTTGGCGAAGGCCAGCGCATAGTCGCGGTCGAGGCCCATGACCTCGCCGGTGGAGCGCATCTCCGGCCCAAGCAGCGTGTCGACACCGGGGAAGCGCGCGAAGGGAAACACCGCTTCCTTGACGGCGATGTGGTCGAGGGCCTTCGGGTCTGGCTTGCCACCATAGGCTGCAAACGCTGTCTCCAGGGCCTCGCCCGCCATGATTCGCGCCGCCACCTTGGCGATCGGAGCGCCGATGGTCTTGGCGACGAAGGGCACGGTGCGCGAGGCACGCGGATTGACCTCCAGCACGTAGACCTTGTTGTCCTTGATGGCGTACTGGACGTTCATCAGGCCGCCGACGTGGAGCGCGCGGGCGAGTTTGCGCGTCTGATCCTCCATCTCGGCGACGATCTCGTCCGACAGCGAGTGGACGGGCAGCGAACAGGCCGAATCACCCGAATGGATGCCGGCCTCCTCGATGTGCTCCATGATGCCCGCGACATGCACCGCCTGGCCGTCCGACAGGCAGTCGACGTCGACCTCGATGGCGTTCGCCAGATAGCCGTCGAAGAGCAGCGGGTTCTTGCCGAGCAGGGTGTTGATCTGGCCGGTCTTGTCGTTGGGATAGCGCGCCTTGATCTCCTCCGGCACCAGTTCCGGCACGGTGCCGAGCAGATAGTTCGACAACGAGGCTTCGTCGCGGATGATCTGCATGGCGCGGCCGCCCAGCACGTAGGACGGGCGCACGACCAGCGGAAAGCCGAGCTCGCCGGCGACGAGCCGGGCCTGCTCGACCGAATAGGCGATGCCGTTCTTCGGCTGCAACAGGTCGAGCTTGTTCAAGAGCTTCTGGAAACGGTCGCGATCCTCCGCCAGGTCGATCATGTCGGGCGAGGTGCCGAGGATCGGAATGCCGGCGCGCTCCAGCCCCTCGGCGAGCTTCAGCGGCGTCTGGCCGCCGAACTGGACGATGACGCCGGAAAGCGTGCCGCGCTGCTGCTCGGCATGCAGGATCTCCAGCACGTCCTCGACCGTCAGCGGCTCGAAATAGAGGCGGTCGGAGGTGTCGTAGTCGGTCGACACGGTCTCCGGGTTGCAGTTGATCATGATCGCCTCGTAGCCCGCGTCTTTCAGCGCGAAGGCGGCGTGGCAGCAGCAATAGTCGAACTCGATGCCCTGGCCGATCCGGTTCGGACCGCCGCCCAGGATGACCACCTTCTTCCGGTCGCTGACCTCGGCCTCGCTGCGCTGGGCGCCGGCGAAGGGGCGTTCGTAGGTCGAATACATATAAGGCGTCGGCGAGGCGAACTCGGCCGCGCAGGTGTCGATGCGCTTGAACACCGGCCGCACGTCGAGCCGCTCGCGCAGACGCCGGACGTCCGCGGTCTCGCAGCCGGCGAGCCGCGCCAGCCGAGCGTCGGAAAAGCCGGTCGATTTCAAGAAGCGCAGATTGTCCGGATCCTGCGGCAGGCCGTGCTCGCGCACGCGGGCCTCCAGGTCGATGATCGCCTTGATGCGGGCGATGAACCACGGGTCGATCTTGCAGGCCTGGTGCACCAGTTCCGGGCTCGCGCCGATGCGCAACGCCTGGGCCACCATGCGCAGGCGATCCGGCGTCGGCGTTCCCAACGCGGCGCGGATGGCGTTCTTGTCCTCACCCTCGTCGAGGCCGGGAATCTCGATCTCGTCGAGACCGTCGAGGCCGGTTTCCAGCCCGCGCAGGGCCTTTTGCAGCGATTCCTCGAAGGTGCGGCCGATCGCCATGACCTCGCCCACCGATTTCATCGAGGTCGTCAGCACCGGTTCGGCGCCGGGGAACTTCTCGAAGGCGAAGCGCGGGATCTTGGTGACGACGTAGTCGATGGACGGCTCGAAGGAGGCCGGCGTGGCGCCGCCGGTGATGTCGTTTTCCAGTTCGTCCAGGGTGTAGCCGACGGCGAGCTTGGCCGCGACCTTGGCGATCGGAAAGCCGGTGGCCTTGGAGGCGAGCGCCGAGGAGCGCGACACGCGCGGGTTCATCTCGATGACGACGAGGCGGCCGTCGTCCGGATTGACGGCGAACTGCACATTGGAGCCGCCGGTCTCCACCCCGATCTCGCGCAACACCGCGATCGAGGCGTTGCGCATCACCTGATATTCCTTGTCGGTGAGGGTGAGGGCAGGGGCCACGGTGATCGAATCGCCGGTGTGGACGCCCATCGGATCCACATTCTCGATCGAGCAGACGATGATGCAGTTGTCCGCGTTGTCGCGGACCACCTCCATCTCGTACTCCTTCCAGCCAAGCACGCTTTCCTCGACCAGCACTTCCGTCGTCGGCGACGCGTCGAGGCCGCGCTCGACGATCTCGAAGAACTCGCTACGGTTGTAGGCGATGCCGCCGCCCGTGCCGCCGAGCGTGAAGGAGGGCCGAATGATTGCCGGCAGGCCGATCGTGTCGAGCGCGGTCGCGGCGAGCGCCATAGCGTGCGACATGTAGCGCTGCTTGCGGTCGCTCTCTCCGAGATTCCACTCGTTCTCCAGCGTATCGAGAGCGGCGTCGAGATCGCCTCCGGAAAGCCGCGACTTTAATTCGGCCCGCTTGGCCTCGTGCGCTTTGCGGTCGGTGTCCTTGATGTCGGTGGCGTTGGCCAGTAGCGAACGCGGCGTCTCGAGGCCGATCTTCGCCATTGCCTCGCGAAACAGCGCCCGGTCCTCGGCCTTGTCGATGGCCTCGGCATTGGCGCCGATCATCTCGACGCCGTAGCGTTCGAGAACGCCCATGCGGCGCAGCGACAGCGCCGTGTTGAGCGCGGTCTGGCCGCCCATCGTCGGCAGGATCGCATCCGGCCGCTCCTTGGCGATGATCTTGGCGACGACCTCGGGGGTGATCGGCTCGATGTAGGTCACGTGCGCCAGATCCGGATCGGTCATGATCGTCGCCGGATTGGAGTTGACCAGGATGATTCGGAAGCCCTCGGCCTTCAACGCCTTGCAGGCCTGCGTGCCGGAATAGTCGAACTCGCAGGCCTGGCCGATGATGATCGGCCCCGCGCCGATGATGAGGATGGATTTGAGGTCTTGGCGCTTCGGCATGGCGGTCCGTTGTTGTTCATACGTGCGTGAACCAGCCGGACGCTTGGTCGCTTGAGCGTCGCGGTCGGTCGGTCGGCGAATGGGTCTTCAGGCTGAGGCCGCCTTATAGGGGCAAGGGCGGCATCGGGAAAGGGGGAGGCAGTGTCTTTGGTTCAAGATCGGGACGGATGGGTGAGCCAGCAAGAGACCGCAATGGCGGTTTGTATCGGCAAACCGTAGGCCGCGGTCAGTCAAACGTCCGGCATTCCATGATGAAAATGTCCGGATCTTCCCGCCTTTGGCTTGTTTTCGGCTCGCCGACAGCGCGGCGCACGAGCAGTTTCCGCGGCCACTTCAGATAAATACAATCAAAAGTTGAACATACTTAAAATAAAAAATACCTTAGGTTGTGTGGCCGCGAATCAAAGGTCGCTTAAGAGAGGAGAGAACACATGTCTGGTTTAAATATCATCACGGCGCCGGCGCAAATCTCCATCGCGTCGCCAGCGCTCCTCACCGGGGCCGCCGCTGGCAGGGTTGCTGACGGCGTGACGTCGTGGAAGGTCTCGACGAAGCGTGGAACGCAGATCGGGGTGGGAGCGTCGGTGTCCGGGGCGGGCGCATGGGTGGAAATGAGCGGAGTTTTCAATTTCAAGCTTCGCCGGCTCGAATCTTCCAAGACCTATGATCGGATGAAGACAGAGTACAGCATCAGCGGGGGGGTCAGCGCATTCTGGAGTTGGCTTGGCATTTCCGCCAACGCATCGACCCACAAGGAAGAAATTCACGAGGTCTTCACCGAACTGTCCCAGTCACAGGAGGTCGACGGCGTCGCCAACTTCAAAATGGACATCACGGGCATCTATCCCAATGTCCGCGTCGATGCGTCGGCCTACGTCATGATCTTTCAGATCGAAGATGGCGACGGCAACACCTACAACATGGTATCCAACGGCGATCCGTCGAGCGATACCGGAGCGCAAGACCAGAACGGAAATGCTCTGCCCCAGCGCAACAACGACAGCACGATCACGATCTGACATCTGAGCGAGCGTCGAGGCGGGATATGCGAGAGCCGTCCGCTTTCGCGTATCCCCGATGGCTGAATCTGCCGGCGTGGATCAAGGTATGGGGCGGGCGTCATGGTCCAGCGCTAAACCGCCTAACGGTGGCGGCCGCCCTCGGGACGTTGCCGGTTGTCATCCCGGCCCTTGAGCCGGGATCCTGCCTTCTTCGTGCCTTCGTTGGATGAAGCCAAACGGCACCTCGAAAGGAGCTCGTTCAGTATCCCCGAACGGGACACGCCGACAATGGGCCCGGCTCGGGCAGCACCTCAGGCGGCCTTGCCCTGGTCCGCCTTGTGCGCGTCGATCATCTCGAAGAAGCGCTTGAAGAGATAGTGTGAATCCTGCGGTCCGGGCGACGCCTCCGGATGATGCTGGACCGAAAACACCGGCTTGTCCGTCAGGCGCAGCCCGCAGTTCGAACCGTCGAACAGCGACACGTGCGTCTCTTCCACGCTCTCGGGAAGCGAATCCTTGGCGACCGCGAAGCCGTGGTTCATCGACACGATCTCGACCTTGCCGGTGGTGAAATCCTTCACCGGATGGTTGGCGCCGTGATGGCCCTGATGCATCTTCTGGGTCTGTCCGCCCAGGGCCAGCGCCAGCATCTGATGACCGAGGCAGATGCCGAACATCGGAATGCCGGTCTCGATCAGCGCCTGGATCGTCGGCACGGCGTAGTCGCCGGTGGCCGCCGGATCGCCGGGACCGTTGGACAGGAAGATGCCGTCGGGCTGGTGCGCCAGGATCTCTTCGGGGCTCGCCGTCGGCGGCACCACGACGACCTTGGCGCCGAGCCCGGCCATCAGTCGCAGGATGTTGCGCTTGGTGCCGTAGTCGATGGCCACGATCGTATAGCGGGGTTCGGACTCGTCCTTGCCGTAGCCGCCGCCCCAGGCCCAGGGCTTCTCGTTCCAGATCACCTCCGCGCCGGCAGCCACGTCCTTGGCGAGGTCGAGCCCGATCAGACCGGGCCAGGCCTTGGCCCGGGCCTTGAGCGCCTCGACGTCGAAATTGCCGTCCGGATCGTGCGCGATGACCGCATTCGGCATGCCGTTTTCGCGGATGTGGACCGTGAGGGCCCGGGTGTCGATGCCGCACAGCGCGATGACGCCGCGCGCCTTGAGCCAATCGTCGAGGCCTTGCGCCGCGCGATAGTTGGAATAGGGCGAGATGTCGGCGCGGAAGATCGCACCCACGGCGCCGGCCGACTTGTCCGGAACCAGATCCTCGAAATCTTCGGTGTTCGTCCCCACATTTCCGATGTGCGGAAAGGTGAACGTGACGATCTGCTTGGCGTAGGACGGATCGGTCAGAATCTCCTGATATCCAGTCAGCGCCGTATTGAAGCAGACCTCGCCTTCGGTGGCTCCGGTCGCACCCAGGCCCTGGCCCTCGATCACCGTTCCGTCGGCGAGCACCAGCAGGGCGGTGGGCTTGCGTGTGGTCCAGCCGTCGGTCATGCGCGTCCTCGATCGTTCTCGGCAAACCGGCGCGGCACAAAGCGACGCGGATTTGCGCTAAATCATTCGATGGTCGCAGGTTCCGTTCGAAAAGCCGCGGGGGGCATGATCGGGCCAACCTGCCTCGGGTCGCCGGTGTCGGGCGTCCGGCTGTCCTGGATATCGCCGCTTCGCTCTCAAACCGCAAGTGGCTTGCATAAGACGGCGGAGCGCATTACATCGCCGCGCTGTTTCCGGCCCGGCCGTCGCTAAAGATGACGAAACGACGACAACAGGCTACAATCATAGGTCTGACGAGAGTCGTCGCCGATTGAGAATGCAGCCAAAACACGTCGAAATCGTTTGGGCGGTCATGGGCCGAGTGAACTTCAACACTTTCGCAATCTGAATGGGGTGCTTCTAGCACACGGCCTCATTTTGGCCGGACATTCCTGTGGTGGCGTCAATGGTACATCATGTAGTCCGCGAGCAACTCGCGGAATCTCTGAGCAAGGCAGTCAAGGAACAGGACAAGCGCCGGACCGGCATGTTCCGGCTGATCAACGCCGCCATCAAGGATCGCGACATCGCCGATCGCAGCGAAGGTCGCGACGTGGCCGGCGAAGACGAGATCCTTCAGATCCTCGTCAAGATGATCAAGCAGCGCAAGGAATCGGTGCGCTCCTATGACGAGGCCGGCCAGTTCGACATGGCCGAGCGGGAGCGCGAGGAAATCGCCATCATCAAGGAGCTGCTGCCCGCCCAGCTCAACTGGGGCGAAATGGAACAGGCCTGTCGGCAGGTGGTGGAAGAGACCGATGCCAAAGGGTTGCGCGATGTCGGGCGCTGCATGAACAAGCTCAAGGCGCGCTATCCCGGTCAGATGGATTTCGGCGAGGCGAGCTCCGTGGTGAAGACGCTGCTGAAATAGGCCGGCAGCCTACCGCGCGATTCCCAGCCGATCGCTATTGAGCCGGAGAAAACAAAGCTAGAGCAGCAGCCAGAGACCCATGGCGGCCAGCGCCAAGGCGCTCACCAGAGCCAGACCGAAGACGCGAGCATCACCGCGCAGCTTTATCTTCCATGAGCCGCTGTAGGCGTCCTTCTGTGCCTCCCGCATCTTTCGATCGAGGTCGGCCATGTTGAAATGATTTCGGGTTTCGTCCGAAATCATCGTGGTCAGAGCCTTTCGGTCTTGGCGAATTCGGCCATGAGCGCCGGATACTCGTCTTCGGGCGGATATTGTTCGAAGCTGTACACCGCGGGCGTCGTTGCCCACGGCAGCTTTTCGCTCGTACAGGTCTCGATGAACGGGCGGAACGTGGACGCGTCGTCCAGCATCGTGGCCCGAACGTTGACGAACGGTCCCATGGCATCGAACCGGGTAAAGAGCCAACTCATGCAATGGCCGCAGAACAAATGCCGGATTTCTCCGTGCAGCCCGCCGATCACCGGATCGCCGCTGATCACTTCGAACGTATCCGCCGGATAGAGCGCGCTCAAGGAAAACGCGCTGGCCGTCATGCGCTGGCAGCCGGTGCAGTGGCAGGCGAAGGTCATCGCCGGTTGGCCGCGGACTGTGAAACGGAGCCGCCCACAGCGGCAACCGCCCTCGCGAACGTCCTTTTCCATCAAATATTCTCCTCCAGGCGCCTTCTCGCCAATAGCACACATCGTGCCGAGGCGTACCGGGGCCGGCATCTCTGACACCGGTCGCCGATACGTCAGCAACGCCGCGCCTGACGATCAAAACATCATCGACCAGATCAGCGGCAGGAGGATGGCCGTGGCGATGGCGTTGAGGCCCATGGCGAGACCCGAAAAGGCGCCGGCCGCCTCGCCCTCTTGCAGGGCCCGCGCCGTGCCGAGACCATGCGAGGCCATGCCCAGGCCGAAGCCGCGCGCCCGTTCGTCTCTGATGCCCACGAGCGTCAGGACAAAGGGGCCGGCGGTGGCGCCGAGCACGCCGGTGATCAGCACGAAGACAGCGGCGAGCGAGGGAAGACCACCGAGCTTTTCGACGATGCCCATGGCGACCGGCGTGGTCACCGATTTCGGCGCCAGGCTCATCAGCGTCTCGCGGTCGGCGCCGAGCGCGGCGGCCAGGGCCAGGGTGGAGGCGATGGCGGTGAGCGAGCCGGCAATGAGCCCGACAACGATCGCCACGGCGCGGCGCTTGATCCGGTCCCATTGCCGGTAGAGCGGCACGGCCAGGGCCACGGTGGCCGGTCCGAGCAGGAAGTGGACGAACTGCGCACCCTCGAAATAGGTATCGTAGCTCGTGCCCGTGAGCATCAGCACCGTGACGATGACGACGATCGACAGAAGCAGCGGATGAAAGA
Organism: Consotaella aegiceratis; assembly: GCF_036541425.1. Classification (NCBI taxonomy): domain Bacteria; kingdom Pseudomonadati; phylum Pseudomonadota; class Alphaproteobacteria; order Hyphomicrobiales; family Aurantimonadaceae; genus Consotaella; species Consotaella aegiceratis. The sequence goes on from NZ_JAZHFT010000026.1 coordinate 51,784, forward strand.
GCGCCATTCGGCCGCTCTTCTCGTAGACGAAGAGCGACGCGAGATAAGCGGCGAGCGTCAGGGTCAGCGACAGGAGCGGCGAGGCCGCGAGATAGACCCAGATATCCCCGAGTCCAGACAGGGCGTCGGTCATGACTGGCCCTTCGGCGTGGTGCCGCGCGTCAGCCATTGCAGCACATGGCCGGCGACGATCATCGTGGCGAAGGTCGACACCAGGATCGCGCCGGCGATGGCGAGCCAGCTTTGGCCGAGACGGCTGAAATGCACCATCACGCCGACGCTGGCGGGGATGAAGAGCAGGGTGAGGTGCGCCAGCAAGCCGGCGGACGCCCGCTCGATCTCGATCGGAACGCGACCGCGAATCACCAGAGCGGTGAACAGGATGACCATGCCGATGACCGGTCCCGGCAGCGGCAGGCCGGTGGCCGCGGCGACGAGTTCGCCGATCAGTTGGCAGGCGAAGATGGCGGTGAGGGCAGGAAGCATGGGAAGGTCCATATCAAGCAGGACGTCGCGGTGGGGAACCGCACTGCGTGAGTAAGGCGACTCTTTAGGCCCCCATAGACAGGCTGTCTCCCCTTCTTGTGGTGAGGGCAGCCATGCAGCCATTGCCGCTGGGGCCTGTGGATCGATGTGGAGAAATTTAAATCGCGGCGGGGAGAGGCACTTTCGTGCTAACGCACCCTCATGAGATTTTCCAACAGCTTTCTCGACGACATTCGCGAGCGCGTGCCGATCTCTGACGTGATCGGCCGCCGCGTGACGTGGGATCGCCGCAAGTCGCAGCCTTCGAAGGGCGATTGGTGGGCCTGCTGCCCGTTCCACGGCGAAAAGACGCCCTCGTTCCACTGTGAGGACGCCAAGGGCCGCTATCATTGCTTCGGCTGCGGGGTGTCGGGTGATCATTTTCGCTTCCTGACCGAGGCGGAGGGGCTGTCCTTTCCCGAAGCGGTCGAGCGGCTGGCGGCGCAAGCCGGGCTGCCCATGCCGGCGCAGGACAGCCAAGCCCGCGAGCGCGACGAAAAGCGCGCGACGCTGCTCGACGCGCTACGGCTGGCGGCCGATTTCTTTCGCGGCAGCTTGCAGGAGGCCGAGGGCGCCAAGGCGCGCGCCTATCTGCGTGATCGCGGGCTCAATCCGCAGACGCAAAAGACCTTCGGCCTCGGCTATGCTCCCGATGCCCGCAACCGGCTGAAGGGCTTTCTGGCCGACAAGGGCATCGGCAAGGAGGAGATCGAAGCGGCCGGCCTGGTGGTGCACGGTCCCGACATCGCGGTTTCCTACGACCGGTTTCGCGACCGCATCATGTTTCCGATCCTCGACACCCACGAGAAGGTGATCGCCTTCGGCGGGCGGGCGCTGTCGGCCGGCGTACCGGCGAAATATCTGAATTCGCCGGAGACCGAGGTCTTCCACAAGGGCACCGTTCTCTACAACCACGCCCGCGCGCGCCGGGCGGCCCGGAACGCCGGAACGCTGATCGTCGTAGAGGGCTATGTCGACGTCATCGCGCTCGCCCAGGCCGGCTTCGACCATGCGGTGGCGCCGCTCGGCACAGCGCTGACCGACCGGCAGCTGGAGTTGCTGTGGCGCGACACCGGCGAACCGGTGCTCTGCTTCGACGGCGATGCCGCCGGGCTGAAGGCGGCGCACCGCGCGGCCGATCTGGCGCTGCCGCTCCTGAAACCGGGCCACTCGCTGCGCTTTGCGCTCTTGCCAGACGGCCGCGATCCCGACGATCTGGTGCGCGCCGACGGTCCGCAGGCCTTTGCCGAAGTGATCGCCGAGGCCCGACCGCTGGCCGACCTCTTATGGATGCGCGAGACGGCCGGAGGCATCTTCGACACGCCCGAGCGCCGTGCCGACCTGGAGCAGCGGCTGAAGACGCTGACCCGCCAGATCGGCGACGAGAGCGTGCGGCGTCACTATCTGCAGGACGTCGACGAGCGGCTGCGCGGCTTTTTCGGTCCCGCGCCGGAACCGCGTCGCGGCCGTTCCGACCGGTTCGAGACGCGCCGGCCGGCCGCGTCGAACCGGCATGGCGGCCCGTCGCGGCGCACCCCGATCTCCGATCGGCTCAGCCGCTCGGGCCTGGTGCGGCGGGAGACGACGGCCCATCCCTCCGGCCGTGCGGTGGCGATCGTCATCGGCTTCATCAACCATCCGATCCTATTCCACGAGGCCTTCGACCATTTCGCCGATCTCGACCTGCCGGCCGGCGACCTCGCGCGGCTGCGTTCCTGCGTGCTCGACATCTACGCCGAGCGCTCGCCGGCCGATCGCGATGCGCTTCTGGCCGAGGTGGAGCGGCGCGGCCTCATCGATGTCTTCAATGCCCATGAGCAGCGGGTGCGGTACCTGCGCTTCTGGCCGGCGCTCGCCGACGCGGCGCTCGAGGACGCGCGCGAGGCGATCCGTCAGGCGCTCCACTTGCACCACAGATTTCGCTTATTAACTAAGGAGTTGGAATTGGCCGAGGAAGCCCTGCGTGTGGCGGTTTCCGATGTCGGTGAGGCGGACCCGTCCGTCTCCGAGGCGGCCTATGCCAACATGATCGAAATCAAGCGAGAGATCGAAAGTCTTGGCGGAATGGAAGCGCTGATCGACGGGTTCGGTGTCCTGTCGGGGCGATCGGCGAAAGCCTATTGACCTGACTATAACCTTTTCCTGCGATCAGTGCGGCAATTTCGTCTTTCAGGGTCTGGAATCGAGACTGGCGCTTGACTTTCGATGCAAAATCGGACCAGACGCCGTTTTTGCGGCTAACGATCTTGAAATACGGGAAAACTGCGCCTTTTAACAGGGCGCCTTGAATAGTGGACCGGCGTTTGGCCCAGGCGAAAATGAGTGGGTAAGCAAACGGTTGCGGTCCGCGCCGACGGCTGCGAGTGGGGATCGGCATTGTCCTTGTCCCAGTCCGGCACGAGGCGTGAATTGGGGAAAGATATCCATGGCGACAAAGGTCGACGAAAGCGAAGCGGCAGTGGAAGAGCGCCCGGAGACCCCGGACGGTCCCCTGCTCGACCTTTCGGATGATACCGTCAAGAAGATGATCAAGGCCGCCAAGAAGCGCGGCTTTGTGACCATGGACACGTTGAACTCGCTGCTCAACGAGGACGTCACCTCGGAGCAGATCGAGGACATCATGGCGATGCTCAACGACATGGGCATCAACGTGGTGGAAGAGGGCGAAGAGGAGGACACGGAAGACTCCTCCGACGAGACCGGCACCGATGTCGCCGAACTCGGTGGCAGTGGCGGCGCCGTTGCCACGGCGCCCAAGCGCGAGGCGGCCGACCGGACCGATGATCCCGTGCGCATGTATCTGCGCGAGATGGGTGCGGTCGAATTGCTGTCGCGCGAGGGCGAGATCGCCATCGCGAAGCGCATCGAGGCCGGCCGCGAGACCATGATCGCGGGTCTCTGCGAAAGCCCCCTGACGTTCCAGGCCATCATCATCTGGCGTGACGAGCTCAACGAAGGCAACATCATGTTGCGCGAGGTGGTCGACCTCGAGGCAACCTACGCCGGCCCGGAGGCGCGCACGCCCGCGCCGGCGCCTGCGGCTCCCGCTGCCCCCGAAGCCGAACAGCCGCGTCAGGCTACGAACGGCGAGAACGGCGAAGCCGAGGGCGAAGGCTCCAGCGACGACGAGGACGACGACGATTTCGAGAATTCGCTGTCGCTGGCGGCGATGGAGGCCGAGATCCGGCCTCAGGTGATGGCGACCTTCGATCTGATCGCCGACTCCTATCGTCGCCTGCGCAAGCTGCAGGACCAGCAGGTGGAGAACCGGCTGGCCGCCCAAGGTACGCTGTCGCCGAGCCAGGAGCGCAGCTACAAGAAGCTGAAGGAAGACCTGATCACGGCGGTCAAGAGCCTGTCTCTCAACCAGAACCGTATCGACGCCCTGGTCGCCCAGCTCTACGACATCAACAAGCGTCTCGTCGGCAATGAGGGCCGGTTGCTGCGGCTCGCCGAAAGCTATGGGGTGAAGCGCGAGGACTTCCTGAAGAACTATCAGGGCTCCGAGCTCGATCCCAACTGGACGCGTCACATCGCCAATCTGTCCGGCAAGGGCTGGCTCAAGTTCGTCCAGAGCGAGAAGGACGGCATCAAGAACCTGCGCCAGGAGATCCAGAGCCTCGCCACCGAGACGGGCCTGGAGATCACCGAGTTCCGCCGCATCGTCTCGATGGTGCAGAAGGGCGAGCGCGAGGCCCGCATCGCCAAGAAGGAGATGGTGGAGGCGAACCTTCGTCTCGTCATCTCCATCGCCAAGAAGTACACCAACCGCGGCCTGCAGTTCCTGGATCTGATCCAGGAGGGCAACATCGGCCTGATGAAGGCGGTGGACAAGTTCGAGTACCGGCGCGGCTACAAGTTCTCGACCTACGCCACGTGGTGGATCCGCCAGGCGATCACCCGTTCGATCGCCGACCAGGCCCGCACCATCCGCATTCCGGTGCACATGATCGAGACGATCAACAAGATCGTCCGGACCTCGCGCCAGATGCTGCACGAGATCGGCCGCGAGCCGACCCCGGAGGAGTTGGCCGAAAAGCTGGCGATGCCGCTGGAAAAGGTCCGCAAGGTCCTGAAGATCGCCAAGGAGCCGATCTCCCTCGAAACGCCGGTGGGCGACGAGGAAGACAGCCATCTCGGCGACTTCATCGAGGACAAGAACGCGGTGCTGCCCATCGACGCGGCGATCCAGGCGAATCTGCGCGAGACGACGACGCGCGTCCTCGCCTCGCTCACCCCGCGCGAGGAGCGTGTGCTGCGCATGCGCTTCGGCATCGGCATGAACACCGACCACACGCTGGAAGAGGTCGGCCAGCAGTTCTCGGTGACGCGTGAGCGCATCCGCCAGATCGAGGCCAAGGCGCTCCGGAAGCTCAAGCATCCGAGCCGTTCGCGCAAGCTCAGGAGCTTCCTGGACAGCTAGTGCCGCCTGTTGCGGCGTCCGTCGCAGCGTGCGGAGAATTTCGGAACGGAAGAGCCCGTTCTCGACGTCACCCTCGGGCTCCGGCCCGAGGGTCCAGTTTTAGGTGGCGCCGGTCGGGCCGTCGCCGGAAAGCACAGTTTTTCGGGGATGATCTGGATCCTCGGGACGGAGCCCGAGGATGACGACTGGGGCCCGGATGACGACCGGTGGCCGCCGCCGTGGTGAACGGGCGGCCTAGCCGCCAAGCGTGGGAGTTGAGCCGATGTCCTTCCTGAAAAAGCTGTTTGGCGGTGGCGGCGAGACGTCGTCCGCACCACGCGCGACCGCGACGGAGGACTACAACGGCTTTTCCATCGCCGCCCAGCCGATGCGCGAGGGAGGCCAGTTCCGCCTCGCCGCAATGATCCAGAAGGAGATCGGCGGCGAGACGAAGTCCCACCGCCTGATCCGCGCCGACCTCTTCCAGAGCGAAGACGAAGCCACCGGCGCCGCGTTGCGCAAGGCCCGTCAGGTCATCGACGAGCAGGGCGACAAGCTGTTCGACTAACGGCAGGCGGTTAAGTCGCGGTCCGAGCCTTCCTTTCGGCGAGGCGAGCTGAAATGAGGAATTGCCCAAGTTTCGGCATGCCGGATGGCGATGGCCGCCTGCTGTTTCGCTCGCTCTGCTCCTCTGCGCGTTTATTTGCGGACGACTACGCCGGAGTACCCCCGCCATGCGCATGCGCTGCCTATTCGCCGCCTTCTTCATCGCAGGCTTTTGTCCGTTTCAAACCTTGGCCCAAAGCCTCGAGCTTTCGGTCGCGGACGCTCGACCGATGTATGACGACGCCATGCAGGAATGGAGGGTTTTTGTCCGATTGGATCGCGAGAGTACGAGAGCGTTTGCCGAGTTCACCTATGCCCACGTGCAACAACCGATCAGGGTGCTGGTGGACGGTGAAGTGGTTGTCACGCCATTCATCCAAACGCCGTTGGACGGTGGGACTTTGAGCTTTGGCGGATTGGAAAGTTCGGCGGCGACCGACGCTCTGGCCGAGCGATTGCGGAACCGGCGGTCCGTCCTCACGGTCGCTCCCGCCAACTAGCGTGATCGCCGCATTTATGGTCGCGGCGCTGCTGCCAACATCTCGTCTGGTCCAGGTGTCGATGTTCGCTTCTGGTCGACGTACGGCATCAAACACCAAGGGGTGAAATCGAGAAGTCGGATCGTATGGACGAGCGCCTGGTCAATCTCGAAATCTTCGAACGGAACAGCGAGGCCTTGGTCCTCGCATCCAAGCTTCAAGCCTACGGCATTTTCGCCCATGTCGACGGCCCGACCGCAGCGCTGCCGCAACGGCGACCGATCCAAATGGGCGGCATTCCGGTCAAGGTTCGCGCCAAGGACTACGAGATCGCGAAGGCGATCATGGAGGACGTGTCTCCCGCGGCGGCCCAGCCGAGAAGGATGTCCGTCCGAAATGGGCCGGCAGCAGGAGTGCTTCTGTGCACCGGCGTCATGGCCGCATTGCTCATGCGAGCCCGGTTCGAAGCTACGAACGATGGCCTCTTCGGCATTACCCTTTTCCTCTTGGTCGTTTACGTCGTCGCCATCGGCGAGGCGATCCGCCGTCGGCGCCAATGGTGGACCTTGCTGACCCTGCCGATCCCCGTGGCTCTGGCGGTCCGCCTTGTCGCTTTTTGAGCACTCCGGGTTCGGTCGATCGTGGGGGTCCGAGAGAAGGGCGGGTAGCGGAGGAGCATAGCGTGCCGAACGGCCTCAACGCGACCGGAGCGCAATCGTCGCCGACGTCCGGCCCGATGGGCACACTGTCGTCTCGGCTTTCGGTTTCGGGAGCAAAGATCGACGATAGAGCGAACGACATTGGCCTGAAAATCGCTCCCCTTCGCTGTCGTTGAAGAGGCGGGCCTGTCCTTCACCTTTCAAACTCGCTATCCCGGCGCCGACGAATTCGAGATAATGGTCGGTGATGGCGGGCGCAGCGGCAACGGAGACGATCGGGATGGGCCGAGGGGCTGACGTGGCGACCGAAGCTGGAACTCTCCGCTTCCTGCGCCTCGATCACGGTCCGCGCTTTTCCGACGCCGTCATGGCGGTGTCCGATACCGTGCCCGTCAAGCTCGGCGCCTTGCTCAAGCTAGAGGCGAGGGCGGGGTTGGGCGGTCTGGTCCGCACCCTCGCGCGGGGCCTGTTCGGGCGCGTGCCGCCGAAAGTGGCGTCACTGGCCGAGGAGAATCTGGCGCGGCGCCGCATCGCCGTCCCGGGTCCTTACGAATGGGCACCGGTGGCGGCGTTCTATCGCCGCAGCGTCGCCTTGCGCGCCATGCTGCTCCTGAACGAACTCCGGCGGCGGACCGCGGCAAAGGGTTACACGGCCTGCCTGATCTACAACGGCTCGCTGGTGCCGCAGAACGTGCTGGCGCTGCACGCGGACGAGGCGGGGCTGAAGCGGCTCTATTTCGAGGGCGGCTTCTTTCCCGGCACGCTGCAGGTCGACCCCAAGGGCATCAACGGCAACAACTCGGTGCCGCGCGAGCCGCGCTTCTATCGCGAGCATGCGGCCGCGTTCGGCCCCGAGATCGGCGATCGGTCGCTCAACCGCCGCACGCCCAAGCTGAAGCCCGACGACACCAGCGGCGAGGCACTGCCGGAGCGCTATGTGTTCGTGCCGTTCCAGGTGCCGAGCGACATGCAGATCCGCAATCTGTCGCCCTGGGTGCCCAGCATGCACGCCTTCTATCGGCTGCTGGAGCGCCTGGCGGGCGAGATCGCCGACGTGACCTTCGTCATCAAGGAGCATCCGAGCTTCCGCCGCTCGCTGAAGCGCGAGGTCGTGCCGCATCCGCGCATCCGCTTCTTCAACGACCGGGTGACGGGCGACCTGATCGAAGGGGCGCAGGCCGTGCTGACGATCAACTCGACCGTCGGCATCGAGGGCGTGCTGCTCGGCAAGACCGTCATCACGCTTGGGATCGCCTGCTACAACGTGGAGGGCATCGTGCGCCACGCGCGATCCTTTGACGACCTGCGCGAGGCAATCGCCGGATTGAGCGCCTGGCAGCCGGACGAGGCGTTGCGCGGCGATTTCCTGCGCTTCGTGCGCAATCGCTACCTCTATGTCGGCGGCTACGACGACATGACGCCGCAGCAGCTTTTGGCGCGGCTCGACGATACAGCCGGATGGTTCCGAGAGACGGAAGCCGGTTGAGGCGGAACGCGCTGGCCGCCAGCCCAGCGCCGCCGAGCGGGCCGATCGCTTGTGATGCTTTTGTGTCGGGATCGGCGCCTTTCCACAGCTCGATTCCCTTCACGGCCCGTGCGACATTGTCGCAGAACCTTCCCTAAGGTAAAGGCGCAGGTCATACCGTTCGAGAGGGGGGCTGCATGCGCTTTACGCGAATCGTCATCGGAGGAGTGCTGTGCGCCGCCGTGTTGACCGGCTGCACGACGACCGAGGACGCCAATCTGGCGATCCAGTCGCAATGGATGGGGCAGCCGAGCGATGCGTTCTTCGCCCAATACGGCCCGCCCGCCAGCCAATTCGCCCTGAACGACGGCGGCACGATCTATACTTGGCGCGGCGGCGACACGGAGCGCAGCATCGCCGCCCAGTACCGGCCGATGACCGAGTCGGAGAAGAAGCACGCCAAGGACGGTCCGCGCACCGTCATCAACATCGGCAGCGACCCGGCGCCTTATGTGCCGCCGGGCCAAGTTCTGGTCAGCCCCGCGCGCACCGAGCAGCTCGGCTGCGAGGCACAGATCGCCACCAACGCCGACGGCATCATCACCTCGATCCGCACCAGCCGCGACACCGACGGTCAGGGCTTCAGCTTCTCGCGTTGCGCCGAGGTGTTCGGGGTCGAATGATAGCCGGCCTGGGCGCCGGACCGAGCTTGAAACACTGTGGCGCGACGCCATCATCACCGTCGGTCCGTAAGTGGCCGGACGGCGGAAAGGTGAGGACGATGAGCGAACAGGCGAGCGGCGAGTTGGTGCGGGCTTATGTCGAGGCCTTCAACGCCAGCGACTGGAGCGGCCTGATCGGCCTGCTCGATGGCGATGTGGCCTACGATCCGGGCGAGGGCGGCCGGCAGATTGGGCCCAGGGCGTTTCGCGACGCTCTGGCCCATCGTGCGCGGTTCTTTCGCGAGCGGATGGAGGACGTCGTGGTCTTCACCGCCGAAGGCGGTACGCGGGCGGCCATCGAGTTCACCCTGCGCGGCGACTATCTCTCGACCCACGACGGGCTGCCCGAGGCGGAAGGCCAGCGCTATGCCGTTCCCGCCGCCCAATTTTTCGAGATCGACGACGGACGAATCTCGCGCGTCACCACCTATCTCGACCAGGCCGCGTTGCGAGCGGCGCTTGCCGGCCGCTAAGCCTTCTCCATCCCACATGCCGGCCGTCCCGCTGGCCTGAACCGGCGATGAACGCCGTCTTCCGCATCGGTTCAGGTCGTCCCTCCTAAGGTCTCCTCATTCTCGCATCGCCGGCCCGGCCGGACGCGAACCCGAAGGAGAGAGACCGATGTTCAAGAGCTTCGCCCGCACCGCCTGCCTCGCCGCCGCCCTCGTTGCCGGCACCGCCGCCATGACCGCCGCTCCGGCCGCTGCCGCCGAGCGCGGCCAGTCGCACATCACCGTCGAGTACCGTGGTCATGACCGCGACCGTGGCCACTATCAAAAATGGCGCGGCGGCCGCGATCACGACGCGCGTCGCGGCGATCGCCGGGCTGCCTGCTCGCCGCACACGGCCGTTCGCAAGGCGCGCTGGATGGGAATCGACCGCGCCCACGTCCGGCGCAGCGACCACCGTTCGGTGGTGGTGTCCGGCCGCCGCTGGGGCCACCGCGCCATGGTGCGCTTCGCCCAGGCGCCGGGTTGCCCGGTCATCGGCATGCGCTGAGCCGGTCGATCCAAACGCACGCAAAAAAGGGCGCGGTGGCCTTCCGGTCGCCGCGCCCTTCGGCATTGAGGAAAGAGGGGCCGCAATCCGGATAGCGGCCCGATGGCGTTCGAACCGCCGGTGGCTTCGCGACGCGTTACTGTTCGATCTCGAAAACCACGTTGACACTGACGCGCACGGTGTTTTCGCCGGTTTCGATGGGCACGCTGGCCTTGGCGTCGGCCGCCATCGCGAACGTGGCGCGCTCCATCGGCATCGGCATGACCGGGCCGCCGCCTTCGTTGATGGTCATCACCCGGCCCAGCGTCACGCCCGCCGCTTCCGCCAGCGTCTGGGCGGCCGCCCGCGCCTTGGTCACAGCGTCCCGCCGTGCCGCCTGTTCGGTCGCATCCGAATCTGCGACCAGGAAGCTGATATTGCCGCCCTGGTTGACGCCGAGCGTGACTGCCTTGTCGAGCACGGTGCCGAGTTGGCCGAGATCGCGCACACGCACCGACAGGCTGTTGCGAACCTCGTAGCCGACGATCTGCGGCGGGTTGCGGGTGCCCTCGCTGCTCGGCGCTTCCTGGCGATATTGCGGATCGATCGAGAAGCCGGAGGTCTGCAGGTCGCGCGCCTCGATGCCGAGATCCTTCATGCCGGCGATCACCTCGGCCATGGCGTCATTGGCCGCGTCGAGGGCCGCCCGGGCGGTTTCGCCCTCGCGCAGCACCGTGAAGCTGGTCATCGCCATGTCCGGCTGGGCGGTCGCCTCGCCGGTGGCGCCGACGGAGATCCGGCCCGGCTCGACCGGCTTGGCGGCGACGCGGGCCTCCGTTGGGGCCAGCCGCTCCTGCGCCAAGACCGGACCGGCCAGGGCCACGGCCAGCAGCGAGCATCCGACAAGACGGGAAAGTGTGGTGCGCATAAAGTCGGCTCTCCAATGGGAATGTGCACCGGCTCTGCCACCGGAATGCGGCAAAGACGAGCCGTCCGGCTGCTCGATCCGCAAAAGAACCGCGCGGTCATTCGAATCTTGAGGCGCGGCGTGGTTTCGGCTAGGGCAGGGAGGCTGGGCCTGTAGCTCAATTGGTCAGAGCCGGCGGCTCATAACCGCTTGGTTGGGGGTTCGAGTCCCTCCGGGCCCACCATTTTTCACGTGTCCGTCCTGACGACACGTGCGACCGCTTCGCCGCGCCCGTTAGCCAGTCGTCAGCTCATACTCGTCCGAGACCATTGCCGCTTGATGGTCATCGCCACGCTCGACCATAGGGCGGCCTGGTATGATCGTGTCGCTTCGTCCGCATGGCGCTTTTCGGCAACGCTGAACCCGTCCAGACTGTCAGAACCTTTGCAGTTCGCCGGTGTTGAGCGCCAAGGCTCCGATAAAACCGCTTATCTGACACCCAAAGCGATTTGGGACGGCGGTTTTCTCTTGTTCCGATAACCCTATCGGCCGCCGACAGGCGACTTGAGGGAGAGGGATGTGGGGTTAATCGCGCTGCACTTCGGTTATTTCCTTGGAATGCCTGCGTAAAATTGACGCTCCTAAGGGCTCGATCCCAAGCAACCGGCGAAAACGCGGGCCTGAACCGCGTAAGGCCCCTTAAGGGCCGGCGTCTTCCAAACCGGTTTGGATTTTGCTATTTGGTCATTGTGGCAAGGAGGAGGCGCTCTTTGCGATAAGTGCTGCGGGAGGCACGATGGAAGCGACGCGGGGAGAAACGAGGGCCTGGCCCGGGGCGACGAGCCTCGGCGGCGCGCTTCGCCGATCGTCCGCCATCGCTTGCGGGTGGCCGAGACGATGAATCTCAAGGAACTGTCCCAGCATCTCGGTCTGTCGAAAACGACGGTCAGCCGCGCGCTCAACGGCTTTTCGGACGTCAACGAGGAAACCCGCAATCGGGTGATCGAGGCAGCCCGGCGCTTCAACTACGCGCCCAATGCCAACGCCCAGCGTCTGGCTACCGGACGCACGGGCGCGCTCGGCATCATGTTTCCCATCGCCGACAATCCCTTCGCCGATCCGCTTTTCGCCGAATTCGTGGCCGGGGTGGCCGACGGCGCCGTCCAATGCCGGCGCGACCTGTTCGTCTCGTCCGCCTTCGATGGCGAGGAGGCGTCCTACCGGCGCCTGGCGCGCAGCAAGGCCGTCGACGTGATGATCCTGGGCGATCTCGAGGTCGAGGACCTGCGCGTCCGGCTTTTGTCGCATCTCGGGCTTCAGATGGTGGCCTTCGGCCGCACCGCCAGCACGATTCCCTATGCCTATCTCGACATCGACAACGAGGGCGGCTTCCATCGCGCCACCAAGCTGCTGATCGGCCTCGGCCATCGCGAGGTCGCGTTGATCAACGGCGACACGCGCTTTACCGCCGCCGAGCATCGCCATGTGGGCTGGCTGACCGCGTTCACGAAAGGTGGCTTGCCGGTGCCGGACGACCTGATGGTCACCGGCGCGATGACCGAAGAGGCGGCCTATCGCGGGACGCGGCGGCTTCTGGAGGCCGAGCGCCGCCCCACCGCCTTCGTCTGTGCCAGCATGTATCTGGCGGCGGGATGCGTTCGTGCCATTCGCGATGGCGGTTTGTCGGTGGGAACCGACATTTCGGTGGTCGCCCATGACGACGGACTGGCGATGATCCGGCCGGAATCCTTCGAGCCGTCGTTGACCGCCACCGTTGCTTCGGTGCGTGCCGCCGGACAGCGCGTGGCCGAGTTGGCGAACGCGTTGGCAGACGGCGCGGACATCAGAGATCTGCAGGAGGTTCGTCCTGTCGATCTGGTTTTTCGAGACAGTGCTCAACCGCCCCGCCGTCCCGCCTGACGGATTGCAGGCACGGCGTGGAATTTTGAAGGAGTTTGATCGACCCGAAGATGTTGCAGAGGTTCTGAAAACAACGGGCGGGCGCTGCGTCGAATCTTGGCAGAGGCGACCATAAGCCGGCGGCCCGATAATTCAAGAGGAAGACATGGACCAGAAAGTAAAGGCCGTGTCCGCCGGCTCGTCCCTGGCGGATACGATGGGAGCGCTCGACCTCAAGGCGCCTCTCGCCGGCTGGCTGATGCCGATCACGGAGGTTCCGGACCCGGTGTTCAGCGGCCGCATCCTGGGCGACGGTTTTGCCATCGACCCGACGGAAGCGACCTTAAGGGCGCCGTTTGACGGCAGTGTGACGTCGCTGCACCGCGCCCGCCATGCCGTGACGCTGAAGGCGGCCAACGGTGCCGAAGTGCTGATGCATCTCGGGCTCGACACGGTGGGCCTCAAAGGCGAGGGCTTCACTGCCCATGTGGCCGAGGGCGACCAGGTCAAGACCGGCGATCCGCTGATCAGCTTCGACATGGACGTCCTGGCGCAGTTGGTAAGAAGCCTCGTCGTGCCGATCGTTCTGACGAACGGCGAAGAGTTCTCGCTCTCGCAACCGGCCCCCGACCGCGTCGTCGGGGCTGGCGAAATCTTGTCGCAGATCGTTCCGGTCGCGGCCGGCTCGACGGCGGCGGCGGCGGCCTCCGGACCGGCGTTCCGGATGAGCGCCCGGATCCGTGATCCCCACGGCATTCATGCCCGCCCAGCCGGTTTGATTGCCGAGATCGCCAAGGCCGCCTCCTCGGAGGTGATGATCCGCTTCGGCGATCGCACGGCGAGTGCGGCGAGCCCGGTGGGCCTGATGCTGCTTGGCGCCCAGTTCGACGACGTTCTGACCATCGAAGCCAAGGGTGCCGACGCCGAGGCGACTGTGCGCGCCATCGCTGACAGGCTTGGTGCCGCCGGCGAGGAAGGGGGGACCACACGGGAACCCGAGACAACGCAGGAAGCGCCGGACGCCCCGGCACTCGGTGCGGCCGTGCCGCTTGGAGAAGGCGAAGCCCTGTCGCTCCGCGGCATGACGGCCTCGCCCGGCCTGGCCGTCGGCACCACGGTGCGCGTCGAAGTCCAGCAGTTCGACGTCGAAGAGGAAGGCGCCGGCATCGAGGCGGAACTCGCTGCCCTGCAGCAGGCGCTCGCCGCGACCGCCGAGACGATCCGGCACACCATGGCCTCGAGTACCGGCCAGCAGGCCGAGATCATGGCGGCTCACCTGTCGTTCGTCGAAGACCCCGATCTGCGCAGCGGTGCGGAGCGATTGATCCGCGATGGCAAGAGTGCGGCCTTCGCCTGGAAGACCGCCGTCGACCAGCAGATCGACGCTTTGCGCCAGCTCGGCAACAAGGTCCTGGCCGAGCGGGTGGCCGATCTGGAAGACATCCGCCATCAGGTGCTGGCCGTCCTCCTCGGCCAGTCGAGCGGCCCGAGCGATCTCGGCCACGGCAGCGTCCTGTTCGCGGCCGATATCCTGCCCTCGCAATTTGCCCAGTTCGATACTGCGAAGATCGCCGGCATCGTGCTCGCCGAAGGCGGCACCACGGCTCACGTTTCGATCCTGGCGGCGAGCAAGGGCATTCCGGCCATCGTCGCGGCCGGAAGCGCCGCGCTTCGCGTGCCCGATGGGCATACGGTGATCCTCGACGCCGACAAGGGCGTCGCCCAGGTCAACCCGCCGGCCGACGAACTGGCTTCGGCCCGCTCCAACGTCGAGCGGCGCCGTGCGCGCCTGGAGGCGGGACGCGCGGCCAGTCACGAGCCCTGCGTCATGGCCGATGGCACGCCCATCGAGGTCGTCGCCAATCTCGGCGGTCCAGACGATGTGGCGCCGGCGGTGGTGAACGGCGCGGAAGGCTGCGGGCTGATGCGCTCGGAGTTCCTCTTCCTCGACCGGGCCACGGCACCGAGCGAGGACGAGCAGCTCGGCCATTACCAGGCGATTGCCACGGGCCTCGAAGGACGGCCGCTGATCATCCGCACGCTCGACGCGGGCGCCGACAAGGACGTGCCCTATGTCGGCCTGCCGGAGGAAGAAAATCCGGCGCTGGGCATGCGCGGCGTGCGCATGAGCCTGTGGCAGCCCGACCTGCTCAAGACGCAGATCCGCGCCATCCTGCGGGTCGAACCGTTCGGCCAGGCGAAGATCCTGTTGCCGATGGTGGCGACGCTGGAGGATCTGCGCAGGGTCCGCCGCGTCGTCGATGCCGAAATGCAGGCGCTCGGCCGCACCGTGCCGATCGAGGTCGGCATCATGGTGGAAGTGCCGTCCGCGGCGCTCACCGCCGAGCGGTTCGCGGCCGAGGCCGACTTCTTCTCCGTCGGCACCAACGACCTGACCCAGTATACGCTCGCCATCGACCGGATGAGCTCGAATCTGGCCGACCAGCTCGATCCGTTTCATCCGGCGGTGCTGCGGCTGATCGCCCTGGCGGTCGAGGGCGCCGAAGCGCACGGCAAATGGGTCGGCGTCTGCGGCTCGCTTGCCTCGTTCCCGCTCGCCGCGCCGATACTCATCGGTCTCGGCGTCACCGAACTGTCGGCCACGGCCGGCGCGATCCCTGAAATCAAAGCGTTCGTTCGCACGCTCGACAAGAAGCGCTGCGTCGAGATCGCCCAGGAAGCCCTGAAATGTGAATCGGGTGAAGCCGTGCGCGCCCTTGTGGCGGCCGCTTGGCCCGAGGTCTGAGGAGGACCCATCATGTTCAAGTCTGCATTTGGAATCCTGCAGCAGGTCGGCAAGGCGGTGATGCTGCCTGTCGCCGTGCTGCCAGTGGCCGGCCTGCTGCTCGGCATCGGCGCGTCCGACTTCTCCTGGATGCCCTCGATCGTCTCGGCGGTGATGGCCAAGAGCGGCGGCGCCGTGTTCGACAACCTGCCGCTGATCTTCGCCGTGGGCGTCGCTCTCGGCCTTGCCAAGAACGACGGCGTGGCGGCCGTCGCCGCCGTGGTCGGCTTTGTCGTTATGCTCGCCACCATGGGCGTTGTCGCGCCGATCCTGGGCGCCGAGCCGGTCGAGGTGCTGGGCATGCCCTCGATGCAGACCGGCGTGTTCGGCGGCATCATCGTCGGCATCCTCGCCGCTGTGATGTTCAACCGCTACTACCGCATTCAGCTGCCGCCCTATCTCGGCTTCTTCGCCGGCAAGCGCTTCGTGCCGATCGTCACAGGTCTCGCGGCGATCGTCCTGGGTGGCGTGCTGTCGCTCGTGTGGCCGACGATCCAGAGCGGCATCGACGTGTTTTCGCACTGGGCGGCGGACAACGATCCGCGCACGGCCGCTACCATCTATGCCTTCGTGGAACGTCTGCTGGTTCCCTTCGGCCTGCATCACATCTGGAACGTGCCGTTCTTCTTCGAGATCGGCTCCTACACCAACGCGGCCGGCGAAGTCGTGCATGGCGACATCAACCGCTTCTTCGCGGGCGATCCGACCGCCGGCATCCTGTCGGGCGCCTTCCTGTTCAAGATGTGGGGCCTGCCGGCCGCCGCGCTCGCCATCTGGCGCTGCGCCAAGCCGGAAAATCGGGTGCGCGTCGGTGGCATCATGATCTCGGCCGCGCTGACTTCGTTCCTCACCGGCATCACCGAGCCGATCGAGTTCTCGTTCCTGTTCGTCGCACCGGTGCTTTACGGCATCCATGCGGTGCTGGCGGCCTCGACGCAGTTCATCGCCAACACCCTCGACATCCACATGGGGTTCACCTTCTCCCAGGGTGGCATCGACTTCCTGATCTTCAACGCGCTGGGCAGCAACGCTCATAACTGGTGGATGACGCTGATCCTCGGCCCGATCTATGCCGCGATCTACTATGGCGTCTTCACCTTCGCCATCCGCCGCTTCAACCTGAAGACCCCGGGTCGCGAGGACGAGACCGTCAGCGTTGCGGCCGCGAATGCCGACGCCAGCGATCGCTTCGCCGTCGCCCGCCAGCTCGTCGATGCCTTCGGCGGCGCCGGCAACATCACCAATTTGGACGCCTGCATCACCCGGCTTCGCGTCGGCGTCGCCGATATCGGCAAGGTCAATCAGGCGACCTTCAAGGAGATGGGGGCGGCCGGCGTGATGGTCGTCGGCCAGGGCCTGCAGGTGATCTTCGGCACCCAGTCGGAGAACATGAAGACCGACATGGAAGAATATCTGCGCACCAGCCACGGCAGCATGGCGCAGGGCCCGGTGCCGACCCCCGGCGCGGCGAACTTCAACGCTGCGGCGGCGCCCACGGCCCTGTCGGTCGAAAAGGCGCAGGCATTGATCGAGGCACTCGGCGGACGGGAGAACTTCGTCTCCTACGAGGCCGTCGCCGGCAGCCGCATCCGGGTCGAGGTGGCCGATTCGAGGAAGTTCGATCAGGCCAAGGCCAAGGCGGCCGGCGTGCGCGCCATCGCCACTCTCGGCAACGGCAGTTACCAGCTCATCGTCGGGGACGATGCGCCGCAGGTGGCCGAAGCCCTGGCCGCATGAGGATCGAAGACCCGCGGGGCCGTCCGTGACGGCCCCGCTTCAAGCCCGATCGGGGCGGCGGCTACGGCGCGACCGAGGCCGCTGCCTGGTCCCAGGCGGCACGCTCGGCCGCAGTCAATTCCGGCCCGACACGCCGGCCTTCGGCCTCGCTGCGCCGCGCGGCCTCGATGATCGCCATGACGGTCGCACCTTGCTCGGGCGGCACCGGGTTCGCACCACTGCCCCGCAATGCTTTCAGCAACGCCGCATAATAGCCCCGTTGATCGCCCCGTGCCGCCGCCACGCGGCGCGTCTCGCCGCTGGCACCCAGATGCAGCCAGGCATCGTCCGGATCATGCCCCCATCCTGGCGAACCCGGCATCACCCCCGCGCGAAGCTGGTCCTCCTGGATATCGGCTTTGGTCTTGATCAGGCTGGCTGCCTCGCCGTGCAGAGCGAAGCGCGGGCTTCCGCCGGAAACCAGCGATCCGGCCTGCAGCACGACCATCTGCGCGCCATAGTGCAGCGTCACCCGGAAGAAGTCGTCGCTCAGGGCGCCCGGCCGCTGCCGGAGAACGACCGCCTCGACGCAATCGGGCAGCCCGAACAGAACGAGGGCCTGGTCGATGAGATGCGGCCCCAGATCGGCCAGCAGACCGGACCCGGGCCGGCCGTCTTCGCGCCAGCGGTCGCGCACCGTCGGGCGATAGCGGTCGATGCGCGACTCGAAGAGCGCGAGCTGGCCCAGCATTCCATCGTCCAGCGCGGCCTTGACGGTCAGGAAGTCGCTGTCCCATCGCCGGTTCTGAAAGACCGAGAGAACCCGGCCGCTTCGCTCGGCGCAGTCGGCGAGATGCCGCGCCTCGGCCAACGTCACCGTGAACGGCTTGTCCACGACGACGTGCTTGCCGGCGGCCAACGCGGCTTGAGCCAGCGGCGCATGCGTTTCGTTGGGGCTGCCGATCACCACCAGGTCGATCTCGGGGTGCGCCACCGCCTCGGCCGCATCCGCGATCACCAGCGCGGATGGCAGGCTCTCGTGCACCGCCTCCGGCCGGCTGGAGGCCACCACGCGGATCTCGTAGCCCTCGCTCGCCGTGATCAGCGGCAGATGGAACGTCTTGCAGACGAAACCGAAACCGATAAGCGCCACGCGCACCGGACGATCGGGGTCGAGCGTTTCCATGGTCGCTCCGTGTCCTTCCATTCGCAGATCGCCGCTCTCCTTAGCGGCCGATCCGCTCGCAATCCAGGGCCGGGCTCCGGTTGGTCCTCGATTGCGGGGGCCTCCCGAACTTTTCCGATGCAATGATGGATTCTGCCATGCCCTTCGATCCCACCTCCGGCGACCTCGGCCATCCTCCGTCGCTCGATCCCGAGCGCGACGCCCTGTTCCTCGATTTCGACGGCACGCTGATCGAGATGGTCGACAATCCCGACCGCGTCGCCGTGGACCGCCAGATCGTCGATCGTCTCGGCGTCTTGCAGGGGCAGTTGAACGGAGCGCTCGCCATGGTGAGTGGGCGGCGCATCGTCGATCTCGACCGATTTCTCGCTCCTCTCGGCTTTTCGGCGGCAGGCGTGCACGGCTTGGAACGGCGGCTGACCCCGGGCGGGGCGACCGAGCTGATGGCGGCCCCCGAAGTTCTGGACGAGACGCGCACCGCGATCCGGGCGGCGATCGCCGACGAGCCGCGCCTCAATTTCGAGGACAAGGGCACGGCGCTCGTCCTGCACTACCGTACCGCGCCCGATCTCGACGAGACCGCCAAGCGCATCATGCGCCAGGCGGTCGGCGGACGTGACGATCTCGTGGTGATGGACGGCAAGCGGATCATCGAAGTCCACCCCGCCGACATCGACAAGGGCAAGGCCATCGCCGCCTTGATGGAGCATTCGCCGTTTCGGGGTCGGCGTCCGGTCTTCGCCGGCGACGACGTCACCGACGAGCACGCGCTCGCCTGGGTGCGGGCGCAGGGCGGCATCTCGATCAAGGTTGGCGCCGCGCCGACCTGCGGGCAATTCCGCCTGGACGATGTCGCAGCCGTTCATCGCTGGCTGGGTTTGTGACCCAAGGGCAGGTACCGGCGACGATCCGGTTTGTGGCCGATCGGCTTCGATAAGGCCGTTGTCGCTCCCCGGCGCCGGTTCGAGCGACGGCATTGCACGACGGCTATCGATTCGTCCGGTGCATCGACTTTGCAGAAGATGCTAGAGTCTGGAAAAACGGCTGGCCCGACTCTCAATATATTCCACTATTTCTGGCTGTTAAACGAATCTATCTACACCTTTGTGGTGCGTAGGCTGTCTTGCCACAGCGAGCATCGCAATCGCGAGCCGAGGGAACTGATCCCCTAAAGATGAGCGTTTGGATAGAAACGCAAAGGGAATAGCGTGTCGGAACAAGTAAAGACTGGGGTCGAAGGATTGGATAACGTCCTGCTCGGCGGACTGTCGAGCGGATACACCTACGTGGTTTCTGGAGCGCCTGGCACCGGAAAGACCACGCTGGCGTTACAATTCCTTCTTGCCGGCCGCGCGGCGGGGGACGAGAACCTTCTTTACATCACCCTGAGCCAGACGGAAGACGAGTTGCGGGGCGCCGCCGTTTCGCATGGCTTCGACATCGCCGGCATTACCATCGTCAGCTTGATGCCCGTCGCGGCAGGCGGGGACAGCCAGGTGCAGACCGTGCTGCATACCTCGGAAGAGGACCTGGAGGAGCTGACGGGGACGATCGAAAACGCGATCCGCGAAAACGCGCCTCAACGCGCCGTGGTCGACAGCCTGTCGGAGCTTCGGCTGGTCAGCACGTCGCTGTTGCGGTTCCGGCGCAGTCTGCTGGAGCTGAACAAGAAGCTTGCCGAAACGGCGACGACGACGCTTCTTCTCGACGGCCAGGATGAGCCCGAGGTGACGACGTCGATCAAGTTGCTTGCTCATGGTGCCATCGACCTCGACTGGCGTACGCCCGACTACGGCATCGCCCACCGCCGGCTGCGCGTGGCCAAGATGCGTGGTGCCCCCTTTGTCGAGGGCTATCATGACTTCACCATCCAAACGGGCGGCTTGCATGTCTTTCCACGCTTGGTTCCGCGCCGGCAAAGCGCCGTGCGCGACGAGTGGGAGATCAAAAGCGGCTTGCCGGAGCTCGATGCTCTCGCCGGCGGTTCGGTGCCCGGCGACGGCACGACGCTCATCTCGGGCAATGCCGGGGTCGGCAAGTCGATCCTGGTGACGAAGATCAGCGAGGAGACCGCGCGGCAGGGCCATCGGTGCGCGCTCTTTTTGTTCGAAGAATTGGAAGAGGCCTTCCTGAAGCGCGCCAAGGCTCTCGGCATGGATCTCGGCGCCGATGATGTCAGGGACAACATTACGATCCTCCACCAGGATCCGGCCGAGGTCTCTCCAGGACAGCTCTTCGACTTGATCACGCGCGAGGTCGATGCGGGAGCCAGACTGATCGTCATCGACAGCTTGACGGGGTTCTTCAAGACGCTGCCGGACGGCGAGCAGACCATGGTCCAGTTCGCCGCTCTTCTCAGCGCGCTGAAGCGCCTCAAGGTCGGGGTCGTGATGACGCTGAACCTGTCGGGCTTCTTGCAGTACGAACCAAGCGTGGGTGTGGACGTGAGCTACATCGCCGACAACATCATCCTGATGAGGCAATATGTTGCGGGCGCGGCGATCGAGCGTTCGATCTCGATGGTCAAGAAGCGATATGGGCGCCATTCGCGCGAAATTCGCCGGTTGGAGATTACCGACGAAGGACTTTCGATCCATGAACTTCCTGAGTCGCTCACCCAGGGCGACGCGGGTCAGCTCAGAGAATCGTGATGTCCGAGACCCTGGCTCAGGGTGTCGAACGCGAGCAGCTTCTCGTGGTGGCGCCGTTCGGAAACGACGGGAAGGTTCTATCCCGCGTGTTGTCCTCGCTTCCCTGCGATATCGAGGTATGGAATAGGGAAGTGGACGATCCAGTGACAATGGTCGCGTGGGCCGATGTCCTGCTTCTCACGGCGGAAGGCCTCCATCACGATGCTTTCAAGCTCTTCGTTGCCCGGCTGTCGGAGGAACCGTCCTGGTCCAACCCGCCCGTCGTGATCATCGGCGAGGATCGGCATACCGCAGAGGTCGCGTCGCGCCGCCTACGCCAGGCGCGCCCGGCGCTGCCGGTAATCATCTTGCTGCGGCCGTGCGTCGAGATCGAGATCCGCTCTGCCGTCAGCGCGGCGCTCGAAAGCCGTCGTGCCCAGAAGCTGGTCCGCGACGAACTCGGGCGACGGGAGGCGGCCGAGGATCGGGCAAACTTCCTCTATCGCGAACTGAGCCATCGCGTTCAGAACATGTTCGCGATCATCAAGGTGATCGCCATCCGCACGGAGGCGGAGAGCCAGGATTCGAAGCAGTTCCGAGACGCCTTCGGTTCCCGAATCGAGGGACTGTCCGCCGTCTATGCCGCTCTTCGGGCGAAAGACGGCACCTATGCCGACGTGCGGGCCGTCATCGACGGCGCCGTCGGCGCGATCCTGGCCGACCGTTCCGACAAGGCGCGCCTGCAGCTTTCGGGGCCTGAGCTCTACATCGGCTCCGACGTCGCCTCGTCGCTCGGTCTGGTTCTGCACGAACTCGCCTCCAACGCCCGCAAATATGGAGCGCTCTCGGTCGAAAGCGGCCGCGTCGATATTCGCTGGCACGACGAGGGGGAGCACGCGATGTTGTTCTGGCAGGAAATCGACGGCCCTGCGGTACCGCCTCCGCAGCGCGAAGGGTTCGGCACCCGCGTCATCAAGCAATCGATGAACAGCTTCGCAAAGGGGTCGACGGACTACCGCCTCGATCCGTCCGGCGTGGTTTGCACGATCCGCTTCCCGCTGCGCGACCTGTAGCGCGACGGGGCACCATTGCGAACGAAACGGTATCATCGGGCGCCGTCCGGCCGCCGGGTTTCGACGCTTTGACGGGAATCAAGGAAGCGGTTGCGTTTGCCACTATGATGGCATGATCACTTGGTTCGATCCGTAAGCCGTCCCATGCAGCCCCACCACATCCTGGTCGTCGAAGACGATCCCGTCGCGCGGGAAATGCTGACCGCCTATTTCAGCACGGAGGGCTATCGGGTCAGCGGCCTGGACAACGGACAGGAGATGCGCGCGGTGATGGCGCGCGAAGCGGTGGACCTGATCCTTCTCGACATCCGCCTTCCGGGCGACGACGGCCTCCATCTCCTGCGCGAGATCCGCAGCCAGTCCGAGGTGGGCGTCATCATGGTCACCAGCAAGACCGACGTCATCGACCGCATCGTCGCGCTGGAGATGGGCGCCGACGATTACGTGGTGAAACCGTTCAACGCCCGCGAGCTTCTGGCCCGTTCGCGCAATCTGCTTCGCCGCACCATGGCGGCGCAAACCGGCGCCGCCGATGTCGAGAAGCATTTCGACGGCTGGGTGCTGGACGTCTCGCGCCGGCTGCTCTTCGCGCCCGACGGCGTGGAAGTGAAGCTGACGCGCGGCGAGTTCGAGCTGCTCAGCGCCTTCCTGAACCGCCCGGGACAGGTGATGAACCGCGATTGCCTGCTCGACTCCGTCAGCCAGCGCGACTGGGCGTCGAGCGACCGGACCATCGACGTTCTGGTCGGCCGGTTGCGCCGCAAGATCGAGGACGATCCGAAGAACCCGCACCACATCGTGACGATGCACGGCGTCGGCTATGTCTTCGCCACGCCGTTGCGCCAGAAGGAGGCAGGCGGTTTCCGGCCGGCCGCGATGCGCCGTTCGGCTCCGGCCTCAGCCTCGCTCGGCAAGAGCCGCCCGCCAGCGCGAAAGCTCTTCCAATGACAGCGCGAGCAGGTGGGGCAGCTCCTTCGCGAGCGCTTCTGCCCGCCTAGCCGGGACCTCGGTACAGGCGGCCTCGATCGCTCCCGCGCGGCGGGCCAGCCGCTTCAATCCGAGATTGGCGCATGCGCTTTTCATGCGGTGCGCTTCGGCTCCTGCCTCCTGCGGCCGGTCCGTGGAAAGGTGCGCGCACACGGCCTCGACCATGGCCGGGACCGCTTGCTGGAAGACGTCGACGAAGCGCTTCGTCGGTTCAGGGCCAAGCAAGGCGAGGTGCTCGGCGAGCAGTGCGGCATCGAGCACCGGCTCGGCCTCCTCGCCGTCCACTGTAGCTCGGCCCGGCCGGCGCGTTGCACCGGGTCCGGGGCCGGTCAGCGCGGCCCGCAGTTCGTCCGGCACGAACGGCTTGCCGAGCATCGAGGCTCCGAGCGCGGCACACCGCTCTGCCAGGCTCTCGTCGCGTTGCGCCGTGCAGAGAATGGCGATCGCCGGCGTCAGGCCGGCCCGCCTTTCGTGTTCGCGCAATCGGGCGAGCAGCGTCAGCCCGTCGATGTCGGGCAGCCGCAGATCGAGGATCACCGCGTCGAACCCGCTGACGGTCAGGCGTTGGATCGCCTCCTGTCCGTTGCGGACGAGCGTCGCGCGATGGCCGAAGCGGCCAAGGAAGCCATCGGCCACCATCAGGTTGATCTCGTTGTCATCGACGACGAGAACCGAGAGCGAGGCGTTCTCGCCGACGGTCGCCGGTCGCGGCGTCGCGTCGGCCTCGATCGCCGGCTGCTCGAGACGTTCGACGAGGGCGGTGGCGTGAAAGACGCAGCCGCCCTCCAGGCGGTTTTCCGCCCAGATCTCGCCCGACATCACCGCGATGAGCTGCCGGCTGATCGCCAGGCCCATGCCGGTGCCGCCGAAGCGCCGGGTGATGGAGCGATCGGCCTGGGCGAACGGATCGAAGATCGTCGCCATGGCCTGCGGCGCGATGCCGACGCCGGTGTCTTCGACCACGATGTGCAGCCGCAGGGCGGATGCGTCCTGGTCGTCCGCCGCCAAGCGGATCGTCACCTCGCCCGCTTCGGTGAACTTCACCGCATTCGAGACGAGATTGATCAGCACCTGGCGCAGCTTCGTGACGTCGCCGCGCACCCGCTCGGGAACCGTGGCCGCGACGAAGGAGGCGAGCGCGAGCCCCTTGGTCGTGGCCGGAGCCTGGAAGGGCGCCAGCGCCTCGTCGACCAGCGTTCGCGGCGAGAACTCCACCGGATCGGGCTCGATGACGCCGGCTTCGATCTTGGTGAAGTCGAGAATGTCGTTGACGGTGGCCAGCAGCGTTTGCGCCGAGGTTTCGATGGCTTCGGTGTGACGACGGCAGGGGCCCTCGCTCAGATCGGCGCGCATCAGGTGGGACAGACCGAGAATGCCGTTGATGGGCGTGCGGATCTCGTGGCTGATGGTGGCCAGGAAGGCCGATTTCGCCCGGCTCGCTTCCTCGGCCCGCTCGCTGGCGGTCTTGTAGTCGGTGACATCGGAGAAGATGACGACCTCGCCGGCATATTTGTCGGAGACGTCGAGCATGGCCTGCCGGCGGACCTCGAAGCAGCGAAGCCCGGCAGCGGTCGGCAACACGCATTCGGCGCGCCCGTTCTCGGCGGCCGCCCGGCTGATCTCGACGAGATGGCGGAGCGCGGCCTGCACCTCGCTCGGCAGCGGGCCGCCATAATAGGCGGCGCCGGGGCGCTCGGGCATGCCGACGAGGGCGCCGGCGGCTGCATTGAAGTTGTCGATACCGCCGTGCTCGCCCAACAGGACAACGGGGTCCTTGAGGCTCTCGAAGATCGTCAGATACTTGTTCTTCTCGTTGATCGCCGCCCGATTGCGCTCGCGCAGCGCCGCGATGTCGGTCTCGTGGTCGACGCTCGCCCAGCGCGCGCAGAGACCGGCCTCGACCCGGTCGAAATAGTTGTCGATGCGTTCGAGACAGGTCTGCCTGGAGCGCGCCTCGATGTCGCTCTCGACGACGAGGTCGAGAAAGGCGCGCCGGCTGATCTTGAGCGAGCCGAGGAAGAGAGCGAGGTCGACGCCGCGCGCACGATGGCGTTCGGCCGCCTTGATGCCGTAGCCCGCGACCGGATCGTCGGCATAGTCGAGGCGCGCCGACAGCGGACCGACGGGCTCGCCTTCCGCCTCGGCCTCCTGCAGTCCGTCGATGAGGCCGGTGACCGCGGCACGCCAGGCCTCTTCCAGGGTCGAGACGAAGCCGAGATAGTTGCGCGCCTTATGGTGCTCGATGGTGCGCCGGACCAGCCACAGCTCGTTGTCGCGAAGCAGGTGATGAAGCACCGGAAGCGCCCGGGCCTCGATCCCGCGGCCGGAGCGGCCGGCCTGAGCCTCTCTCGCGGGCTTGCGAATGGGCGGCTCCGCGGTCTGCCGCGCACTCGCTTCGTTGAACGTCACACGCGGCCGGTCAAACACGGGCGGTCTCACTTCTTGCCTGCGAAATCGGACATCCGGCTGCCGGGGCGATCGCCGCCCGGACCGGCCCTATAGGATCGGAGCGGCTCGACCAGGGTTCGGAGATCGGCTTGGCGCCGATGCCGAATGGAGCGTCCGCATTTCCTTCGGGCGCAACCTGCGCCGCTGCCCGCGATGGCGCGTTGACGCTGATCAACCGTGTGAGGAACCAAGCCCGGGGCGTGGCCTACGGTCGCACATGCGCGCTTGTTTTCATCGTGTTTACAAATTGCGACAGCCCGTTCACGTCCGCCCCGAAACGCATTTACACGGCCTCTCTATGGTCCGCGCTTGGAGATCGAGGCGTCGCGCTCCTTCCGGGAACGGGTCGCCGAGCAAAGCCAACCGCGAGACCATCAATGATCAAACGTGCCTGGAGGGCGTTCTGGCGCCCGAGCGTCAAGTGGGGCCTTGGCGTTCTGCTGATCGTCGGCGTTTTCGTCGGCGTGCTGGGCTGGGGCGGCGTCCACTACGCCATCGAAAAGACCAGCGGCATGGAATTCTGCGTGTCGTGCCACTCGATGGCCGACAACGTCTATCCGGAATACCAGCAGTCGATCCACTTCAAGAACGCCTCGGGCGTCCAGGCCGAATGCTCCGACTGCCACGAGCGCAAGACCGGCCTCGGCCTGTTCGTCGACAAGTTCAACGCCTGGCACGACGTCTGGGGCGAGATCCGCGGCACCATCGATACGCCGGAGAAGTTCGAGCAGAACCGCCTGCGCCTGGCCAAGGGCGTGTGGGAGCACATGGAGGAGACGGACTCGGCGACGTGCCGCAGCTGCCACTCCTTCGCCCACATGGACTTCGACAAGCAGAAGCCGGAAGCCGCCAAGCAGATGCAGACGGCCATGCAGAACGGCGACACCTGCATCTCCTGCCACAAGGGCATCGCCCACAAGATGCCCGACATGTCCGCCGGCTATAA
>NZ_JAZHFT010000027.1:0-78120 GCF_036541425.1 Consotaella aegiceratis
CAGGTGACTGCGCTTTTTAGATCGATCGGCTGGTCCCATTCCCACTCCATCATGCAGCGCCTTTCAGCGACTGCGGACAGAAGCATGACCTCGGCGACAGGATGTAGGGAAATTGGGGTTGACCCAGGACGGCCCGTTACAGAAGAACTGTCCAGGTTGCTCTGTCTTAAGATGCGGTCTTCGCTTTTCCTGACGCAAGTCCAAGTTGCTCTGTGCGGCTAATTGTCTTGCGCCTCCTCACTCCAGGATGCCTGCAACCCACGTTTTGAACCCACCAATGGCGTCTTTGGTAAAGTCGCCGACGATTCCACAGTTATTATCCCATGAATCCTGCCGAATTCTCGCTGCATGATGTCGCGGCTTTTCCTCTTGTGCGGCTCACGCCAGAGCGTTTCGCCCCTGGATCGGCCGAATGCTGGACCGCCGAGATGAACCTCCTGCTGGAGTTGGCGACGCCCTTCGTGCTTCTCGTCGAGAACCCTGCGCACGGCCACACAGAATCCCATGAAGACCGTAAGGCGCTCATTCTCTGGGCAAAAAGAAACAAGCGGACTTTCTCCGACGTCTGCAAGGGGATCATCGGCATTGACGCGGATCGAACGGTGCACGCGCTGAGACGAATACAGGTCAAAATTCTCTCGGCCGTCTTCGGCGTGCCTGTCCGCTTGGCCGCCGATTGGGAGGAAGCCGTGCGGCTTGCTTGGACGCTTCTTCCGGAACGCCGAGACTACGAATAGTTGGAGGCGAACTGCTTTGACGCGAGCCAGCGCGCCTCGTGGATGACCTATTCCGATGACGAGCGTCTTCACATGGACTATGGCGGAAAAGCATTCAGCGATGTCGACGAGAGCATCGGCTTCATCACATCGGCCGTTTGGCCAACTACCTGGAGCAGCTTCGCTCAGTCGCCCGCCCAGGAAGGCTGAAGTATCCCCAGTCCTTACCGGACACATGGGTGACACTTTCCGCTTTGCGCAGGAGGTGAGCGGCCAGTGCCGAGCGACCGCTCGTGGGCGTCTCGCTTTGATTCAACACGCCGAACGCCCGCTTCGCTATCCGGCGACTTTCTCCCAACTGCTTCGAATCTGCATTGAATGCCGTGTCCGGCATCGATTCAAAGCAGTAAGAATGCGGCCTGGAATAGATCAACTCACTGATTTTTAAAGGGAATTTTTGGAGCGGGCGATGGGATTCGAACCCACGACCCCAACCTTGGCAAGATTTCGATTAGAAAGCCTTCCCTCGCCGCGAACACTATCCGCATTGAACTCGTAGGCCTCGAACCTTTTCGGCGTCGCCCACCGAGCCGTGTAATCGCACTACGCTACGATCAGGCGCGACAGGATATCCAATCGTCCAAAACCGTTTCAAATTGCCGTTCTGAAACGGTGTAATCCCGCTAAGCTATTGAAAAAAATGGCGCGCCCGAAGAGATTCGAACTCCTGACCCCCAGATTCGTAGTCTGGTGCTCTATCCAGCTGAGCTACGGGCGCGTACCCGGCGGCGACTGCCGCCCGGCGTGACGGCTACCTAGCGACTCGGATCGGCAAATGCAAGCGCAGGATGACATAAAGCCGTCAAAGCTGGAGGATGGCCTGCGCCAGCCTTTCCCCAGCGAAGCTGCCGGCCTGGCAAGCCTGCGGGACGGGCGCCGATCCACCCTTGAGAAATGAACCGGCGCAAGCTGCGGTCGGCGGTCGGCGGCGTTCTCGACGCCGGAGTGTCGCGTCAATCGGCAAGCTCGGCGGACTCGCTGGTGCCGGCGAACTGCGGCGCCGTCGATCCGTTCTGTTCCTCTACACAGCGAGGCAGGTGGATCTCAAAGCGGGTACCGGCGCTTTGACGTTCGACCAGACGGATCGTCCCGCCATGGGCCTGGACGATCTCGGCCACGATGGCGAGCCCCAGTCCCGTGCCGCCGGACCGCACCGAGCCGCGAAACGCCAGGAACAGGTTCCTGCGCGCCTGCTCCGGCAAGCCCGGCCCGGTATCCTCGACCCCGATCAGCAGCCCGGCATCGCTCTCCGGCTCGGCCGAAATCAACACCCGGCGCACCACGGCGCCGGCCTCGTCTTCGCTGTCGAGTGCCTGGACGGCGTTGCGCACCAGATTGGCGAGCGCGCGATAGAACTGGTCGGGATCGACGGCGATCTCCAGATCCTCCGGCACGTCGTCGATGAGTTCGATACCGCTTTCCGGCGGAACCGCCATCTCCGCAAAGATCTCCTCGACCAGCCGGTGCAGCGCGACGCGGCGCCGTAGCGGCGCCCGCTCCACGGCTTGGCCATAGGACAAGACCGAGCGCGTGTAGCCCACGGCGCGGTCGAGACTGCGGATCAGCATGGGTGCGAAACGCTGGACCTGCGGATCCTGAAGGCCGGACAGACGATCGGAGATCAATTGGGCCGAACTCAGGATGTTGCGCAGATCGTGGTTGATCTTCGAAACGGCGAGGCCGAGGTCGGCCAGATGACGCTGCTCGCGCAGCATGGTGGCGATCGACGACTGCATCTGCGCCAGTTCGGCCTCGGCGAGGCCGATCTCGTCGCCCCGGCCGCTCGGCACGATCACCCGCTCCGGATCGTCGGGATTTTCACCGAAGGCGATCATTGCGCCGGTCATCCGACGGATCGGGCGGATCAGCAGCTGGTTGATTGCCAGGAAGACCAGAAGCGCCGTGAAGAACGAGATCCCGAGCGACAGAAAGAAGATGTTGCGCGCATAGACGAGCATCGCGCCGCGGACGCCCGCTTCCGACATCACCACTTCGGCGGTCACCGTGCCGTCGCCCACCGGCCCATAGACCCGGATCGTCCGGTCGCCGCCGAACAGCAGGCTGTCGAACGCATCGACGATCATACCGACCGGGCCCTGCCCCGCCAGATCGATCTGCTGCTCGATCGGATTGAGCATCTCGGCCCGGGCGAGAAGATGCGAGGCGCCGTCCATTTGCAGGGCGACCAGTTCCGCGTCGAGAGACCGCAGAAGGCCGGCGCCTTGTTCCGGCGCCAGCAACGGGCTTTGATCGGGCATCCGGCCCTCGGTGGCAAAGCCCGCCACGGCCGCGGTCTCGATCTTCCGACGCAGCCATTCATGACGGAAATTGGCGACCGACGGCACGAAGATCAGCACTTCGGCCGTCATCACCGACAGCATCGTCACCCACAACAGGCTGGTCGACAAACGGCGTGCGGGAAACGGCCGCTTGACGGCGGCCTGCTGCGCGTTCCGGTCTTTGACCGCCTCGCTCACGTCCACCCCTCGCTGACGCGGATTCGTCCCTTCGCCGCCTACCTTATACGCGGTCAGCACTCCGCGCATCTCCTTGAATCGGGGGGGCGGGTCATGGTCAGGCACACGGGTGCGATTGGGGAGCGACTGTCAGCCCAGTCGGCGCAGG
The DNA here is from genome assembly GCF_036541425.1 of Consotaella aegiceratis. NCBI lineage: Bacteria > Pseudomonadati > Pseudomonadota > Alphaproteobacteria > Hyphomicrobiales > Aurantimonadaceae > Consotaella > Consotaella aegiceratis. Next base: position 3,402 of record NZ_JAZHFT010000027.1, read on the forward strand.
AGCGACAGGGCCAAGCGAATCGAGCGGCGCTCGGCATAAGGCCTATAGTAAGCGGTCGCGGCCCGCTTTACGATCTCCCCGACGATCGGATAGGGCGAAACGAAACCGGCCAGATCGCCGACGCGCATCGATTTCGACAGCGCCAGCGCCAGGAGATTGGTGACCTCGTCGGCACTTTCGCCCACGATCCCGGCACCGATAAGCCGGCCACCGCGGCCCACGATCAGCTTGAGAAGTCCCTCGGTGTGCCCACTCGCCTGCGCCCGGTCGAGTTCGTCATAGCGCAGGCGGATCACCGAGAAGCGCTCACCGCGACGGGCAGCCTCCGCCTCGCTCAAGCCCACCTGGCCGAGCGGAGGGTCGGTATAGGTGACGCGCGGCATCCGATCCGGCCGATAGCGGACCGGCAGCCGGAACAGCAGGGCGCGTACGATCAACCCGGCCTGGTGGCCCGCGACATGGGTGAATTTCAGTCCGCCCGCCGCATCGCCGATCGCATAGACGCGGCGATTGGACGTTCGAAGATCGCGGCCGACGACGATCCCGGCTCGACCGTGATTGATGCCGGCAGCCTCCAGGCCGAGGCCGTCAACATTGACCACGCGACCGGCCGCGATCATGAGATGGCTTGCCGGGATCGTCGTCTCCTCGCCGGCTTCGCCGGCCACCGTCACCGTCAGCCTTGTATCGCCGGCACCCTCGCCGGTCGGCGCGACGCGGACGACCTTGACGCCCTGGCGGACGGCGACCCCTTCGGCCGCCAGCCGGGCGAGCACCACGCTCTTGAACTCCGGATCGTCATTGGCCAGGACCCTGCCCGCTTCCAGGACCGTCACCCTGGCGCCGAGGCGACGATAGGCCTGGGCCATCTCCATGCCGATCGGCCCGCCGCCGACGATCGCGAGATGATCGGGGATTTCCGTCTGATCGAAGATCGTTTCGTTGGTGTGATAGGAGATCGCGTCGAGGCCCGGAATCGGCGGCACGGCCGGCGAGGAGCCGATGGCGAGCACAAAGCGGCGCGCCTTGATGCGAACGTCGCCCGCTTCCACCGTGTCGCGATCGAGAAAGCGCGCCGAAGCTCTGATCACGGTGACGCCGAGCGCCTGGAAGCGCTCGACGGAATCGTGAGGAGCGATCGCATCGATGACGGCGTGAATATGGGCGTGCACCGCCTGCGGGTCGATCGACGGATCGCCTGCCGTGACACCGAAGCGTGGGGCGCGGCGGATGGCGGCGGCCGAATGCGCGGCGGCGACCAGCGCCTTCGACGGCACGCAGCCGACGTTCAGGCAGTCGCCGCCCATCCGATCTCGCTCGACCAGAACGACGGGAACGCCGAAGGCTGCGGCCGCCGCCGCCACGGTCAATCCGGCGGATCCCGCGCCGATGACGCAGATGTCGGGAGTCAGGAGGCTCGTCATCGGCTCAACTGGCCTCTCGCGAAGCCCGCGGACGCACGCCGAGCACCCATTTCTTCAAGACGAGCCCGAGCAGCGACAGGGCGGCAAGCGCAAACAGCGCGGCAGTGACCTGCCAGGTCACCAGATCGTCGATGGCGAGCGTCGCCGTCTTGCCGGCCGCAGCCAAAGCGCTGTCGATCCCGCTGCCGACGAAGGCATAGACCAAGGCGCCCGGCACGATGCCGATGAAGGTGGCGAGCACGAAGCTTCTGAGCGACATGCCGAGCAGCGCCGGCCCGATGTTCAGAACCGCGAAGGGCAGCACGGGCGTGAGGCGCAGCACAAGAAGATAGGAGAAGGCATCCCGTTCGAAGCCTTCGGCGAACCGTCCGATCGCCGGGCCGGCCTTCCGCCGCAAAAAGCTGCCGAAGGCCGTCTGCGTCGCCTTGAAGAGAACCGCCGCCCCCGCCGTCGCGCCGACGACCGTCAGCAAGCCGCCGAGCCACCAGCCGAACAGAAAGCCTCCGGCGATGGTCAGGACCAGCGGCGCCGGGAAGATGAAGGCGACGGCAATGGTGTAGACGGCGACATAGACGAGCGAGGCGACGAGAAGGTGGTCGTCCACCATCCGCTGCAATGCCTGTCGGGTTTCTAGAAAGGATTCGAGAGACAGGGCATTCGGCAGTCCGAAGGCCAGGGCAAGTCCCAATCCGGCGAGGATGACGGCAAGCGGCAGGAAACGCCATCGCGACTCCGAGGCCCGATGGGCCGGGCTCGCCTCCGTTTTCAACGCCATTCGTCTCTCCCAGCCTTGCGGCCGCAACGCCACCGTTCTGCAGAGCTAACGCTCTAGTCCGGCCTTCCCATGGTTGAAAACCGCTTCACGCGGAGTCTCACGGCACATTGAAAGGCCGTGACGGGCCGTGACGCCGTTTGGGATGAGGACATCGGCCACCCGACGCTCGTCCGGTCGCCGCGGAAGGTTCGAGGAAGACGATCGTGAGACATATGCCCGCACCTGTTATTCGACTCGCGACGGACCGAACGAACCAGCTGGATTGACTTTTGCGACGGCCTGTTTCTATAAGCGCCCCCACGAACGGACGGCAGTCCGCGCGACGTGGCTGCGCGTCTATGGAGCCGTCGGCCTGACCCGGATTCTTTGATCGATCGAGAGGCTCGCGAACCATCGCGGGGATGAACAATGAAGCGCACCTACCAGCCCAGCAAGCTCGTCCGCAAACGCCGCCACGGCTTCCGCGCCCGTATGGCCACTACCGGCGGCCGCAAGGTCATCGCCGCTCGCCGGGCCCGCGGACGCAAGCGGCTGTCGGCCTAGGCGCGCCGGCAGCCTCGGACAGGCTTGCCCGTGGCCGTCGAGCGCTTGAAGAAGCGCGGCGATTTCCTCGCCGCGCGACGGGGCCGACGTTTGAACGGCCCTTTCTTTTTTATCGAGACGCTCGATCGCCGTGACGGTGGAGCACCACGCCTAGGCCTGACCGTGACGAAAAAGGTCGGCAATGCGGTGGAGCGCAACCGGATCAAACGGCGCCTGCGCGAGGCGGTCCGCCTCGGAGCGGGGGCTGACATGGTCGTCGGCCATGATTATGTGATCGTCGCCCGCCGCGACGTCCTTCACGTTCCGTTCGGCTCGCTGAAGCAGGAGCTGGAACGTCGCTTGGCCCGCAGCGGTGCGGGCGTGTCGCGCATGACAGGGCGACAGGAACGCGTGAGCCCACCGGGGAAAGTCTGATGGAGAACAACCGCAACTTCCTGATCGCCATGGCGCTGTCGATCGCGGTGCTGGTGGGGTGGCAGTACCTGTTCGTGGCCCCGCGCATGGAGGCGCAGCGCCAGGCCGAGCAAGCCGAACAGGCCAAGGAAGGCGGGCAGCTGCAGACCCCGACCACGCCGGCCGGAACCGACCAGGAACAGGTCGTCGCGCCTGCGGGCCGCGAAAGCGTGGTGCCGGCTGCGACCTCGACGCCGGAAGCCGCCGTCTCGCGCGACGCGGCACTTCAGGGCAGCCCGCGCATCCGCATCGATACGCCGGCGGTGGAAGGCTCGATCAACCTGCGCGGCGCCCGGTTCGACGATCTGCGGCTGAAGAACTATCACGCCACGGTCGACGACAGTTCGCCGTCGATCGTGCTGCTCTCGCCGGAGCAGATGAAGGATGGCTACTTCGCCGACTTCGGCTATTCGGGCAAGGATGCCGGGACGCTGCCCGGACCGGCCACGGTGTGGCAAGCCGACGAAAGCCAGGTCCTGACACCCGACAGCCCGGTCACCCTGACCTACACCAACGACGCGGGCGTGACCTTCACCCGGACCATCGCGGTCGACGACCAGTTCATGCTGACCGTCACGGACAAGATCGCCAACGGCACCGACGCGCCGGTTTCGCTGTCGCAATGGGGGCGCGTCGTGCGCTTCTCCAAGCCCGAGGTCGCTTCCAGCTACATCCTGTTCGAAGGATTGCTCGGTGTCTTCGGCGAGGACGGGCTCAAGGAAGAGAAGTACTCGTCGATCGAAAAGGACGGCGCGGTACGTCCGGACAAGGCCGAATCCGGCTGGCTCGGCATCACCGACAAGTACTGGGCAACGACCGTCATTCCCCAGAATGACCGTGCCTTCCAGCCCGCGTTCCGCTATTCGGCGGAAGGCCGCCCATACTACCAGAGCCAGTACCAGGAAGATCCGGTCGAGGTCGCTCCCGGCTCCACCGGCGAGGTCGTGACGCGGGTCTTCGCCGGCGCCAAGGTGGTGGATCTCATCGATCACTACGAGGAATCGCTCGGCATTGAGCACTTCGGCCAGCTGATCGACTGGGGCTGGTTCTATTTCATCACCCGGCCGATGTTCCACGCGATCGACTGGTTTTATCGCCTCCTGGGCAATTTCGGCCTGGCGATTATCGCCGTCACCTTCATCCTGAAGATCATCTTCTTCCCGCTCGCCAACACGTCCTACAAGTCGATGGCGCGGATGAAGAACCTGCAGCCGAAGATTGCCGAGATGCGCGAGCGCTTCGCCGACGACAAGATGAAGCAGCAGCAGGAGATGATGCGCCTCTACAAGGAGGAGAAGGTCAATCCGGCGGCCGGCTGCTGGCCGATGCTCATCCAGATCCCGATCTTCTTCTCGCTCTACAAGGTGCTCTACACCACGATCGAGATGCGGCATGCGCCGTTCTTCGGCTGGATCCAGGATCTGGCCGCGCCCGATCCAACAAGCGTGTTCAACCTGTTCGGCCTGCTGCCCTACGACGTTCCGCAATTTCTGGCGATCGGCGCCTTCCCGCTGGTCATGGGCCTGACCATGTTCATCCAGATGCGGCTCAATCCGACGCCACCCGATCCGACCCAGCAGATGATCTTCACCTGGATGCCGGTGATCTTCACCTTCATGCTGGCGCGCTTCCCGGCCGGTCTGGTGATCTACTGGACGTGCAACAACACGCTGTCGATCATCCAGCAGTCGGTCATCATGAAGCGCAACGGCACTAAGATCGAGCTCTGGGACAATCTGAGGAACCTGGTCCGACGAAAAGAGAAACCGGCCAAGGGCTGACAGCCCCTGCCGGCTCCACCTACAGGACGCGACATGGGCGATCAGCCAACCGTGGGAGCTGAGGAGACGGCCGCGCCGGCGGGTGTTGCCGACACGCGGCGGTTCTTCCTGCGGCCCTGGGTGTTCATCCGCGGCGTGCCGTCGATGAAGGTGCTGCCGCCTGAGGGGCCGCCCGAGGCGGCTTTCGCGGGCCGATCCAATGTCGGCAAATCCTCTCTCCTCAACGCGCTCGTCCGCCAGAAGGGGTTGGCGCGAACCTCGAATACGCCGGGCCGTACCCAGGAGCTGAACTACTTCGTTCCCGACGGCTATTCCGGCGCGGCCGACGACCTGCCGCCGCTCGCCATCGTCGACATGCCCGGCTACGGTTACGCCAAGGCGCCGAAGGAGCGGGTCGATGCCTGGACGAAGCTGGTCTTCGACTATCTGCGCGGCCGCTCGACGCTGAAGCGCGTCTTCGTGCTCATCGATGCCCGGCACGGCATCAAAGGCAACGACACCGAGGTGCTCGACCTGCTCGACAAGGCCGCCGTCTCCTATCAGATCGTTCTGACCAAGACCGACAAGATCAAGGCGCCGGCCGTACCCAAGCTCATCGAAGCGACGGCCCAGGCGATCCGCAAGCGCCCGGCCGCCTATCCGGACATCATCGCCACATCGTCCGAAAAGGATGTCGGCCTCGACGAGTTGCGCCTGGCGCTGCTGTCGCTCGCCGCGCCTCGCGACTGATCGCCTCTGCCCGCTCTCGGCGAGGCCGGCGGGTCAGCCTTGGGCCTGTGCAGGCAACAGCCGCTCGCGAATGCGCGCCTCGATCCGTTTCAGCGCATCGCGATAGGCGTTGAGGATCTGCTCTCGGGTCCCGTCGACGACGGACGGGTCGGGTGTCGGCCAGAATTCGACGTCGACCGCGTCGGCGCGCGTCGCATCGAGCACCAGGTGGTGCGCCTCGGGCGACATGGTGACGATCAGTTCGAAGAATCCGTCCTCGATCTCGTCGAAGCGCTGTGGACGCCGCGCACCCAGACTGAGGCCGCGCTCGGCCAGCACCGTATCGACGAACGGATCGCGCTCGCCTTTCTTAACGCCGGCCGAGACGACATAGACGGAAGACGGCAGCAGGGACTTGGCGAGCGCCTCGGCCATCGGCGAGCGGATCGAGTTCAGTCCGCAGACGAAGAGCACCGAGGAGATCGGCTTGCCGGCCTCCGCTTTGGCCGGATCGAGAGAAGCCAGGCCGCTCACCCGGCTCCTCCCTGCCGCACCTTTCGAAGACCCGGCCGGACGGATCGACGACCGAATCGCGGTTCCAGGAAAGCGGGAGCGTGGGTCATCTCAGCTCCGCCGGTGCAGCACGCAGATCAGGGTGAACAGCCGCCGCGCGGTGTCGAAATCGAGGTCGATCTTGCCGGCCAACCGCTCCTTCAGGGTTTCGGAGCCTTCGTTGTGGACGCCCCGCCGGCCCATGTCGATCGCCTCGATCTGCGACGGCGTGGCGGTGCGCACCGCCTCGTAATAGCTGTCGCAGATGAGAAAGTAGTCCTTGATGATGCGCCGAAACGGCGTCAGCGACAGGATGTGCTTGACCACGGGGTGGTCGGCATCGTCGCGCACGTCGAAGACCAGCCGCTTCTCGATCAACGACAGCCGTAGTTTGAAGCGGCCGTCCGGCTCGGCACCGATCGGCGAGAAGCTGTTCTCCTCGATGAGATCGAAGATCGCCACCTTGCGCTCGTGCTCGATATCGGGCGTCGCGCGGCCGATCGTGCCGTCGAGATCGACATGGATGAGCTTGCCGCCTCCCGCCATGACGCTCTCAGAGATTGAGCCGGACGGCGACGGAGCGCCCGTGCGCATCGAGGCCTTCGGCCTGGGCGAGCGCGATCGCGGCCGGCCCGAGTTCACGCAGCTGGCCAGCGTCGAGCTTCAGGATCGAGGTCCGCTTGACGAAGTCGAGAACGGAGAGCCCCGACGAGAACCGCGCCGAGCGCGCCGTCGGCAGCACGTGGTTCGTCCCGCCCACATAGTCGCCGATCACCTCCGGCGTATGCCGGCCGAGGAACACCGCGCCGGCATTGCGGATGCGCGCGAACAGCGCCTCCGGGTCTTCGACCGCGAGTTCCAGATGCTCGGGCGCGATCCGATCGGCCAAGGCGGGAGCTTCGTCCAGGTTGCCGACGACGATCACCGCGCCGAAGTCGCGCCAGCTGGCGCCGGCGGTCTCGGCGCGGGACAAGTGCCGCAGCTGATGGTCGACCGCCGATTCGACCGCCGCAGCCAAGGCCTCGTCGTCGGTGATCAGGATCGACTGCGCGGCGGTGTCGTGCTCGGCCTGCGCCAGCAGATCGGCCGCCAGCCAGTCCGGATCGTTCTGTCCGTCGGCGACGACCAGCACCTCCGACGGGCCGGCGATCATGTCGATGCCCACCGTGCCGAAGACCTGCCGCTTGGCGGCCGCCACATAGGCGTTGCCCGGCCCGACGATCTTGGCGACGGGCGCAATGCTCTGGGTGCCATAGGCGAGCGCGGCCACGGCCTGGGCGCCGCCGATGCGGTAGATCTCGTCGATGCCGCAGAGCGCCGCAGCGGCCAGCACCAGCGGATTGAGTTTGCCGTCCGGCGACGGCACCACCATGGCGATTCGCTCGACGCCGGCGACCCGCGCCGGAATGGCGTTCATCAACACCGAGGACGGATAGCTCGCCAAACCGCCCGGAACATAAAGGCCCACCGATTCGACCGCCGTCCAGCGGCTGCCGAGTTCCACGCCGAGCGCATCCCAGTATCGCTCGTCCTGGGGCTTCTGGCGACGATGATGGTCCTCGATCCGGCGGGCCGCCAGTTCGAGCGCCTGGCGCGTCGCGGCGTCCGTCTGCGCCAGCGCCGCCTCGATCTCGTGGCTGTCGATGCGCAGGGTGGAAGGCGTCAGCTCCAGCCGGTCAAAGCGCGCGGTCGCCGCGATCACCGCCTGATCGCCGTGATGTCGAACGTCGTCCAGAATCGCGCGCACCGCCGCGTCCACGTCGGCGGAGACCTCGCGCTTCGCGCCAAGAAGGGCGCGGAAGCGGGCTTCAAAATCGGACTCGGCGCTGTTCAGCCTGACGGGCAATGGTTTCTTCCTCAATCATCCGGCATCCGGCAGAAGCGCTTGCGCCCGTCCGCCCGGCATTGGAGGCTGCGGCAGTGCCGAACAGACGTCGATCACGCCTTGTCGTGGTCCGGCCTGACGCTGGTGCTCCACGCCGCGCCGAGATCGGACAGCTGCGCTTCGATACATTCGACGTCGAGCCTTATCGTGGAGCCGGCGGCAAAGACAAGCTCGATCCGCCCCGAAGGCGCCGTCGTCGGCTCGAACCGGACCGCCAGCAACGACAGGATTTCGTCCGGACCAGCCGCCGCGAGCCGATCCTGATGGACAGCCTCGACACGATCGAAGTGCAGGACGGCCCGGCGCCGCTCATAGCCCTTCGGCCCGAACAGGGCTCCCCAGCGCGACCGGGGAGCGGCCTCCCAGGCAAAGCGGTTCATCGCCAACACGAACTGCTTGCTGTGCGGGCGATACTGACAGTCCCCAAGGCGGAGAACGGCATCCTGGCAATGGGCGGACAGGATCGCCAGGTCTTCTTCGTCGACCGCGATCAGGCGCAGAGTGTCCATGAAATCGTTACTCGGGTCCCGGTTACGCCATCATCTCTCGAGCATGCCGCAGATCTGGACACCGTGCGACGCGCCTCCGAAACCTGCTTCGGTGCCAAAGCTAGGGTCTTGAGACCCATTATGGAAGGCATCGGCCCCCGGTTTCGCAGTCTTGGCGCCGTCAGTTCCGCTCCGGCTGCCGATACTGCTCGTTGACCACGCCCAGTTCGCCGAGAATGCGGCCGATCGCCACCTGGATCCGATAGAGGCCGATCGTCGCGGATTTCGTCTCCAAGCCGAGCTTGACGGCACGAAAGGGCGACGCGGCCAGCAGCGCCGCGCTCTTCGCCCAGCGGCGCAGGCGACCCTTGAAGCTGCCGTCTCGCCGCCGTTCGATGATCGTCGACAAGGCGCCTTCGCGCGTCGACCGCGCGGCGAGCCAGGAAAATTCGGTCCGCCGCGCCGGCACCGTCTCGTAGACGGGCGCCTCCGCGCACCAAGCGAAGCGAAAACCCTTCCGCTGGCAGCGGGAATAGAAGTCGCTGTCGCCCCCGCCGATGAAGTTGAAGGCGGTGTCGAGGAAGGGCGGCCCCATGGCCTCGAGCAGGCCGCGGCGCAACAGGACGTTGCCGGACGAATAGAGAATGGGCACCGGGCCGGTGGCGTCGTAATGCGGCTCGAACACGGGATGGCGCGAGAGGCGGGCCGATCCGCCCTCGAACATCGGCAGTTGCGGGCCGCCGACCGCGTCCGCGTCGAACCGCGCGGCCGTCGCGATCAGGCTTTCGATCCATTGCGGCCCGGCGCATTCGTCGTCGTCTATGACCAGGAGGTGGTCCATCTGCGGAAATTCGCCGAGCGCCGTCGTCCAGCCGGCATTGTAGGCCGAGCAGTTGCCACGCTCATGCGCCACCAGGACGAGGCCTTCGAGCCGGCCCTCTTCGAAGAACGGCCGGGCGGCCGCGACGCCCTCGCGGCCCTCCGCGTCGTTGTCCATGACGATGACGGTAAACCGCTCGTCCAGCCGTTGCTCGACGAGCGACGACAGCGTTTTGCGCAAGTGCTCCGGCCGGCGGAAGGTGGGCAGCGTGACGACGATCCTTCCAGCGGCATCGAGGCCTGCCGAACGGCACTCGATCGTGGCGGAGCGTGGCGGTGTGTCGAAAGTATCCATCAGAGTTCTCGCCCACGCCTTACCCACCGAGTCGTCAACAAGGCTTCAATGAGCAAAAAGGATTACATTTTGTTTCAATGCAGACTGTAGCCCATGTGTTAGGAGGCCGGAAAGTACTGTGCCGTTAGGATGGCCCGACCGAGTATAGGCCAATCTGGAAATCTATGCGCCTTGCCTTCATCAGCTCAGTCTTGCCGGACCACGAGCCGGTTACGGGCTTCGAGATCGCGACACGGGCGATCATCGAGGAGCTGACGCGTTGCGGCGTCGAGTTGAGCTTCGTGGGCTTCACGCGTCCGGGCGAGCGGCCGCTGCGCGTCAACGAAATTTCACTCGGAGAGATCGAATTCGAAAACGCCGCCGTCGGCACGGCGAAGAAGATCGAATGGGTCGCCCAGGCCTTCTCCAAAGGGCTGCCGGTGGCGGCTGCCAAGCTGGCGGTCCTGTCGCGCGACGAGATCGAGGCGCGGATCGCGGCCGCGGGCGAGGTCGACGGCTTCGTCCTCAACTCGGTCCAGATGCCGGCTGCCTATCCCTTTCTGGCCAGCGCGCGGCCGTCGATCTTCATCGCCCACAATGTCGAGCATCGCTCGGCGGCTGAAAACGCGATCAATGCCTCGTCGCCCCTCGAACGCGGGCTCTATCGCCGTGAGGCTCGGCTGCTGGCCAAGATCGAGCAACGGCTCTGCCGCGAGGCCCGGTTGGTCCATACCTTCAGCGCCGAGGATGCAGCCGGACTCTGCCCCGACGCCGGCGAGCGCTGCATTCCGCTTGCCCTGTCCATCGGGCGTCCGCAACGCGCCGACGATGGCGAGCGCAGTCACGATGTCGGCCTGATCGGCAACTGGAGCTGGGCGCCCAATCGGGTCGGCCTCGACTGGTTCGTGCGCGAGGTGGCGCCGCTTCTGCCCTCCGATGTCTCGGTGGCGATCGCCGGCCGCTTCGATGGCCCGCCCCCGGCCGCCCCGGCCTCGGTACGCTTTCTCGGCCGCGTGCCGGATGCCCAGGGTTTCGTCCTGTCCTCCCGAGTGATCGCGCTTGCGACCAAGGGCGGCACCGGCGTCCAGTTGAAGACCATCGAAGCCTTCGAGGAGGGCATGCCTGCGGTCGCGACGCCCTCGGCCCTGCGTGGCGTCGACTTCTGCCCCGCCAATGTGCGGGTCGCCGACGACCCGGCGGCCTTTGCCGTCGCGCTTGCCGACCTCGTGCGCGGCACGCGCGACGGCACGATCGGCCGCGAAGACGGCAGCCGCTTCGCAGCCCGGCAGCGCGAGGCGCTGTCGAACGGCCTGCGTCGCGGCCTTGCCGCGTTCTCGCCGACATCGGCGGCTGCATCGATCGCGGGCGACGGGGCCAGCGATCGCCGCCGGCCGATGGCCGGGCACGGGTCATGAGGCCGATGGCCTATACCCTGCCGATCGAGACGCAAGTCGAGGCCCTGCCGAACGCTGCGGTCCGCGACATCGGCGGCGTCGACGTCATCGCCGCCCGGACGCCGGACGTCATCGCGCTGCTCGAAGCCAATCTCGCGGCCGGCCGCTTTACCAGGATCGGCTTCCTCAACGCCCACTGCTCCAACATCGCCTTCGAGCGCCCCGCCTATCGCCGTTGCCTGCAGGATTTCATCGTCCTGCCCGACGGGATCGGCGTCGACATCGCCTCTCGCATCCTGTTCGGCGAGCGCTTTCCGGAAAATCTCAACGGCACCGATCTGACGCCGGCCGTCCTCGGCGGGATCGGACGGCCGCTGCGCGTGGCGCTGCTGGGGGCCGAGCCCGGCATCGTGGAAGCGGCCGCCCGGAACCTCGGCGGTGAGTTTCCGCAACACCGCTTCCTGGCGGTCTCGCACGGCTATTTCGGCGTCGGAGACGAGACCGCGGCGGTCCTCGAAAAGCTGAGGCAGGCCAGAGCCGATCTCGTGTTGGTGGGGCTCGGCGTGCCGCGCCAGGAGTTCTTCGTGGCGACCCGCATCACCGCCGGCGAGGGCTGCGTCGTCATGGCGATTGGCGCGTTTCTGGACTTCGCCGCCGGCAAGGTGCCGCGTGCCCCGATCTGGATGCGCAGAAGCCGCCTGGAATGGGCCTACCGCCTGTGGATCGAGCCCAAGCGCCTGTGGCGGCGCTACGTCGTCGGCAATCCGGTCTTCCTGTTCCGGATTTTGCTCCTCAAGCTGCACGGAAGGAAGCCCAAGGCGTGAATGCGAGTCCGCAGACGCGGCCGATCGGCCTCGTCACCTCCAGCTATCGCGGCGATTTCGACCGGTGCCACCTTCTGTGCGAGAGCATCGATCGATGGGTCACGGGCCATAATTGCCATTATCTCCTGGTGGAACACGCCGACGTCGCGATGTTCAAGGTGTTCGAGGGGCCGAAACGCCGCGTGGTCGACGAGCGCGACCTGCTGCCCTTCTGGCTGCGGCCGTTTCCGGACCCCTTGAGCTTCGGGCGGCGGCGCATCTGGCTGTCGCCCAAGGGTCCGCCGCTGCGCGGCTGGCACGTGCAGCAATTGCGCCAGATCGCCTTCACCGAGACAATGGACGAAGACGCCATCGTCGACGTCGATTCCGACGTCGTCTTCGTGCGCCCGTTCGATGCTCGGAGCTTCTGGCGCGGCGCCGCTCTGCGTTTCTTTCGCGAGCCCGACGCCTTCAAACCCGATATGGACGAACACCGCGCCTGGTCGAAACGGGCCGGCAAGGTGCTGGGGATTCCCTCGCCGGAGATTACCGAGACCGACTACATCACGACGCTGATCGGCTGGCGGCGGGACACGGCGATCGGCATGCTTCGCCGCATCGAAGCGGTGACCGGCCGTTCCTGGGTCGCCGCGCTCGCCGCCTCCCGCGCCCTTTCCGAATGCATGATCTATGGCCGTTTCGCCGACGAGCTGGAAAACCGCCCCGACCGCCACTTTGCTTCGGCCGAGCGGCTCTGCCACATCTACTGGACAGGCGCCGCGATGACCGAAAAGACTCTCGCCGATTTCCTGTCGGCGATGACGCCGGAACAGGTGGCGATCGGCATTCAGTCCTTCACGGGAACCGATCCGATGCTTATTCGCCGGGCTGCGGGACTGGCGTAAGAGCCGCGTCACGCCGAAAGCCTCGACCGTTCCAGTCGAGCGCGGCATAGGTGGCGGCCGCCGAGACCAGCCACAGTACCAGGAACAGGCCGTTGAGGCTGAGGATCCACGTCGCGGTGGAGGTCGCGACCATGAAGAGCGCGGATAGCAGGCCGGCTTTGCAGAGACCCACCAGGCCAAGAATCAGCGCCCGCAGTCCGGTCCGACCCTGGGCATAGAGCAGCTCGCTCTCGTATTCGACGAGATTGCGGAAGGCCGGCACCAGCAGCGTCAACAAGACGAGCGGTGCGCCTTGCGCGACGTTGTCGCCCAGAAGCGTCGGATAGATGGCCAGCACGCCGCCGAGAAACGCCAGGCCGGCGACCGACACCAGCGCGACGCCGGCCTCGATCAGCGCTCTCGTCCGCCACGCATCCAGCCAGCGCGGCGCCTTCATCAGTTTCTGCACGATCATCGTGTTGGCCGAGCGCACCGGCAGCGCGGTGAGGTCGATGAGACGCATCAGAATCGCGTAGATGCCGGCGGTTTCGGCGCCGCCCAGTGCCAGCACCAGCATCTTGTCGAGTTCGGACTGGAGGTAGAACACGATCTCCGCGCCGGCCACCGAAACGCTGTCGCGCCACCGGGCCAGATAGAGACGTGGCCGGAAGCGCAGCCGCTGGCGCGGATAGAAGGCGAGAATCGCAACCAGCATCGCCACGGCATTGGCGCTCAAATAGGCGAGCGACCAGGCGCCCAGCGAATGATCGCTCAGGCCGGCGAACAGCACCGCCGCGACCGCCCGCACCGCGGAGCCGATGATCACCAGAGCCGCACCGCGGGTAAAGCGGCCGAGCCCGTTGTTGACGATCACCACGACCTCGAGCAGCCGCCAGAACAGAACCTCGGCGACGACCACGGCGGCAAAGGCGCCGGCCGACATCTCGCCGACGAAGAACAGCCGATAGAAACCAACGGCGGCGAGCGCCACTACGGGCAGCGACAGGACGAGGCTGACCAGGAAGCCCGTGGTATAGACGCCGATCAGCTGTGGCCTGACGGTGGCGGTGCGATAGAGCGGCGAGACGAACCCGAAGCCGGCGATGCGCGACAACACGATGCCGGTTGCCGACGCGGTGGCAAACAATCCGAAATCGGCGACAGACAGGCCGTTGGCGACCGAGACGAAATAGGCGAGCGATAGCACCAGGCGCCCGGCGGAGCCGCCCAGGAGCGATCCGTAGGCCGTCAGCAGGCTTAGATGGTCGTTAAGTTTCGTGGTCCACCGTGTCATCCGAACCATCTACCGGTCTCAAGCGAGTGAACCCATGGCATCTCCGGATCGTCGCGACCGACATCGCCATGCGGGCGTCATGTCCGGCCGGCGGCGCGTTCGGAACATCTCGACCATTCTTAGCGGCGGAAGCTTAACGCGGCGTTCCCTGCTCCTGGGCTCGGCCGGAGCCGCCATGGCCTCGGCCCTGCCGCGACCCCTGGCGGCCAAAGAGCATCGGGTGCCGTTCGGCGGCGCGATCCAGATCGATTATTTCGACGACGATCCGGCCTACGTCCAGGCCTTCGTCGATCGTTGCGATCTGATCATGCCGATGAACGCGCTGAAGTTCGATCTGCTGCGGCCCGACGGGGACACATTCAATTTCGAGCCCGCCGATCGGCTGGTGAGGTTCGCCCGCGACCACGGCAAGCTGTCGCGTGGCCACTGCTTCGTCTGGTGGGGCGCGGTGCCGGCCTGGCTGGAGGCGATCGACGATCCGCGGGAGGCCGAGCGCATCCTGATCGACCATATCGAAACCGTGGCGGATCGGTTTGCCGGCCGGCTGACGAGTTGGGACGTGGTCAACGAGGTGATGGCGCACGATCCGCGCGAGACTGGCGGCCCCTTGCGCGATACCTATTGGCTGCGCCGTCTCGGACCGCGGCATATTCCGCTCGCCTTCCAGACCGCCGCGCGCGCCGATCCGTCGGCCCGCCTCGTGATCAACGACTACGACCTCGAATTCGCAGGCGACCGCTACGACGCCCGGCGGCAGGTCGTGCTCGACATCGTGCGCCAGCTCCAGGACCATAACGTGCCGATCCACGCGGTCGGCGTGCAAGGGCATCTCTATGCCGAACTGGCCGTCGACATCGAGGCGCTGGCTTGCTTCGGCGAAGCTTTGAGGCGGCTCGGCGTCGGGCTTCTCGTCACCGAGCTCGACGTCATCGACTGGAAAATCCGCGGCGGCCCGGCCGAACAGGATGCCGCTGCGGAGAAGGCCGTCAGCGACCTCCTCACCGGGCTCTTCGCGGGGCAAACGCCCGAGGCGGTGATCTGCTGGGGCATCACCGACCGCTATAGCTGGATCCCCGACGTGATGCCGCGTCCGGACGGCTCGCCGTCGCGGCCGCTGCCGCTCGATGCGGATCTGCGCCCCAAACCCTGGCTCGAAACCATCCTCGCCAGGCTCGGCTAGCGAGAAATGTACCGAGAGTTACTTCGCCGTGCGAACAAATTAACCTTTTGTTTGCCGTGTTGGGAGATTTTTGGCTGACAGAATTTTCCTGCGCCCCGCAGCCTGACAGGACCACGGCCGGCCAATGTTTGCCTCCGCCCTTCATCGCCCGAATGCCGACGCCGCTCCACGGCTCAAGGTGACCAGCGCCTCGAGCGTTCGGCGCATCGGCGTTCGAGAGGACCGCACCAGCGGCTCGATCTTCGATCCGGTGGAGTTGTTCCAGGCCGTCTGGAAGCTGCGGTCGCTGGTGTTGTTCGTCACGCTTGCGGCCATCGGGCTCGCGGTCGCCATCGCGCTGGCCACACCCAAGACCTATCAGGCCGCGTTGCAGATCATGGTCGATCCCCGCGATCTGAAGGTGGTGCAGAACGAGGTGACCCCGAGCGGCCTGGCGAGCGACGCGACGCTGGCGCTGATCGAAAGCCAGACCTCGATCATCACCTCCAACACGGTCCTGTTCGGCGTCATCGACGAAGCCGACCTGACGGCGGATCCGGAATTCAACGGCGGTACGGCGGTCGGGCTCGGCGCCCTGATGGCGCATGTCGGAGCGCTGTTCGGCGCGGACGATCGGCAGGTTCAGGACCGCCGGCTGCTGACGGCGGCGAACCTGCGCGAAAAAATCGGCGTCGCGCGGGAGCCCAAGAGCTTCATCCTGACGCTGATGGTCAAGAGCACCGATCCCGACAAGTCGGCGCGGCTCGCCAATCTGATCGCCTCCAAATACATGGACGAGCAGGCGCGCATCCAGTCGGACACGGCCCGACGCGCCACCGACGCCCTGTCGGGACGCCTGGAGGAACTGCGCACGCGCGTCACCGAGGCGGAAAATGCCGTCGAGACCTACAAGGCGGACAACAACCTGATCGCCGCCAACGGGCGCCTCATCGACGACGACTACCTGGTGCGCATCAACGACGAGCTCGCCAAGGCGCGATCCGATATCGCGACGCTGCGCTCGAAGGTGGATTCGATGGAAGGCACCAATGTCGACGATGTCGTGCAGGGCGCGCTTCCCGAGGAGCTCACGTCGGAGGCGCTCGTCCGGCTGCGCTCCACCTATTCGGATCTGGCTCATCAGGCCGCGAGCCTGCGCACCAAGCTCGGCCCCCGGCATCCGCAGCGGATCGCCGCCGAGCAGGCCTTGGCGTCGGCGCGCGAGGGAATCGAGACCGAACTGGACCGCATCGCCGCGGCAGCCAGAACCGAGCTCGCCCGTGCCCAGCAGACCGAAAAGGATCTGACCGCGCAGCTCGACGGGCTGAAGGCCAAGCAGGTCAGGAACGGCGAAGCCTTCGTGCGCCTCAGGCAGCTGGAGCGCGAGGCCGAAGCCTCGCGGGCCGTCTATGAGGCCTTCCTGCTGCGCGCTCGCGAGGTCGGCGAACAGGAGCAGCTCAACACCGCCAATGTCCGCGTCATTTCCGACGCGACCCGACCGTTGGAGTCATCCGGCCTGTCGCGCCGGATGATCGTCGTGATCGGCGCGGTGGCCGGCTTCGTCGTCGGCCTGGGTCTCGCCTTCCTCTGGGCCATGGCGCGCATGCTGCGTTCGACGCTGAACGAGGACCAGACCGTGCGATCCGAATCACGCGAGATGGTGGTCACGCAGCCGGAGCCTGCCGGCGCGGAAATCCCGACCACGGCTCACGACGATCCGGCAGCAAGCGACCTTGCGACCGAGATACGGTCCACCACCCCGATCGAGCCCTCCGCGAAGCCGCGCGACCCCGTGCTCTCCGATCCGATCCTGGCCCAACGCCTCGACGCGGCGGCAAATGCTCCGCAGTGGGCGGATGAGAGCGCCGACGCACAAGACGATGGCGACCCGGGACCGGCGGAAGACGGCGCTTCCACCGTATCGGAGGAGATCGACGAAATCGAAGTTATGGACGCCGATGCGCCCGCCGCCGAAACGGTCGTGGTCGAAGCCCCCGCCGACGACGAGGCCGAGGCGGCCGGCAACGTTTCGGACCCGGTCGCGCGCGGCATCGCCGAAGATGCCGCAACGCTGCGCCAACGCATCCGCGCCATCGCGGCCCCTGCGATGGCGACCGATCCGGCCACAGATGCCGTGCTGGCCGAGGAATTCGACAACGAACTGCTGCAGCTCCACGAGGACATCGCCGCGGTCAAGACGGCGCTGGCCGAGATGCGTCGGCGCCGGACGGCCGCCGGCTCGTCGACCTCGGCCTGAGGCGCCCCGGCTTCGCCTTTCGACGGAACCGCAGCGCCGACTACCGGTTACCCTCCCCGACTTCATCATAAGGAGGGCTAACCATGCCGACAGTGGTCATCACCGGAGGCTCGGCCGGAGTTGGCCGAGCCTTGTCGCGCCTTTATGCCCGTGAAGGCTGGAACGTCGCGGTCATCGCCCGCGAGCAGGGCCGTCTCGACAAGACCGCCAGCGAGATCCGTGGCTTCGGCGCCGAGGCCATGACCTTCTCGGCCGACGTCACCGATGCCGCTGCCCTGGAAGCGGCGGCCGAAGACGTCGTGAAAAGTTGGGGCGCCATCGACCTTTGGATCAACAACGCGATGACCACGGTCTATTCGCCCTTCGACCAGATGACGGCGGAGGAATTCGAGCGCGTGAACGCCGTGGTCTATCTCGGTCAGGTCAATGGCGCGCGAGCCGCACTGAAGCACATGCGCGCCGCCCGCAACGGCAAGATCGTCTTCATCGGCTCGGCGCTCGCCTACCGTTCGATCCCCCTGCAATCGGCCTATTGCGCGGCCAAGCACGCGGTTCATGGCTTCGTCTCGGCGCTACGCTCTGAGCTCTATCACGACGGCGTGCCGGTCGATCTGGCGATGATGCAATTGCCGACGGTCAACACGCCGCAATTCTCCTGGTGCCGCTCCAAGCTGCCGGTCCGGCCTGACGCGCCGCCGCCGATCTATTCGCCGGAGGCCGTGGCCCAGGCGATCTACGACGCGGCGCTGGGCGATACCGAAGAGGTCTTCATCGGCCGTTCGACCATGGAGCTGGTGGCCGCCCAGACGGTCGCGCCGAACCTGCTCGACCGGCCGGTCGGCATCAAGGCCTGGCAGGGACAGTTGAGCGACCGCAAACAGCTCGGGTCCCATGACGGCAACCTGTTCGAGCCCGTGATCGGCGACTATGCGGCAGAGGGGCGATTTTCCAGCGACCAGGTGGCGCGCGTCACTCGCGTCGGCAGCGGACTGTTTCGCGGCGGCGTCATCGCGCTGGCCGGCGGAGCTGCCGCGCTGGTGGGATATGCGTTGGCCGGCGGCCGCCATCGCTCGTAACGGACAGGGCCGCGCGGGATGGGTGTCACCCAATTGTGAAATTGTGAACATTCTAAGGTAGGTGTTCAATATTTGCGAACGAAGAGTTGCCGGCTTGCGGGCTATCGTATGCGCCAGGATCGGCTAGCTTCGCCTCCGATCGTCTTCAACGGAGCGCGCGCATGTCCGCCAATCTCCTCCCGCTCGGCCGGCTTCTTCTGTCCGTCCTGTTCATCGTCTCGGGCTTCGGCAAGCTGATGGGCGCCGCCGGATTCTCCGGCTACCTCGCCAATCTCGGCTTTCCGGCGCCGCTGCTGATGGCCTATGTCGTCGGCCTATTCGAGTTCCTGGGCGGCATCGCCATCCTGGTGGGCTTCCAGACCCGCATCGTCGCCATCGTGCTCGCCCTCTTCTGTGTGGCGACGGGCCTGCTCGCCCATCTCGGCGATTCGACCTCGTTGATGAAGAACATCGCATTGGCCGGCGGCTTCCTGGCGCTGGCGGCCAGCGGTCCGGGCGCCTTTGCGGTCGACACGCGGACCGGAGCGGCCCAGCGCAGCCTCGCCTGACCTCCACCTCTCCGAAGCCTGCGCTGGCGCCGGAGTGGGCGCCTCTGCGGGCCGGCCGTCCCAGAAAGCGCCCTGCCTGAAAAGGCGGGCGCTTTCGTCGTTCCGGCCGGTGCGGCTAAGGTCTATGACGGGATCGGGCGCTTCAAGGGCTGGGTCGGCCAAGACGGCCCCGGAAAGCGATGTCGCCGGAGCGGGCCGGAGGGCGCCGGCGATCGGCCGATGCCCGGGACCGAGGAAGGACCACATGAAACTCTATGTCTACGATCATTGCCCGTTCTGCGTGCGCGCCCGCATGCCCTTCGGACTGAAGGCCATCCCGTTCGAACTGCATTTCCAGCTCAATGACGACGAGGAAACGCCCATCTCGATGATCGGCCAGAAGATGCTGCCGATCCTCGAGGACGACGACGGTTTCATGGGCGAGAGCCTCGACATCGTGCACAAGCTGGACAGCCTGTCGGGCGAACGGATCTTCGCAGGCGAGCCGTCTACCGCCATCACCGACTGGATTTCCCGATGGGGATCGGTGATGAACGGTCTCGTCATCCCGCGCACGCCCGACGCCGTCTTTCCCGAGTTCCGGACGGCCGAGGCCCGCGCCTATTTCACGCGAAAGAAGGAGGCGCAGTTCGGCCGGTTCGACGAGCTTCTGGCCCAGACCGACGATCTGATCGCGCGGCTTCGGCCGGGCCTCAACGAGCTGGAGGCCATCCTGCCCGATGCCGAGCACCCCTCGATCGACGATATCCTGCTCTTCCCACTGCTTCGGGGGCTGTCGATCGTTGCCGGCCTGACGCTTCCGCCCAAGGCCACGGCCTATCGCGCCCGCATGGCCGAGCGCGCCGGCGTGCCCTTGGTCGACGACTTGCGGGCGGCGGCCGCCGCGCAGTAATCCCGGTCGCCTCGAAGACCGCTGGTCAATCGAACCGGGCGGCGATCTCCCGGGCCAGGCGCTGATCCGCCTCGTCGCGGGCGCGCCGGCTCATCACCAGGCAGGCTTCCGATTTCAGGATCAGGCCGTCCGACAGGATTTTCAGCCGGTTGGCGACGAGCGTCGAGCCGGTGGTGGTGATGTCGACGATGATGTCGGCCGAGCCGGCCGCCGGCGCGCCTTCGGTGGCGCCGAGGCTTTCCACGATGCGATAGCTCTGGATGCCATGCCGGCGCGAGAAGAACGACTGCGTCAGCCGCCAGTATTTCGTCGCGATGCGCAGCCGACGGCGGTGCTTCTGGCGAAAGCCGGCGGCGACGTCGTCGAGGTCGGCCATGGTGTCCACGTCGACCCAGGCCTCGGGCACCGCCACGATGACGTCGGCCTGGCCGAAGCCGAGGCGCGCCACGATCTCCACGGCGGCGTCCGGTTCGGCGATCGTCTCGCGCACCAGATCCTCGCCGGTGACGCCGAAGTCGATCGCGCCGTCGCGCAGTTCGCGCGCGATCTCGGACGCCGAGAGCAGCAGGACTTCCAGGCCCTCGACGCCCTCGACGCCGGCGCGGTAGCTGCGTGCGTCCTCATGCGACGTCACCTTGATGCCGGCAGCGCCGAGCCGCTCGATAGCCTTGTCCTTGAGCCGTCCCTTGGACGGCAGCGCCAGCGTCAGGCTCATCGTCCGCCTCCCTCGGCGGCCGCCATCCGGTCGAGCCACATGGAAAAGCCGACGGCGGGGATCGCCTCGCGCGCGCCCAGATAGTCGAGCAGCCGGTCGTAGCGCCCGCCGCCCACCAGCGCCTCCGTCGAGCCCGCCGCCCGCGCCTCGAAGACCAGGCCGGTATAGTAGTCGAGCGGGCGGCCGAAGGCGGCGCGGTAGCGGATCGCGGCGAGATCGACGTTCGCGGCTCTGAGCGCCAGGTTGCGCGCCTCGAAGAACACCAGCGCATGGCCGAGATCGAGCCCGCGGGCGGCGGCGAGCGTCCGCAGCCGGTCGCCGGCCTGATCCAGCGGGCAGTCGATGGCCAAAAACGCCCGCAGCGCGGCGAGCGAATCCGGATCGAGCCGCGTTTCGGCAACCGACACCTTCTCGATCAGGCGCGCCGCGATCTCGCCGGGCGTGCGGCCGGCCCGTGCGGGCAGACCCGCCGCCTCCATGCGGGTGCGGATTTCCATCGTCAGAGCCCCGGCGTCGCCGCGCTGGGCAAGCGCATGAAGCGCCGGATCGAGGCCCGCCAGAGGATCGTCCTTCTCGCGCGCCAGGGATTCCATCGCCTTGGCCAGCAGGCCGTCCTCGCCGAAGGTGCGGATCAGCCGGCGCTGCCAGCCGTCGGGCAGGCCGAGCGCGGCCAGAAAGGCCTCGAACAGCCCCTGGTCGCCGAGGATGACGTCGAGATCGCCCTTGATGCCGCAGACGTCGAGCGCCGCCAGCGCGTCGGCCATGGCGCGGGCATCGGCGGTCGCCAGGTTGGTCTCGCCCAGATCCTCGATGCCCGCCTGCAGAAACTCTTCGGCGCCGTGCCGCTGCTGGCGGAACACCAGGCCGCGATAGAAATAGCGGCGCGGCAGCGTGTGCCCCTGGGCGATGTGGGCGAAACAGACGGGAATGGTGAAGTCGGGCCGCAGGCAGAGGTTCTCGCCGCCCTCGCCGCGCGTCAGGAAGATGCGCCGCCGCAGGCTCTCGCCCGCCGTATCCAGATAGGGATCGGCCGGCTGCAGGATCGGCATGGTGACGAGCGCCGCCCCACGCGCCGTGAACAGCCCGCGCAGCGCATCGTCGAAGGGCGAGATCTCCAGCACGTCCATCTCAGCCCTGGGCGCGGCTCGCCGCCTGCCGGTCGAGGATGGCACGCACGGCGGCGACCATGTCGGCCTCGTCCACCAGCTCCTGGCCGGCCCGCGCCTCGCGCCATTCGGCGTTGTCGGCGATCTCGGCCGACAGCTCCTTGCCGAGCACGAGGTCCTTGACCTGCACCTTGCCGGCCGCCTTTTCGTCGGCGCCCTGGATGATCACGCATGGGCTGTTGCGGCGGTCGGCATATTGCAGCTGCTTGCCGAACTGCTTCGGATTGCCCTGGAACATCTCGACCGGGACGATTGGCTTTCCGGGGCCGTTCAGCGCGGCGCGCAGCTTCGCCGCCATCGCCTGATAGTCGGCGAGGCGATCGCGATCCATGACGGTGACGACAACCGGACCGGGGCGTGTCTCCGTGCCGAGGCGGCCGAGGTTCTTCAGCGCCGTCATCAGGCGCGACACGCCGATAGAAAAGCCTGTCGCCGGCACCGGCTGGCTCATGAAGCGCGCGACCAGCCCGTCATAGCGCCCACCGCCGCCGACCGAGCCGAAGCGTACCGGCTGCCCCTTCTCGTTCGGCACCTCGAACAGAAGCTCGGCTTCGAAGACCGGGCCGGTGTAGTATTCGAGGCCGCGTACGACGGAGGGGTCGATCTTCACGCGGCCATCGTCGTAGCCGGCGGAAACAATCGAATCCCAGATTTGAGTTAATTCAGCAAGACCGCCCGTCTCCTCCGGCGAAAATCGAAGAACATTCTCTATAGAGGCAAACACTAACTTGGCCCGCCCACTTTCCCAAGCTTCGGGCTGCATACGTTCTACTTTATCAGAACCCCATAGCTCTTTGAGAGAAAGTTCGCTTTGGCTGGCAATCTCAAGTAGTGATGTAAGGAGAGCTATCGCTTTATGATCTAGCTCAGCGCCCTTTGTAAAATCGCCGCTCTCGTCCTTGCGGCCATCACCCAGCAATGATCGCACGCCGTCGACCCCGAACTTGTCGAGCTTGTCGATGGCACGGAGAACGGTCAGCCGGCGCTCCGGCTGACCTTTCAACCCAACGGCATCCAGCACGCCGTCGAGCACCTTGCGATTGTTCACCCGGATGACGTAGTCGCCGCGCTTGATGCCGAGCGCTTCCATCGTGTCGGCCATCATCATCGCCATCTCGGCGTCGGCCGAGACGTTCGGCGCGCCGACGATATCGGCGTCGAACTGCATGAACTGGCGGAAGCGCCCCGGACCCGGCTTCTCGTTGCGGAAGACATAGCCCGCGCGATAGCTGCGATAGGGCTTGGGCAGGCTCTCGAAGTTCTCCGCCACGTAGCGGGCGAGCGGTGCCGTCAGGTCGTAGCGCAGCGACATCCACGCCTCGTCCTCGTCCTGCAGCGAGAACACGCCCTCGTTCGGCCGGTCGCTGTCGGGCAGGAACTTGCCGAGCGCGTCGGTGTATTCGAACATCGGCGTCTCGACGGGCTCGAAGCCGTAGCGCTCGTAGACCTCGCGGATTCCATGGAGCATCTGGTCCTGCGCGCGCAGATCGTCGGCCGTGCGGTCGATAAACCCGCGCGGCACCCGTGCCTTGACCTTGTTCGGCTTCTTGGGAGCCATGATGGGACGTCCGTCGATGTTCGATTGTTCACACGCCCTGCGGGGCGCATGGACGATAAAAAAGACAGGCGGGTGTTATCCGATCGGCCGGCAAGCGGCAAGGTTGGCGAGGCCGGCGCCTCACCCCCTCATCCGCCCTGCGGGCACCTTCTCCCCGGCGGGGAGAAGGAGGAGACGGCACGGCCGCATCGCCGGCACCGCCTTTGCTGGGTTCCCGAGGTTATGCGCCATTCCTCTCCCGCGAGCGGGAGAGGGTGGACGCGCGGCAGTCGCCGCGCGGACGGGTGAGGGTCCGGATCATGATCCCAAAAAGTGGGACAGAGTTTTCGGAAAGATCACGCAAGAACCGGAGAATAGAGCGCAATGATGAGCTGAGCTCATCACATCAAGCCCGGCCGCTTGAACGCCGCGCGTTCGGCCTCGCAGTCCGCCCGGCAGATGCAGCCCTCCAGATGGTCGTCGACCAGGCCCATGGCCTGCATGAAGGCGTGGATCGTGGTCGGTCCGACGAAGGTGAAGCCGCGCTTCTTCAACGCCTTCGACAAGCGGGTGGAGGCCGGCGTCACCGTGTTCGCCCGCATCCATTCCGTGGTGACATGCTTCGGCCGCTCCTCTGCCGGCGGTTCGAACGACCATAGGAACGCGGCCAGGGAACCGTGCTCGGCCCGCACTGCCTGGGCGCGGCGGGCATTGTTGATCGTCGAGGCGATCTTGCCGCGATGGCGCACGATGCGGGCGTCCTGAAGGATGCGCTCGATGTCCGCCTCGTCCATCGCCGCCACCCGGTCGATGGCGAAGCCGAGAAACACCTCGCGAAAAGCCTCGCGCTTCCTCAGGATCGTCAGCCAGGACAGCCCGGCCTGAAAGCCCTCCAGGCAGAGCTTCTCGAACAGGCGGTCGTCGTCGGCCACCGGCCGGCCCCATTCCATGTCGTGATAGGCAAGGTAGCCGGCATCGCCGCCATGCCAGCGGCAGCGGGTTCGCCCGTCCGGCGCATCGGTCAGGCCTGTATCGAAAACGGTCTCGCTCATCGTCCCTTGATGGCCCAGCGATCCGGACCTGGCAAGCCGCCCGCCGGTCCTTGACGATCCATTAACCATACCAATTCGTTCCGGGGGACAATCGTCATGCGGGCACAGCGATTCATCTTTCGCTTGTGATTTTCAGGTCCAATCAGCGCATCGACCGCCGGCCGACGGCCCGCGGCATTTCCCGATCGTCAGCAGGACCTGCCATGACATTGCGTCCGACCCCGTTCAAATTCGCCGCTCTGGCGACCTTCGCCGCATTGATGGCTGGCCCCGCGGCCGCCCAGGACGGGGCGCGCCCGCCGGTCAAGGTTTCGCCGGAGATCGCCGGCGAATGGCTGCTGCAGCTTTCGCCCGGCAGCGGCGTGGTGCCCGGCTATCGCCGCAAGCCGGTCGTCGAGCATCGGGTGGATCGGAACGGCGTCGTCTACAGCGCCGGCGATTCGAGCTTCCCGATCACCATCGATCCACGCGCGACGGCACTGTTCGCCGCCCCGCCGCGCCAGGCGCCGGCCGCACGGCCGGCCGTGCAGTCCCGCGCCCCCGCGGTCAGCCGCGCCCCGGGCGTGCCGGCCCCTGCCCGGCAGGCGGCGCTCACCACGCCGCGAACGGTCCAGAAGGCGGCCGGCTTCGACCCGATCTATGCGCCGCAGACGGTCGACTACCAGACCAGCGAGGCTCCGGGCACGATCGTCATCGATACGGAAGCGAAGTTCCTCTACCATGTGATGGCCGGCGGCCAGGCTCGCCGCTACGGCGTCGGCGTCGGCAAGCCGGGCTTCGAATGGGCCGGAACCCACAGTGTCAGCGCCAAGCGGCAGTGGCCGGACTGGCGGCCGCCAGCTCAGATGATCGCCCGCGAGAAGAAGCGTGGACGGATCCTGCCGGTGGTGATGAAGGGCGGCCCCGACAATCCGCTCGGTGCCCGGGCGCTCTATCTCGGCTCGACGCTCTACCGCATTCACGGCACCAACCAGCCCTGGTCGATCGGCAAGGCGGTATCTTCGGGCTGCATCAGGATGCGTAACGAAGATGTCATCGAACTTTACGATCAGGTTGCCGTGGGCACCCGGGTTATCGTTCGATAGGCCATGAGCGCATCCGCCCTCGCCGCCCCGCGCGCGGAATGAGGCGCGAATCCAGGACCTTAAGGCGGCGCGCCCTGGAAAGAGGAATGGGATCGGCCGGCCGGCCGCCGATCCCGATTCCGCTGTTGCCGAGATGCCGCAGCCGGCCGCCAACGTGGTGGGGCGACTTGCCAGCCCGACCCATGTCCCAAATGACCCTGCGAAGGGGTTTAATCCAGCCGAGAGGGAAAGATTGATGAGAAAGATGCCGCTTGCGGTTGCCGCGGTTACGGCTCTTCTGGGCGTCCAGACCCTGGGATCCGCCCAAGCCGAGGAAGTTCGCCGCTATAATCCGTCGACGGCACGGTGGGAGACGGTGGACCTGTCCCGCGTGCGCTCCGTTCGGCAGCGCGAGCCGGATCGGCAATTCCAGCGCAAGACCGTCGGGATCGAGACGCGCGAGCAGCCTGGCACCATCATCGTCGATACCCAGCGCCACTTCCTCTATCATGTCGGAAACGGCGGCAAGGCCACGCGCTACGGCGTCGGCGTCGGCCGCGAAGGGTTCGGCTGGTCGGGCGACATGAAGATCGGCCGCAAGGCGGAGTGGCCGGGCTGGACGCCGCCCCCGGAGATGGTGCGGCGCGAGCGTGCCAAGGGCCGCAACCTGCCGGCTTATATGGCGGGCGGCCCCGACAACCCGCTGGGCGCCCGCGCCATGTATCTCTACCGCAACGGACACGACTCCATGTACCGCATCCACGGCACCAACCAGCCCTGGACGATCGGTCAGAACATGTCGTCCGGCTGCATCCGCATGATGAACGAGGATGTCGAGGATCTGTACGACCGGGCCGGCAAGGGTACCAAGGTCGTCGTCATCGGCCCCGATGGCAGCGGCCGCGACAAGATCTATCGCGAGACCCGCGCGGCCAACGGGCTGCTGGAGGCCCTCTTCGGCAGTTGAGGCGCTAGAGACTCTTTCTCAACCCCGAAAGCCCGCCCCCCGGCGGGCTTTCGTTTGTCTGCGACGGTGCTCGAATTCGGCTGGACAGGACGGGGTGCCGGTGGCTTGATCGGCCTTTCGCAGCAGGAGCGCCTCCATGCCCGTCAGCCTCGACATTCTCCTTCCCTTCATCCTCGCCACCGCGATCTTTCTGGCGATCCCCGGACCGACCATCGTTCTCGTCGTCTCCCAGGCGCTCAGCCATGGACGGTCGGTGGCCCTGGCCAGCGCGCTCGGCGTCGGGTTCGGCGATCTCTGCGCTGCGACCCTGTCGCTGATCGGCGTCGGCACGCTTCTCGCCACCTCGGCCACCGCGTTCGTCGCCCTGAAATGGATCGGCGCCGCCTATCTCGTCTTTCTTGGCGTCCGGATGTGGCGCTCGCCCATCACGGACCCGTCGACCCTTGCCGCCGGAGAGCCAAAGACGGTGACGGGTGGCCGGATCTTCCGCGCCGCCTTTCTCGTCACCCTGCTGAATCCGAAGAGCATCGTCTTCTTCATCGCCTTCCTGCCGCAGTTCATCGATCCGGCGCATGCCTTCGCGCCGCAGGCCGCGACGCTGGTCGCGGTCTTCGTCGTGCTCGGCGTCGTCAATGCCTATGCCTATACGCTGCTGGCTTCGAGCGCCCGGCGGGTGATTGCCCGGCCCCGCGTGCTGCGCGCGGCCACCCGCCTGGGCGCCAGCGTCCTGATCGGCGCCGGCTTCGCTTCTGCGCTGGCCCGCCGCGCCTGATTGGCGAGAAGCGCGGAACACCAGCGCACCCCTCTCGTTCCTTTCCCGACACCAACGCGTGATGCCGAAAAGATGCAGACTTCTCGGACCCACATCGCGCCGAAAAATCGCAAAGATAGAGCGGCACTGCGGTTCGAACTGAACACGGGATCGCCCTAAAGCTGCCGAGGACGAAACGATGAGCAGAACTCCCGAAACCAACGTCGATCCCGACACCAACAAGTCCGGAGCGGGCGTGGAGCAGACCGAAGACAAGAAGACGCCGGGCAACCAGGAACGCCCGATGACGGAAAACGAAGAGGTGGACGAGGCGCTCGACGAAAGCTTCCCGGCCTCCGATCCGAGTTCGCCGAGCCGCATCGACGACGCCACGACCTAAGCGGCCGCCATCGGACCAGAACCCCGCCGCGCGGCTTTTGCGCCGGCGGGGCGTGTCGGCAAACTTCTCCGCCCCTCTGGCGAAGCGGGAGACACCGAACTAAGACCTGCGGCATGCCCGACTATGATTTCCGCAGCCCGCGGCTTTTCGTCGACGGCGATCTTTCCGCCGAGCAGCCGATCGCCGCGTCGCCCACCCAGGCGAACTACCTCCTCAACGTGATGAGGCTGGACGAGAACGGTCGCGTGCTCCTGTTCAACGGCCGCGACGGCGAATGGTCGGCCCGCGTCGCGCGCGCCGGCAAGAAGGGTGCCGAGTTGCACCCCGAGCGCCGGCTTCGTGCCCAGACGCCGCCCTCCGACCTCGTCTATCTCTTCGCCCCGCTGAAGCATGCCCGGCTCGACTATATGGTCCAAAAGGCGGTCGAAATGGGCGCGGGCGTGCTGCAGCCGGTGCTGACCCAACATGTCCAGGCGCCGCGCATCAATGTCGAGCGCATACGCGCCAACGCCGTCGAGGCGGCCGAGCAGTGCGGTATCCTCTCCGTGCCGGACTGCCGGGACATGATGCGCCTGCCCAAGCTTCTCGCCGACTGGGACCCGGCGCGACGAATCGTCTTCTGCGACGAGCGCGAGGATGCCGCGAGCCCGATCGAACTCCTGCGCCGCGAAGCGCGATCGCCTCTCGCCCTGTTGATCGGCCCGGAGGGCGGCTTTTCCTCCGCCGAACGCGAGTTGATCACGGGCCTCGACTGCGTCACCACGATCTCGCTCGGGCCACGCATTCTGCGGGCCGACACGGCTGCCGTGGCCGCGCTGGCGGTGATCCAGGCTGCCGTCGGGGACTGGATCGCCCCTTGATTTGACGATAGGGCAACCACACCGTTTAGCGAAATAGACTTGCGGCGCTGTGCCAAAGTCGCAAAGAGGGTTCGCGGCCGCTGTCGGTGGCAGGTGCGATCCGGGTTCAAGGAAGATTTGCATGGCGCGCGATACCACCGATGTGACGCCTGTCACCTCCATCGAAGACCTGGTCGGCCACATCCGCCAGGGCGAGAAGCCGGCCAGCCAGTTTCGCATCGGCACCGAGCACGAGAAGTTCGGCTTCTACCCCGACGACCTGTCGCCCGTGCCCTATGACGGCGATCGGGGCATCCGCAAGTTGCTCGAAGGAATGCGCGACCTCAACGGCTGGGACGAGATCCTGGACGAGGACCGCATCATCGGCCTGGCGGGCCACAGCGGCCAGGGTGCCATCTCGATCGAGCCCGGCGGCCAGTTCGAGCTCTCCGGCGCTCCGCTGGAGACGCTGCACCAGACCTGCCGCGAGTCGAACGCCCATCTGCGGCAGGTTCGCGAGGTGGCCAAGAAGCTCGGCATCGAGTTCCTCGGGATCGGGTCGAGCCCGACCTGGACGCTCGACGAAACGCCGCGCATGCCGAAATCCCGCTACGAGATCATGCGCGCCTACATGCCGACCGTCGGCACCCGTGGCCTCGACATGATGCACCGGACGGCGACCATCCAGGTCAATCTCGACTTTTCCGACGAAGCCGACATGCGGCGCAAGATGCAGATCGGCAGCCGCCTGCAGCCCGTCGCCTCGGCGCTGTTCGCCCATTCGCCGTTCACCGAAGGCAAGCCCAACGGGCTGGTGTCCTGGCGGGCGGAGGTGTGGAAGGATGTCGACAACCGCCGGTCCGGCCTTCTTCCTTTCGTCTTCGAGCCCGACTTCGGCTATCGCGACTATGTCGAATGGGCGCTCGACGTGCCGATGTATTTCGTCATGCGCGACGGCCGATACCATCAGGCCACCCACGTCACCTTCCGGCAGTTTCTGGACGGCGCGCTGAAAGGCGAGATCGCCGATGCCGATCCCACCATGGGCGACTGGGAAAACCACCTGTCGACGCTGTTTCCCGACGTGCGCCTGAAGCGCTTCATCGAGATGCGCGGCGCCGACGGGGGCCCGTGGCGGCGCATCTGTGCCCTGCCCGCCTATTGGGTCGGGCTCCTCTATGATGAGGCCATCCTGGACGAGGTCGACGCGCTGACGCGCGACTGGACCTTCGAGGAGGTTTCGGCGATGCGCGACGAAGTGCCGCGGAGCGGCTTCCGCGCGCCCTTCCGCGATGGCACGGTGCTCGAGTTGGCTCGCGCCACCGTCAAACTCGCTCGCCGCGGCTTGCTGGCGCGCGACCGGCGCAATGAAGAAGGCCACGACGAAAGCGTCTTCCTGGCGCCGCTGGAAGAGGTCGTGGCCCGGGGCACGACGTCCGCCGAGGAACTGGTCCGCCTCTACGACGAACAATGGGACCGTTCGATGGCCCGCCTGTTCCAGCATCTGGCCTATTGACGCGTTGGACAGGCCAACTATTCTGAATTGCTCCGGCTCTAAAAATCTACGCGTTCGTTCCACATCACAGTCCCCGAAATGTATCGCGTCAACACCAGTTCATCGAACGGGAGGTACGCGGCATGATCGACTTTTTCGACTGGCTGACAGCCGGCGACGGCGGCTTGGCGACCGATCAGCTCGCACATCGCTATCTCTTGAGCCACGACGAGATCCGGCAGGTGGCGGAAGCGCTGGCCCCGGCCTTCGCGCTGGCGCTCGATCGGGCCGACCGCATCGGCGCCCGCGAGGCGTTCGTGCGGATGCTGCTGGCTCTGCTGCCCTGCGAAGGCGGCGCGGCGCCGGAGGTTTGCGCGCCGGCGGC
Organism: Consotaella aegiceratis; assembly: GCF_036541425.1. Classification (NCBI taxonomy): domain Bacteria; kingdom Pseudomonadati; phylum Pseudomonadota; class Alphaproteobacteria; order Hyphomicrobiales; family Aurantimonadaceae; genus Consotaella; species Consotaella aegiceratis. The sequence continues at coordinate 33,842 of NZ_JAZHFT010000027.1, forward strand.
CAGGCGGTTCCTGGCGGCGTTCTTCGGGTCCGATGGCTTGGCGACGGCGGTGGCACGCCGTGCGTCGCTAACGACGGGCATCGCACCCGACACGATCGAAGAGCTGATGCCGGGGCTCGTGGCGCTGACCCTGGAGACGCTTGCGCAGGCCCTGGCCGCCCGTTCGTTGGCCGCGAGCACGAGCCTGTCGAGGACCGGACCGATGAACGCCCGGCCGAACGAAGTGCCCTGGCAGCTGGATCGTCGAGAGGACCATCGGCCCAGGATGGCGCCGCCGCCCTGTTCCACGACCTTTGCGTCCGACGATCTGGAGCGGATTTTCGCTCGCGCGCTCGCCGATGCGCGAATGCACGGCAACGCGGCCGACCAATGCGGAAGGACGAGGTCTAGACCGATGCAGATGCGGCCGGGAAATCACTTGTCGGACGATGGCCCCATCGATCCGTTCGACGGAACGATGACGCGCGATCAGAAGCTGGAGATGATGGCGCTGTTCTGCCGCTTCGAGCCCAAGGCCTGGCGCGGCGCGCTGTAGCTATCTGCGGTATTTGATGAAAGCTGCCGCCGTCGCCACCGTGTCGTAAAGGCGGCGAGCCTCGGCATTGTCCCGTTCGATCAGCCAATAGGTCCGCGCGTCATGGCCCTGACGACCGTGCGCAAAAACGCCGAACCGGGAGGCGCCACGGGGATGACGCCGCCCGGGTCCTGGGCCGGAAAGTTTTCGCTCAGAGATGGATGACCCGGCGTCGCTGGCTGGCGGTGACGGCGAGACGATAAGTCGGATCCTCGCGCCAATCGCGGTTGAGCGCCTCGTAGACGTCGTCCCGTTTCAGCCCGATATCGGTGAGCAGATGGTCCGGCAGTTCTGCGAGGCGGCGGGCTTGCCTGCGATTGGTCACGGCTCGGGCGATGGCAATGAGGGCAGCGACCGCAATCCGGACGTTCGGAAAGAAAGACTTCGTCTCACGAGAGGCGGGAAATTTCGCGATGACGGCCATGGCTGTTTCTCCTGTCAAGCCATTGTCGTCAGGAAAAGGGCGCCCGTGACGGCGTTGCGGCATGCGCAAGCCGTTCACGGGCAAGGGAAGGTGTTCCTGACAAGGTGGAATGTAGGCGGCGCCTATTGATCAGTCCAACGAATGTTGCTTATATCAATGATCACTCGCGCTGATGGGAAAACACATGTCGACCCCGCTCGATCTCGACCAGGTGAAGACCTTCGTGGCGATCGTCGACACGGGCAGTTTCACCCGTGCCGCCGACGAAGTCTTCAAGACTCAGTCTGCGGTTTCGATGCAGATGCGCAAGCTGGAGGAACGGCTCGGCGTTCCCCTGTTCGAGCGCAACGGCCGCAACGTCCGGCTGACGGAGGACGGCTACCGGCTGCTCACCTATGCCCGCAAGATCCTAGCGCTCTCCCAGGAAACGCTGTCGGCCTTCGACGAGGAAGCGATGGCCGGCCATGTCCGCATCGGCCTTCCGGACGACTACGCCGAGCGCTTTCTGCCGGAGATCCTGGCGCGGTTCTCCCGCTCCAACCCGCTGGTCGAGCTGGAGATCGCCTGCGAACCGTCGACCTATCTGGCCGATCATGTCGAAAAGAGCCAGCTGGACGTCGCCCTGGTTTCCGACTGCCGGGACTTCAGCAATGTCGGAGAGATCGTGCGGCGCGAGCCGCTGCATTTCGTCACCTCGGCGGCGCACGACGTCCATCATCGCACGATTCTGCCGCTGGCCCTGGGCCGGATAGACTGCGCCTGGCGCCGGAAGGGCTGTGAGGCGCTGGACGCGATGGGACGCAAATATCGCGTGCTGTTCTCCTCCTGGTCGGCCCAGATCGTCACCTCGGCGGTTCTTTCGGGCCTCGCGATCAGCGTTCTGCCCGAATGCGCGCTGCGGCCGGGCATGCGCGTGCTCGGCCCGCACGAGGGCTTTCCGCATCTGACCCCCACGGAGATTGGCGTCCTGCGGGCGCGCAACGCCGAAAGTCCCGTCGTAACAGCGCTGGTCGACCATATCCGCGAGAGTCTGCAGAATATGGTGCCGCCCGCCAGCCAGCAGCCACAGCTGCAGCAGATGCCCGACAGCTCGGCGGTGCGCCTGCAGCGCAACGGCGCGGCGTTCGCCACCGCCGGCCGCTGAAGGCGGGCGGCATCCGCCTGCCTTGACCTCGGCGGAACAGTCTCGCCACAATGACGACGATGTCGATGCTTCCCGATTCGCCGCAGGGCTCCAATATCGCCGAATACTCGGTGTCCGAACTGTCGGGCGTGGTCCGGCGCACGATCGAGGACGCCTTCGGGCTGGTGCGCGTGCGCGGCGAGATTTCCGGGTTCCGGGGCCGGCATTCTTCCGGCCATAGCTATTTTGCGCTGAAGGACGAGCGCGCCCGGCTGGAAGCGGTCATCTGGAAGACGGCCTACGCCAAGCTTGCCTTCAAGCCGGAGGAGGGACTCGAGGTCATCGCCACCGGCCGCCTGACCACCTATCCCGGCTCCTCGAAATACCAGATCGTCATCGACCAGCTGGAGCCGGCGGGCGCCGGCGCGCTGATGGCGCTCCTGAACGAGCGCCGGATGAAGCTCGAGGCCGAAGGCCTGTTCGCCGCCGAGCGCAAGAAGGCCTTGCCCTATCTGCCGCGCGTCATCGGCGTCGTGACCTCGCCGACCGGCGCCGTCATCCGCGACATTCGTCACCGCATCGCCGACCGGTTTCCGGTGCACGTCATCGTCTGGCCGGTGCGGGTGCAGGGCGAGGGATCGGGCGACGAGGTGGCGCAGGCTATCGCCGGCTTCGACGCGCTCACCGGAGAGGGGGCCATTCCGCGTCCCGACGTGATCATCGTGGCGCGCGGCGGCGGCAGCCTGGAGGATCTCTGGGGCTTCAACGACGAGGCGGTGGTGCGGGCTGCCGCAGCCTGCTCGATTCCGCTGATCTCGGCGGTCGGCCATGAGACCGATTGGACGCTTCTCGATCACGTTGCCGACCGGCGTGCCCCGACGCCGACGGGCGCCGCCGAAATCGCCGTGCCGGTGAAGGCGGAGATCGCGGCCGCCCTGGCCGGCCTCTACGCCCGCCATTCCGGAGCCATGTCCCGCAGCCTCGAACGCGAGCGCCGCGCCGTGGCCGCTGCGGCCCGGGCCTTGCCCGCGCCGGACATGCTGCTCGCCCTGCCTCGTCGCCGGCTCGACGAATCGGCGGCGTCGCTCGGCCGCGCGCTGCGGCTGACCGTCTCGGACAAGCGGCGAGGCTTCGGCGAAACGGCGATCCGGCTGTCGCCGGGCGTCCTTGAAAACCCGCTCCGCCACAAGCGGGCGGACCTGCGCCATGCCGACTCTTGCGTGCTGCACGGCTTCGAATCGACTGTGACGCACCACCGCCAGCGGTTCGAGCGCGCCAGCGCCCGACTGCGGCTCAACACGGTCGTCACACGCGGCGGCGAAAGCCGCACTCGCTTCGACGGACTGTCCGCCCGCTTCGTCCGCAGCTTCGAGCTCGGGTTGGAACGCAAGCGCGCCGGACTGGCGACGGCCGCCCGCATGGTGGCGAGCCTCGATCCTTCCCAGGTGCTGAAGCGCGGCTATGCCATCATTCGCGATCAGGACGACAAGCCGATCACCCGCGCCGGCGATCTGGAGCCGGGCGCCGCGTTCGAGGTCGAGTTCGCCGGCAAGGAGCGCCGCCGTGCAATCGCCGAGGACGAGGCATCCGCCGGCAAGCCCCGGCCGGCCGCGCCACGGCGAAGCTCGAAGGCCAAAAAACCTTCGCTGTCGGAGCAGGGCTCGCTTTTCTGAAAGTCGGGGTCGGGCTTGCCCGGCCGGAGGCCGTCAGACGATCCCGGCGACGCCAAGCACGGCTGCCAGCCCCGCGAAAAGCCCGCGCAGGCTCGCCTCTGGTTCGACGTCGATCCATTCGTCCAGCGAATGCGCCCGTCCGCCGGTACCGCCGGTGCCGATCTTGACCGCCGGGATTCCCCGGCTCATCGGGATGTTGGCATCGGTCGAGGACGCCGTCAGCTCCGGCTCGATGCCGAAGGCGCGCAGGGCCGCGATCGAGGAGACGACGATAGTGCTGTCGACCGGGGTTTCACCCGCCGGCCGGTCACCGATCTGCTGCATCTCGGCCGTGATGGCGCCGGTCTCGGTCGATCCCCGCGCATTCTCGTGGGCGACTGCGTCCGCGACGAGGCGATGCATCGCCTGGTCGAGCCTGGCAAGTTCGTCGGCTGCGGTGGAGCGCAGATCGACCTCCACCCAGACCTCTTCCGGGATCGCGTTGATCGAGGTTCCGCCGCCGAAGACGCTGGCGCAATAGCTGGTGCGCGGGTCGGCGGGAACCTCGAACTTCGCCATCCCCGCGACCACTTCGGCCATGGCATAGGCCGGATTGACGCTTCCGAAGGCCGACAGGCTGTGACCGCCCGGCCCCCGGAAAACGATCCGATAGCGCTTGGAGCCCACGGCCCGCACCACGAGATGGTCCATGTCGGGGCTGTCGAAGGTAAAGAAGCCGGCGATCTGCTGCCGCGCCTCTCCCTCGCTGAACAGGTGGCGTATTCCTTTGAGGTCGCCCTTGCCCTCCTCGCCCACGTCGGCGACGAAGAGAAGATCGTGCTCGGTGACGATGCCGGCCGCGTCGAGCGACCGGGCGAACGCCAGCAGAACCGCCAGTCCGCGCGTGTCGTCGCCGACGCCGGGCGCGTAAAGCTTGGTTCCCTCGCGCCGAACCGTCACGTCGGTTCCCTCGGGAAACACCGTGTCGAGATGGGCCGCCAGGACGATCGCCTTGCCCGATCCCTGCCCCCGGCGCCGCCCCTTGACGTTGCCGACCGCATCGAGCGCGACCTCTTCGAGGCCCGCCTCGCGCATCATCGACAGCATGGCCGCCGCGCGCTTTTCCTCCTTGAACGGGGGAGCGGGAGTTTCCGTCAACGCGACGATTTCGTCCACCAGACGGTCGTGCTCGGCGCGCAATCGCGCCTGTGCCGCCTGGAAGGCCGGATGGGCAAGGATGATGTCGATAGAGGTCATGTCAGATAAGCCGATGGCTGCCGATCAGAAATCACGATCACAGCCACGGAAGCGATGGTACGGTTGGGTGGATTCGAACCACCGACCTTTGGAGCCACAATCCAACGCTCTAACCAACTGAGCTACAACCGCACGCGCATTCGCTGCGCCTCAGGCGCGCCCTGCAGATAAATTCTTTCATGCCGATACGCAAGCCCGATGAGCGCCGGTTTCATGGCCCTCCGGCTAAGGCGGCCGTCGGTCATCGACCTCGATCCGAAGTTGCCTTAACGATCATGCACGCGAAAGCCGGCGACATTAACCTTCCTCACCCATGAGGTCGAACAAGAGACCAAAGTTCCTAGATTCAGCTTTTCGCTGCCTTTATTAATTCTTTGTTAGGCGATAACCGACGGTCGACGCGTCGGCTCGATTGGGTCCTAGGGAATTATGACGGGATTGACCGCGCTCGGCATTATGACACGGCAGGACGTACGAACGGCGAACGCCTCCGGCGCCGCGCTGGCCGTGCTGTCGGCGTCGCTCGACAGTGTGATCTGGGCCAACCGCCCCGGAGCGCGCCTTCTCGGCGTGCCGGTCGGCATGTCGGACCCATCGATTCCACTCGACGGAACCCTGCCGATCGCTCGTCAGATCGCGAGTTCCGCCCGCCGGCTGCGGGAGGCCGGGCAGGCCCGGCTCATGCTGCGCGCGCCCGGCATGAGATCGATGAAGCCGATCGTCGCCGACCTGACGGTGCTCGACCCGATCGAGGATCAGAGCGGTTTCGTCCTGTTCGTGGCCGCCGAGCTTGCCGCCGTGGATCGGGATCCTCAAGCGATGGCTTGGCGCCTGATCGAAGAGGCCGGCCTGAACGAGGCGGCCGCCGCCGTGCTCGATGATTCGGGGGTGCTCGCCCGGACCGGAGCGATGAGCGACCGGACGCTGGCCGAGACCGGTGATTCGGCCGAAACCTTCAGGCTCGGTGAAGAACCGATCGCGATCGCCCAGGACGCGGGCACGACGCGCCATTTGGCCCGCGTAGCGGACGGAATGGTGCTGGTTTGGATCGAAGCCGAACCGGCCAGCGAAGCCATCGAGGCTGCGCCGGCCGAAGAAACCGCCGCAATCGACGGGACCGAGCCACCCGCGCCACCGGAGACCTCCAACGAGGAAGAGACACCGGCCGCCACGCCCGCAGCCGCTCGTTCCTTCTCGGTGAAACGCAAGCCGCTGCCGTCCGGCCGCCGCACCCTCGATATCGGCGCTTTGATCGAGCGCTGGCACAATCGTCGCGATCCTCACCCGGTCTCACCCACGGACCCAGACATGGCGGAGGCGGAGATCGAGACGAGCAGCGAGCCCGAGCTGCCGACCCTTCCCTTGGACCCCGAGAATGGCCCGGATCCGGTCGATCCGGAGCCCGTCGAGCTTTCGGACGATACGATCGAAAGCGACGACCCGCATTTCAAGACAGACGAGGAGCCATCGCGTGTTGCAACACGGGATGAGCTCCCGCTGGAGGAGCCGGCCGGCACGCCGTCCGTCGACGAACAAGCGAGCGAGGAGCCGCAGTCGGAGGTGGTCGACACGGATGATCCGCAACGATCGGCCGCCGGCTTCGAGGTCGAGGTTCTCGACGCCGACGGAGCCGTCGTCGACATCGAGACCGACATGGAAGTCGCCGACGAGACGGAAAGCGAGATCGAGGGGCCGTCGCTAGACGCCGAAGCGCCTGAGGAACCCGCATCGGTCGAGCCGGAGGAGGCCGCCGAAACACGCGAAGCGGCGGCTGATGAGAGCCCCGTTGCCCCGGCTCGGGCGGGTCCGTTCGAACCACGGTTCGACCTCGCCTCCGTTCGGTTCGTATGGCAGATCGATTCCGAAGGACGGTTCCGCTCGTTCTCGCCCGAATTTGCGGCCGCCGTCGGCCCCCAGGCCGCCGATGTCATCGGACGCAGCTTCCGCGACGTCGCCCAGGTCTTCGATTTCGATCGTGACGGCGAGATCGGGCGCCTCTTGGAACGCCGCGACACCTGGTCGGGACGCAGCGTCTTCTGGCCGGTCCAGGGGACGGATCGCAAGGTGCCCGTCGACCTGGCGGCCCTTCCCACCTATGCGCGCGACCGCCGGTTCGACGGCTTCCGCGGCTTCGGCATCGTGCGGCTCAGCGAGGCCGTGCACGATCCCGACGCGATCGGTCTGCTGTTGTCGGGCGAAAAGCCGCTGCCCCTGAATGCGGAGGACGCGGAGCCTCTGCCGCTCGACGACGAAGGCGAGTTCGCTGCCGACGCGCCGGAATCGGTCGAACCGGACGGCCCGTCTTCGATCTTCACGACGTTTTCTGCGGAAACGAAGCCCTTCGGCCGTCGGGAAACGCCGCCCGACGAAGCCACGTCGGCACCATCCGGTACCCCGCAGCCGGATGACCATCGGCGCATGCGCGAGGCGATCCTCTCGGAGGCCGAAGCGGCCGCGTTCCGTGCCATTGGCCGCAAGCTTGGCGAGCGGAACGGGCATGAGGACGCCGAAACGGAAAAACCCTGGCCCGACGACGCGCGTCCGGTCACGGCCGACGACTTCAGTGCGTCCGCCGCCGGCGACGACGCCGATCTTCGGTCCGAAGACACCCCACATGAGGCGACTTCCGACGACGCGAACGGATCGACCGAGATCGAGCCGGCTCCCGAGGCGCCGGCCGACTCCCCCGATGCGACGGAAATCGACCGGTCGCTTCCCGAGGACGAACCCAACGACGACACGGCAGTCTGGCTGGCGCCGCTGCGCGAGCGTCTCGATCAGGTTTTCGGATCGCTGCCCCTGGCGGTCCTGGTTCAGCGCCGCGACCATCTCGTTTATGCCAACGCTCCGTTCCTGGCGCTGTCCGGCTACGAAGACCTCGACATGCTGACGGAAGCAGGCGGTCTCGACGCGCTGTTCGCCGAACCGACCGAACCCCTTCATGACGGACGCGTGGCGTTGCGCCGTGCGGACGGCGAGGCGGCGACGGTGGCCGTTCATTTGCAGCGGGTCAGCTTTGCCGACCGCGCCTGCCTGGTGATCTCCTTCACGCCGCAGCCGGTCGAGACCCGCTCGGAACAGCCGCCGAGCGAGGACCTGAGCGAGATCGACAATCTGCGCCGCGAGGTCGAGGAGCTGCAGGCGGTGCTCAACACCGCCACCGACGGCGTGGTGATGCTCGATCACGACGGCAACATCCGTGGCATGAACGGTGCCGCCCAGGCGATCTTCGCCACGGATCCGACGATCTGCGCCGGGCGGCCGCTGTCGACGCTGCTCGCGCACGAGAGCCAGCGCACGGCCTTCGACTATCTCGAGATGCTGAAGGACGACGGCCTTCCCGCCATGCTCAACGATGGTCGCGAGGTAACCGGCCGGGTTGCCCAGGGTGGCTTCGTTCCGCTGTTCATCACCGCCGCGCGGCTGTCCGAGGGCCGCGGCTATTGCGTCGTCATCCGCGACATCACCCATTGGAAGCGAGTCGAGGACGACCTCGTCAAGGCGCGGCGCCAGGCCGAAGAGGCGAGCCTGCACAAGAGCCAGTTCCTCGCCAACATCTCGCACGAACTGCGCACGCCGTTGAACGCGATCATCGGCTTCGCCGACGTCATGGCATCAGAGTGTTTCGGTCCCATCGGCCATGAACGCTATCTGGAATATCTGACCGACATCAAGCGGTCGGGCCACCATGTCCTCGACCTCGTCAACGACCTGCTCGACATCTCCAAGGTCGAGGCCGGCAAGGCGGACCTGGTGTTCGAAGCGGTCTCGCTCAACGACGTGATCAGCGAGGCCTGCTCGCTGATGCAGCCTCAGGCGAATCGCGGCCGGGTGATCGTGCGCTCCAATCTGCCCTCTTCCGTGCCGCCGGTGGTCGCCGACCGCCGCTCGATGCGCCAGATCGCGCTCAACCTTCTGTCCAACGCGATCCGCTTCACGCCGCCCGGCGGCCAGGTGGTGGCCTCGACCATCTACAATCCGAGCGGCGACGTCGTCATGCGGGTTCGCGACAGCGGTATCGGCATGACCGAGCACGAGATCGAGATCGCTCTGAAGCCGTTCCAGCAGGTCCATACCGGCCTGCGCGAACGGGGCGACGGCACCGGGCTCGGCCTGCCGTTGACCAAGACGATGACCGAGGCGAACGAGGCGCACTTCAGCATCAAGTCCACTCCGGGAGAAGGAACGCTGGTGGAGATCGCCTTTCCGCCGCAGCGCGTCCTGGCCGACTGAACGCGCCGCCGTCCGGCGGCGGGCCGACCGGCCCAGATGACGGCTTCGCTCGTTTCGCCACAGCTTGGTGCCGCCAGCGTCCCTCGCCCTGGCAGTGTTTTCGGAAGAGCGGCCCATATCCTTTTGCAACGGGTCCGAACACCCGCTAAATGATGCTTCCAAAATAAAGGGAGACGACGTGCTGCAAGCCAACCGTTCGGAGCCGAACACCGCGCGGGACGGTGCCAGCCGAAACCACCGGTGGCGGCCCCATATTGGCCTTGCGGCCCTTCTGATCGTCCTCCTTTTCCTGGCCGTCGGCGGCGCGGCGACGATGATGTCGACCTTCGCGCTCAACGAGGCCGTGGCCCGTCGGGACATCCGAAGCAGCCTGGAGACATTGACCGGCCTTCCCGTCAGCATCGACGGCGAGACGTCGTTCCGGCTTCTGCCGCGCACCGTGCTGACGCTGACGAACGTGCGGATCGGCGAAGGCGTGGAGACATTGGAGGTCGACCGGCTGCAGGCCGAATTGGATTTCTGGCAGGCGATCCGCGGCCGCACCGAAGTCTCCGAATTGATACTGGTGCGGCCCGAACTGACGTCGGCCGCCGCCTTCCTTCGCTCGGCCTCCCATGCCGGCCAGGAGCCCGCGAGCGGCATGCCGCTGTCGCAGTTCATGGATTTTCTGCTCGAACGCTTGGGTGATCTGCACACCGTCGTCATCCGCGATGGCGCCTTTCGGCTGGCCGGCCAGACGGCGGGCTCGGGCGTCAGCAGCGCCAATATCGTGGCGACGTGGCCGAGCCGCAGCCAGTCGGCGCGCGTTTCCGGCAATTACGTGTGGAACGGACAGCCGGCAGAAATCGACGTCAGAGCGGCTTCGCCCGCCGCCATGATGCACGGCGAGACGACCCAACTGGAATTCGATCTGTCGGCTCCGCCGCTCGAAGTCGCCTTCAATGGCCAGGGGTCGCTTGGCAACGCCCTCGTCCTTCAAGGCAGCGTTGATGCCGCAACGCCGTCGCTCACGCGCGCCCTGCGTTGGGTCGGCATCTCGGCGACCAACCTGCCGGACGTCGGAGCCTTCGCGCTCGAGGGCCAGCTGGCCGCCTTCGGCCGGAAGATCAACCTTCAGGACGCCAGCGTGACGCTTGCGGGCAACCGCGGACACGGCGCCCTGGAACTGGTGATGGCAGCCGACCAGCGACCGCAGATCGCCGGGACACTGGCGTTCGAAACCTTCGCGCTGGACGACCTGCAGCGTGCCGTCGCGCCGTTTCCGACGACGCCGATCGACTTCGACCGGCCATTGCCCATCGACTTCGTCGAGAGACTGGATCTCGATCTGCGGCTCTCGGCGGGCCGCGCGGCGATCGGGACGGTTCCGATCAGCGATCTCGCCACCACGATCAAGATGAAGAACGGCATCGCCACCTTCGACATCGGAGACGTCGGGCTTCTGGACGGGCGCGCTCAAGCGAGGGTGACCGTCGACGTCACCAAGGCCAGGCCGGAGGCCCACGGAACCGCGACTCTGGACGATGTCGACGCCGCTGCCCTGCTCGATTTGAGCGGCCTCTCCAGCGTCGGCATCGTCGGGCGATGCGACATCGACGCCGACCTGTCGACGATCGTGACGAACTGGGCCACGATCCTGCGGCGCACGCGGCTGGACATGACGCTCCGGTCGAACGGCGGGCAGGTTCAGGGCATCGACCCGGACCTGTTTCTCCAGCCCGGCGAGCGGCCCTTCGCCGCGGTCCGCTCCAGGACCGTCCCGTTCGAGCGGCTGTCGGTGAAGCTGCTGACTCGCGGCCCGGAAATCCGCCTGGATGCCATCGACGTCGCGATGCCAGGGGGAACGCTCGAAGCCAACGGCTCGCTGGGCGCCACGTCGCGAGCCGTCGACATTTCCGGCCTGTTCCGGCCGACGATCGACGAGGCGCAAAATACCGCCGGCCTTCCCGGACGCGGCCGCCCTGTCGCCTTCCGCCTGGCCGGAGAATGGCCCAATCCGACGATCACCAGTCGAGCGACCACGGGTCCGGGGCTTTGACGGCCTCGGGATAAAGCCGCCGCCGTTACAAACCATCGGCGGCCGTCGTTCAACGGCGGCCGCGACCCCGAGGTCTGTACGGGTTCAGCGGTGTTTCTGGCCCTCGCCGTAAAACATCTTCTCCCACTTCTTGTGGGCCTTGTAGCCTTCGCGGATGAACGGGGTGAACACGGCCATGTTGAGCACCGCCTTGTTGGTGACGCTCGCCGGAAACTTCGTCGGCTTCTCGAAGTCGACGAACAGCACCACCCGCACCTTGTCGGAGTGGTTCCAGGCCTCGTGCTCATAGGCGTCGTCGAAGATCAGCGCCTTGCCTTCCTCCCAATGGCAGACCTGATCCTTCACGCGGATGCCGATCTTGTCCGGCTCGTCCGGCACGATGAGGCCGAGATGGAACCGCAGCACGCCGTTATAGGGCCCGCGATGCGGCGGCAGGTGCTTGCCGGGCTCGAAGATCGAAAACATCGCCGACTTCAGGCCGGGAATCTTCTGCAGGATGCGCCAGGTCTCGGGACACTGCCTGATGGCCTCCTCCGACTTGATGCCGTATCCGCAGAGAAAGAAGGTCTTCCAGTTGTTGTCGGAAGAGATCGAGCGGACCTCCGAGGAGATCTCGTGGAAGGCCGGCAGATCGCCCTTGCGCACCAGAATCTTGTCCAGCTCGGCGCGGATCAGCTTCCATTCCGCTTCCACGTCGCGCGCCCAGGGAAAGGCGTCGGTCGGAAAGACCGGCGGATTGCCGACCGAGGAGTATTTGAGATTGAGACCCTCGGCGCCGTCGACGATTTTTTGCACCATTCGCGCGGCCATGCCCTGGCGCGTCATGGTGTCTTCGAGGCCTTGGGTCTTCAATTGCTGCTGAGGGACGTCTGGCATTTGAGGCAACTCCTTCCAACGCATGCGACGCAGCCGCCGGCCGGCCGGCACAATGCGACCGGCGGCACGACGCGGCGAACTACAAGAGGAGATAGGCCTCAGCGCTGGAAATCGAAGGAGGAAAGTCCTGTCACCATATCGTCAAGTCCGAGCGGCCGGGTCATCGGCGGCGCGGCGCGCGCCAGGCAGGCCTGGCGTTCGCAAAACTGACACGCCCGGCCGATTTCGGTGGCCGGCGCCGACTCGCCCAAATGGCGACCGTAGATCGTCCGATCCCTGAAATCGACGTCGCAGCCGAGCAGCACCGCGGTTCGCCGCACCCGCTGGTCGAAGCCGGCCTGCAGGCCTTCCAGGGTCCGCGCGATCGTGAGAAACCGCGCGCCGTTCGGCATTTCGACGGTCTCCACCAGGGTCTGCCCCGGCTGAGCGAACGCGGCATAGACGGCGAGTTTCGGGCAATCGCCGCCGAAGCGGTCGGTCGGGAAGCCGCGGGCTCCCGCGCGCCGGAACCGGTTTCCGGCAATATCGACCTCCAGCATGAAGAACGGCACGCCGGGGGCGCTCTGACGTTGCAGCGTCGTCAGCCGATTGACCACATGCTCGAACGAAACCTGGAAACGGCTGGCCAGCGCTTCCACGTCGTAGGCCGTCCGCTCGGCCGCCGCCTGGAAGGCCGCATACGGCATCATCAGCGCATGCGCCGCGTATCGCGAAAGCTCGAAGCGAGCCAGCCGATTGGCTTCGGCGCTGGAAAAGCCGAACGTGTCCACCTCGGCGGCGACCACGGGACCGAACTCCAGCAGCACCGCCTCGATGGCGATCTCGCGCAGCCGGTCCGCCGCCGTCAACCGCTCCGACAGGAACAGGCGCCGCGAATGGCGGTCGTAGCGCCGCCGCCAGTTCGGCATGATGTCGACGGGCAGGACCCGCACGGCGATGTCATGCCGGCTCCGGAGCCAGGCCCTGAGCGCCCCGACCAGATCGTCGCCGGGCGACAGGCTCTCGTGAAACGCTTCGGCTGCGGTCTCGATCGCAGCATGATAGTTGGGACGCGTCTCGAGGGCGTCGCGCACCTCGTCGAAGGGCAGCCGTGCGCCGACGCTCCACGCTTCGTGCCCCTTGCGGGCAAGCAGCTCGGACAGATCGCTCAGCCGATCGAGCGCTTCGCGATAGGCGCGGTGAAGCTTGACGAAGCCGGCAGCCGCGTTCGGCGCAGCTGCGGCGATCTCCAGAAGTTCCTGATCGCCCGGCAGTTCATCGACCAGCAGCGGATCCGCGAAGACCTCGCGCAGCGCGTTCGCTGAACCGATCTGCTCCTGGGCCTGCAGCTCGCTCGGATCGATCCGGAAGACTTCGGCGAGCTTCAGGATGAGCTGGACGGTCAGCGGACGCTGGTTGCGCTCGATGAGATTGAGATAGGACGGTGAGATGCCGAGCGCCTCGGCCATCGCGGTCTGGGTCAGGCCTTGGGCATTGCGAATCCGCCGCATGCGCGGCCCGGCGAAGATCTTGTTCTCGGCCATGATCTTCGCCGGCTAGATCGGCGCGCGACGAGGCGCGCCGTCAACAACGAAGGATCGGCCGGATCGCCTTAGGCGCGAGCTGCCAGTTGATCGCGCGCGGCGCGGCGTGCACAAGCCGGCCCGGGACCCCGCATGTAGTGGCTCTCTGGATGATATGTATTCCAGATTATACGCCGAACTATTTTTGCGATCGTCGCCGAGATCATTGCTCTTCTCTCCAAAACCATCTCGGTCATTAAAGGTCAACTTGCTGGTTCGACCCTGGATACTGTCAGAGAAAAGTTGAAAAAGCGTCGACGGCGATCGGTAAAAGTTTAACATGCGCGGACCTCCCATGGGCCGAAGCCCCACAAACCGCGGTTCAAGATGCGCTGTAAATTTTACAACCTTTACAGTTTGACATTTCACCGCAGTAAAAGCTGCGACAATTTGACCCGAAATCCAGCGTCATTTTGGGGCTTCTCTCTTCACGAAACAAGCCGCACCCGCCAAGTTCACGGTCAGGAAATCCGGCGCAAGTCTTTTTGACGGAATGGATTTTTTCGTGACCGCGCCGGATCGGATCGAAGAGGAGGCGACAATGTCCGATTTTTACAACCTGATTCCGTCCGCGCCCAAGGGCCGTTTTGATTCCGTGCATCGCGAGTACGGCGAAGCCGACGTGAAGCGGCTGCGCGGCTCCGTCGAGATCAAGTATAGTCTGGCCGAAAACGGCGCCAATCGGCTGTGGCAGCTCATCCACGAGGACGACTTCGTCAACGCCCTGGGCGCGATGACCGGCAACCAGGCGATGCAGATGGTGCGGGCCGGCTTGAAGGCGATCTATCTGTCCGGCTGGCAGGTGGCCGCCGATGCCAACACCGCCTCGGCGATGTATCCGGATCAATCGCTTTATCCGGCCAACGCCGGGCCGGAACTGTGCCGCAGGATCAACCGGACGCTGCAACGGGCCGACCAGATCGAGACCTCGGAAGGCAACGGGCTGTCGGTCGACACTTGGTTCGCGCCGATCGTCGCCGATGCGGAGGCCGGTTTCGGCGGCCCGCTGAACGCCTTCGAGATCATGAAGGCCTATATCGAGGCGGGAGCCGCGGGCGTCCATTTCGAGGATCAGCTGGCCTCGGAGAAGAAGTGCGGCCATCTCGGCGGCAAGGTGCTGATCCCGACGGCTGCCCATATCCGCAATCTGTCCGCGGCGCGGCTGGCGGCCGACGTGATGGGCGTCCCCTCCGTCGTCATCGCCCGCACCGACGCGGAAGCGGCCAAGCTTCTCACCTCCGACATCGACGAGCGCGACCGGCCCTTCGTCGATTATGACGCCGGCCGCACGGCGGAAGGCTTCTACCGGGTGAAGAGCGGCATCGAGCCGTGCATCGCACGCGCCAACGCCTATGCGCCGTATTCCGATCTGATCTGGTGCGAAACCTCGAAGCCGGATCTCGAGCAGGCGCGCCGTTTTGCCGAAGGCGTCAGAAGGGAGCATCCGGACCAGTTGCTGGCCTACAACTGCTCGCCCTCGTTCAATTGGAAGAAGAATCTGGACGACGCGACCATCGCGAAGTTCCAGCGGGAGCTCGGCGCCATGGGCTACAAGTTCCAGTTCATCACCCTGGCCGGTTTCCATCAGCTGAACTTCGGCATGTTCGAGCTCGCCCGCGGCTACAAGGGGCGCCAGATGGCCGCCTATTCCGAGCTGCAGGAGGCCGAATTCGCGGCGGAGGCGAACGGCTACACCGCTACCAAGCACCAGCGCGAGGTGGGCGTGGGCTATTTCGACGCCGTCTCCATGGCGATCACCGGCGGCTTGTCGTCAACGACCGCGATGGGCGAGTCGACGGAGAGCGCGCAGTTCGAGACCGAGATCGAGCACGCGGAGCAGTCTCGCCACAGCGACGCGGCCTGAGCCGCGAACGGCACAACCAACCCGACGGGAGGAAAATGACATGAGCGACACGATCGAAGCCAAGCGCCCCACCACACGCGTCAAGGAACGGGCGGAAGAACAGACCACGATGATGGACGAAGCGCAGCAGGCCGCCGTCCGGCGCCTGGCCAACGACCTGCACCGCCTCAATCTCTCGGTGATCGCCGCCGTCGAGGCCGGCGTTTCCGTGGAGCTGGTCCGCTCCTCGCGCCACCACTGCGGCAATGGCAACTGGGGCGATCTGATGATCCCCCTGGTCGTCAAGCTCTAGCCCATCGCCGCCGTTCGATCGGGAGGATCGGACGACCACCGGCGACAGGTAAAAAGGGCCCGAGCGCTCTCCGCGCTCGGGCCCTTTTCTTTGGCGGCGCTTTTCCGGCCACGATTGCCGCCTATCATTTCTCGGCGCAACGCAATGTCGACATGATCCCATGACCGATCACAGCAAGTCGCGCCCGACAGGCAGGTCCATTCCGGCGCAAGCGGAAAACGGCGACCAGCCGGCGCGCCCGCCGACGGAGGGTGGCGGGCGGCGGGCCTTCCTGGAGTCCAGCCGCGGCGTGTCCTCCATGCGCGAGGCGGCGGCCTGGCTCGCCCATCGCGGCATCGAGGACATCGAGTGCATCACGCCCGATCTCGCCGGCGTCCCGCGCGGCAAGATGATGCCCGCTAAGAAATTCACCGGCGAGACCTCGCTGGCGCTGCCCTCTTCCCTGTTCCTGCATACGATCTCGGGCGAGTATCCGGCCGAGAGCGGCGATTTCCGCTATTCGCCCAATGACGGCGACTACAAGCTCGTCCCCGATCTCTCGACGCTCTCGGCCGTGCCGTGGGAAAGCGATCCGACCGCACAGGTGATTTGCGATCTCGTCGACACCGCCGGCGATGCCGTGGCCTATACGCCGCGCAACGTGCTGAAACGGGTGATCGCGCACTATACCGAGCGCGGCTGGGAGCCCATCGTGGCGCCGGAGATCGAGTTCTATCTCGTCTCGCGCAATGTCGATCCCGATTATCCCCTGACGCCGCCGACCGGCCGCTCGGGCCGCCAGATCCAGGGCGGACAGTCCTATTCCATCAGTGGCGTCAACGAATTCGACGAGCTGATCGACGACATCTACGACTTTTCCAACGCGCAAGGGCTGGAGATCGATACGCTGATCCACGAGGAGGGGGCGGCCCAGCTCGAGATCAATCTGCGCCACGGCAACCCGCTCGAACTGGCCGACCAGGTCTTCATGTTCAAGCGCACCATCCGCGAGGCGGCGCTGAAGCACGGCATCTACGCCACCTTCATGGCCAAGCCGATCCAGGGCCAGCCCGGTTCGGCGCTGCACATCCACCAATCGGTGCTCGACTGCCATTCCGGCGCCAACATCTTCTCCAACGCCGACGGTTCGCCCTCGCCGCTGTTCACCCATTTCCTCGGCGGCATGCAGCGCTACGTGCCCTGCGCCTTGGTGATGATGGCGCCCTACGTCAATTCCTATCGGCGCCTGACCTTCGGCATGGCCGCGCCGGTCAACACGGCTTGGGGTTTTGACAATCGGACCACCGCCTTTCGCGTACCGATCGCCGACGCCGCCGGCCGTCGCGTGGAAAACCGCCTGCCGTCGTCCGACGCCAACCCCTATCTGGCGCTCGCCGCGTCGCTCGCCTGCGGCTATCTCGGCATGGTGGGTGGCCTCGAACCGGACGAGCCGACCGATCAGGCCTGCAACGAGGACGGCCAGATCTCGCTGCCGCGCGGGCTTCTCGAAGCGGTGGCGGCGTTCGAGAGCGAAGCCGCGTTCGGCGAACTATTCTCGCGCGCCTTCGTCGCCACCTATGCCGGCATCAAGCGCGGCGAGTTCGAGACCTTCATGCAGGTGATCAGCCCCTGGGAGCGCGAATTCCTGCTGCTCAATGTCTGAGTCGCGCTACCAATCGCCGATCTCGCCGGGCCGCTCGTGGTATGAGGACGACCTCGCCGTGCGGCCGACCTATCCCGCCCTGCGCGACCGCCTCGACGTCGACGTGCTGGTGGTGGGCGGCGGCTTCACCGGGCTTTCGGCCGCCTATCATCTCGCCAGATCCGGCGTTTCGGTGGCGCTCGCCGAAGCCCATCGCTGCGGCGACGGCGCATCGGGGCGCAACGGCGGCCAGATCGGCACAGGCCCGCGCCTATGGCCGTCCGAGCTGGAGCCGCTGGTGGGGTACGAGCGTGCCAAGGCGCTGTTCGATCTCGCCGAGGACGCCAAGGCCGATCTCTTCTCCTTCGCGCGAGCCCACGATATCGACATGGACTATCGGGCCGGACAGCTGTCGGTCGTGCACAAGCGCCGCTATCTCAAAGCCTATCACGAGCAGGCGGAGACGCTCGCCACCCGTTACTTCTATCCGCACGCGACGATCATGGACGCCGAGGAAACAGCCGCCCGGCTCGGCTCCAGGGCCTATTGGGGCGGCCTTCGCGACACCGGCACGGGTCACATCGATCCGCTGAAGCTCGTCGTCGGCCTCGCGCGAGCGGCCAAGGCGGCCGGCGCGCGCCTTTTCGAGGCCACGCCGGTGACGTCTTTCACACGCGAAAGCGGCCGGATCGTCGCCGCCACACCGGCCGGGCAAATTTCGGCCGAGCGGGTTCTGCTGGTCACCAATGCCCATGGCGGGCACCTCGATCGCCGATTGGCGGCTCACATCGCACCGATCGGGTCGTTCATCGGTGCAACCGCGCCACTCGACGACCCGGACGCGATCCTGCCGGGCGGCGAGTCGGTGGACGATTCGCGCTTCGTCGTGCGCTATTTCCGCAAGAGCGCCGACAACCGGCTCCTGTTCGGAGGACGCGAGACCTATCATTCCGCCGGTAGCGACGGCCGACAGCTCATCGCCCGACAGATCGCGTCGGTCTATCCGCAACTGGCGCACGTTCCGCTGACCCACGTCTGGGGCGGCTTTGTCGCAATCACCCTACGCCGCCTGCCCTTCGTCCATGATGTCGCACCGGGCGTGACCGCGATTGCCGGCTATTCGGGCCACGGCGTGGCCCTAGCACCGTTTGCCGGGCGCCTCTATGCCGAACGCGTCGTCGGCCACGGTCGGCGCCTCGCACAGCTGGAAGCGCTTGACATCCCGCCGTTTCCGGGCGGCCGCGTCCTGCGGACGCCGTTGCTGTCTCTCGCGATGACCTGGTTTTCGATCCGAGATCGCGTGTAGCAAAACCAGAAATAAAGATAAGGCAGCCTGATAGACACGAAGACTTTCTGTAGCCAGGCAACAACCATTTTTAGAAACAGGAACTTGCCAGTCTTCCATCGAGTCCCTTATGAGGTTTCACTTCCTTGACGCCGCGCCAAAAGGTCCATGCGGAAAAGCGACTTTCCAATCGATTCGACGGATTCGGTCCGGGCCCTGCGTGGAGCGCTGAGGACAGAAACGCGGACGCTTCACGATCGGCTCGATCAGACCTTCGAAGGCATCGAAAAGCTGCCGTCGCGGGCCGATTACGTCGATTTTCTGCGGCTGAACCAGGCATGCTATTCACAGATCGACCCGATCCTGGCAGCGAGCACGTTGCAAAAGGCTGCGCCGGACCTCATCACGCCTGCTCGCGCCCAGGCCCTCGGCGATGATCTGTCACAGCTGGACGAGCCGGCCTTCGAAGCCGCGCCGTTCGAGCTGGCGACGCCCGACCTGCCGCAGGCCCTCGGCATTGCCTACGTGGCGGAAGGATCGCGTCTCGGCGCGCGCTATATCCGCGTTTCGATGGAAAAGCATGCCGCTCTTCAGCGCCACCCGGACATACCGACCCGCTTCCTTGACGAAGCGGCATCGCGCGACGGGCGATGGGACATGGTGGCCGCCCTGCTCCAAGACAATGATTTTACGTCGGCGGACGAACAACGCTGCATCGCAGCGGCCCGACAAACCTTCGCCTACTTCCTCATGACACTTGATGCGCTTCGCAGCCGCCACCATTACCCTTCGGAAGCCTCTTGAACGACGCCCCCATCCCTCCCTATCACGTCGATCTGACGAATTGCGATCGCGAGCCGATTCATCTGCTCGGGGGTATCCAGAATTTTGGCTTTCTGCTGGCTGTTTCGTCCGACTGGCTGATCGAGCGGGTGTCGGCCAATATCGGAGAGTTCATCAACTGCGATCCGCATCTGGTGCTTGGTGAGCCGGTGACCGAGCTTCTGCCCGCCCAGGCCATCCATGCCATTCGCGGGCGATTGCAGCTGCTGTCGACACCCGATGCCACCGAGCGTCTCTACGCCTTCGACCTCATGGAGGACGGGCGCCGGTTCGACATCGCGGTGCACACCACGGGCCCCTCGATCATCATCGAAGCCGAGCCGGCCACCCAATGGCATTCGGTCAATCCCGGGACGCTCGTCAAGGGCATGGTCGCCCGGGTACAGCGCCAGGAATCGCTCGACGGGCTCTATCGTGAATGCGTGCGCCAGCTCCGCGCGATCACCGGTTTCGATCGGGTGATGCTCTACCGCTTCGGACCGGCCGGCGACGGTCATGTCATTGCCGAATCGGCCAAGAGCGGTATCGGCTCGTTCCTCGGTCTGCACTATCCGGCTTCCGACATTCCGATCCAGGCGCGGGCGCTCTATGTCCGCAACCAGATCCGTATCATCGCCGATATCAACGCCCAACCGGTGCCGATCGTGCCGGAGCTCGATCCGCACCGGCAGCCGCTCGACTTGTCCCTGTCGGTGCTGCGCAGCGTTTCTCCCATTCACATTGAATACCTGAAGAACATGGGCGTGGGCGCGTCGCTGTCGATCTCGATCGTCATCGACGGCAAGCTCTGGGGCCTGTTCGCGCTGCATCACTACTCGGCGCGCCATCTTTCGCTCGAATTGCGCTCGACTGCCGAACTCTTCGGACAGATGATCTCGCTGATCATCGAAGGGCGTCTCTATAAGGAACAGCAGGCGGCCGAGGAGCTGGCGCGCGACCTGCACGACCGCTTCGTCTCCAAGATCGTCGCGGCGACACCGAGCGTCGAAGCGCTCGCCGACTTCTCCGACGAATTGCGCGAGATGATCCCGTGCGACGGTTTTGCCGTCTGGAGCAAGGGCACGGGGCGCACCTTCGGCCGCTGTCCTCCCGAGAGCGCGCTTCCGGCGCTCGCCCGCTTCCTCAATCAGGCTGGTGCCGGCCGGATCTATACCACCGATTTTCTCTCCGAGGTGCATTCGCCCGCGGCCGACTATGTGGAGGAGGCGGCCGGTCTCCTGTCGATCCCGATTTCGCGCAGTCCGCGCGACTATCTGATGTTCTTCCGCCGAGAGATCATTCAGACCGTCACCTGGGCAGGCAATCCCGAGAGCAAGGAGATGGTCACCGGGCCGAATGGGCCTCGCCTGACGCCGCGCAAGAGTTTCGAGGAATGGAAGGAAACGGTTCGCGGCCATTCCGAGGCCTGGACTTCGCCCGAAATCCGCGCCGCGGAGGCTTTGCGCGTCAGCATCCTGGAAGTGCTGCTGCGCTTCAACGAGGAGACCGAACGCCAGCAGACCCTCGCCGCCCAACGGCAGGAACTGCTCATCGCCGAGCTGAACCACCGGGTGCGCAACATCCTGAGCCTGATTCGCGCGCTGGTGGCGCAGTCCAAACCGGGCGCGAGCGGCATCGACGAGTTCTCCTCCATCATCAGCGGCCGTATTCAGGCTCTGGCCCGAGCCCACGATCAGGTGACCAGCGCCAACTATTCGACGACCTCGTTGCGAGAGATCGTCGAGACCGAAGTCATGGCCTATCTCAGCCAGAAGGTCGGCCGCGTGCGCATGGGCGGTCCGCTCCTCTATATCGAGGCCAAGGCCTTTCCGACGCTCGCTCTCGTCTTCCACGAGATGGTGACCAACTCCGCCAAGTATGGCGCCCTTTCGGATTCGGCCGGCGAAGTCCATCTGACCTGGCATGTGGACGACGGCGGATGCTGCCAGCTGGAGTGGCGGGAGCAGGGCGGACCGGCCGTTCAGCCGCCGAAGCGTCGGGGTTTTGGAACCACGATCATCGAGCGCTCCATCCCCCACGACCTGGGTGGAGAAGCCCGGATCGACTACAAGCTGGCGGGACTGGAAGCGCGCTTCGTCCTGCCGCCGCAAGTTTTCCGCCTCGAACAGGCCCCACACAAGCTCTCTCAGCAGACCCGCAAGATGGAACAGTCACGCAATTCCTCGACGCAGCCCAATGCGCTGTCCGGCCTGACCGGCCTGATCGTCGAGGACAACATGATCATCGCGCTCGATGCCGAGCAGACCATGGTCGAACATGGAATGCGGGCGGTCTTCACCGCCGCCGACGTCGCGGAGGGGCGCAGGATCATCGAACAGGAAGCGGTGGACATCGCCCTGCTCGACGTCAATCTGGGGTCCGAATCGAGCTTCCCGCTGGTCGCCGATCTCAACGCCAAAGGCGTTCCCTTCATTTTCGCCACCGGCTATGGAGAGCAGCTCGAGCTGCCGAGTGACGCGGCGAATGCCGAGACGATCAAGAAACCGTTCTCCAGCGAGCAATTGGTGACGGCGATCGTTGCGGCCTTGACCCGATGGGGGAAGCGCACGAACTAACAGCGTCGGATCCCGTGCGGCATCTCGGCACCGGTTCCACTCCGCCGATTGCTTTGAGGAATCCGATGTCCAGCCAGATCATTCCCGTCGACCCATTCGACTGCGTCGTCTTTGGCGGCAGCGGCGACTTGGCCGAGCGCAAGCTCCTGCCGGCGCTCTACCACCGCGACCTGGACGGCCAAGTCCCCGAGCAGGCCCGCATCATCGGCGCCTCGCGCAGCACGATGTCGGACGAGGAATACCGCAATTTCGCCCGCGAGGCGCTGAACGCCCACGTCGCCTCAGACGATCAGAAGCCGGAAGCCGTCGATCGCTTCCTCGGGCGCCTGCACTACCGCTCTCTCGATGCGCGCGCCGACGAGGGCTGGGCCGAGATGAAGGCGTTCCTCGACGAGGCCGAACCGGAGCGCATCCGGGCCTTCTACCTCGCGGTTGCGCCCGGCCTCTTCGGCGACATCGCGCGACGCGTCAGCAGCGAAGGGCTGGCCACGTCGACGAGCCGCATCGTGGTGGAAAAGCCGGTGGGCCGTGATCTCGCCTCCGCCAAGGAACTGAACGACACCATCGGCAGGCATTTTCGCGAGGACCAAGTCTTCCGCATCGATCACTATCTCGGCAAGGAAACGGTGCAGAACCTGATGGCACTGCGCTTTGCCAACACCCTCTATGAGCCGATCTGGAACGCGAGCTACATCGACCACGTCCAGATTACCGTCGCCGAAGAGGTCGGGCTGGAAGGCCGCGCCGGCTATTACGACAAGGCAGGCGCGCTGCGCGACATGGTGCAGAACCATATGGTGCAGGTCATGTGCCTCGTCGCCATGGAGCCGCCGGCCGCCATGGAAGCCGGCACTCTGCGCGACGAAAAGCTCAAGGTCCTGCACGCGCTGGAGCCGATCGACGAATCGAACGTCGACCAGCGAACCGTCCGTGGACAGTACCGGGCCGGCGTATCCGACGGCGCCGCCGTACAGGGCTATCTCGACGATCTGGGTGACCCCGACAGCACGACGGAAACCTTCGTGGCGATCAAGGCGACGATCGCCAACTGGCGCTGGGCCGGCGTTCCCTTCTATCTGCGTACCGGCAAGCGCCTGTCGCAGCGCATGTCCGAAATCGTCATCACTTTCCGCTGCATCCCCCATTCGATCTTCGGGTCCGGCGTCGGCAACATCCAGCAGAACCAGCTGGTGTTGCGGCTGCAGCCCGACGAAGGCGTGAAGCAGTGGCTGATGATCAAGGACCCAGGCCCCGGTGGCATGCGGCTCCGGCACGTCCCGCTCGACATGACGTTCGCCGAATCCTTCAACATGCGCAATCCGGACGCCTATGAGCGTCTGCTGATGGATGTGATTCGTGGCAACCAGACGCTGTTCATGCGCCGCGACGAGGTCGAGGCGGCATGGCACTGGATCGATCCGATCCAGCAGGCCTGGGAGGCGCGAAGCTCCAAGGCGCACGGTTATACGGCCGGCACCTGGGGACCGTCCGCCGCCATCGCGCTGATCGAACGCGATGGACGAACGTGGCACGAGCCGGAAT
This sequence comes from Consotaella aegiceratis, assembly GCF_036541425.1. Taxonomy (NCBI): domain Bacteria; kingdom Pseudomonadati; phylum Pseudomonadota; class Alphaproteobacteria; order Hyphomicrobiales; family Aurantimonadaceae; genus Consotaella; species Consotaella aegiceratis. The sequence goes on from NZ_JAZHFT010000027.1 coordinate 57,583, forward strand.
GATCGCGACATCGTGACGAGCACAGCCGAGGACCAGACCTGAATGGAATCCGCCTTCCATACCTACCCGTCGCGCGAGCTGCTGGCGGAAGCCCTGGCAGCCGGCGTGGCTGCCGTGCTTTCCGGAGGTATCGCCACCCGCGGCGCAGCGACGCTGGCGTTGTCCGGCGGGTCGACGCCGAAGCGTTTTCTGGAGGTGCTGTCCGGCGCCGACATCGACTGGTCCGATGTGACTGTGACGCTGGTCGACGAGCGCTGGGTGCCGGCCGACAGCGACCGCTCCAACGCCGCGCTCGTCCGGCAGCATCTGCTGCGCGGGCCGGCGGCGGCCGCGCATTTCATGCCGCTCTATCGCGAAGACAAGACGCCGGAGGAGGCACAGCCCGATCTCTGCGCGTTGCTCAGAACCTTCAGCGAGCCGTTCGATGCGCTGGTGCTCGGCATGGGTCTCGACGGGCACACCGCGTCCTTTCTGCCGCAAGCCGACAATCTCGCATGGGCGACGGCGGCCGATTGCCCGGATCCGATCGTCCCGATCCGCACACCGGTGGTGCCCGAGCCGCGCGTCACGCTGTCGCTGCCGATCGTCACGTCTGCGCGGCTGCTCGCCCTTCATATCGAGGGCGAGGACAAGAAGCAGGTGTTGGAGACGGCAAAAGGCGACGGCCCGACACTCGACCTTCCGATCCGATCGGTGTTACGGGCGGAGCGGGAGGACCCTCTCGAGGTTTTCTGGGCGCCGTGACGGCGTCCATCGACGATTGAGGATGTCTGATGACCGTTGACCGCCGTATTCAGGACGTAACCGACCGGCTGCGCGAACGCTCGGCTCGCACCCGCGAGGCCTATCTCGCGCGAATTCGAGCCAGGGGCGCGAAGGGGCCGGCGGCGCGCGCGCATCTGTCCTGCGGCAATCTCGCCCATGGCTTCGCGGCCTGCGGGCCTGTCGACAAGGAGCGTCTGTCCGGCGACCAGACGCTCAATCTCGGCATCATCACCGCCTACAACGACATGCTCTCGGCCCACCAGCCATTCGAGCGCTTCCCCGATCTGATCCGCGAGGCCGCCCGCGAGACCGGTGGCACCGCCCAGGTCGCCTCGGGCGTGCCTGCCATGTGCGACGGCGTCACGCAGGGACAGGCCGGAATGGAGCTGTCGCTGTTCTCGCGTGAGATCATCGCGATGGCCGCAGCGGTCGGGCTCAGCCACGACATGTTCGACGCCGCCGTCTATCTCGGCGTTTGCGACAAGATCGTTCCGGGGCTGGCGATCGCCGCGCTGACCTTCGGCCATCTGCCGGCCATCTTCGTGCCGGCCGGTCCGATGACCTCGGGGCTGCCCAACGACGAGAAGAGCCGCATCCGCCAGCTCTACGCCGAGGGCAAGGTCGGCCGCGACGCGCTGCTGGACGCCGAATCCAAATCCTATCACGGCCCGGGCACCTGCACCTTCTACGGCACCGCCAACTCCAACCAGATGCTGATGGAGATCATGGGCCTGCACACGCCGGGGGCCTCCTTCATCAATCCCAACACGCCGCTGCGCGACGCGCTGACGCGAGAGGCGACGAAGCGGGCGCTGGCGATCACCGCCCAGGGCAACGAATACACGCCGGCGGGCGAGATCGTCGACGAGCGCGTCATCGTCAACGGCGTCGTCGGCCTGCACGCGACCGGCGGCTCGACCAACCACACCATGCATCTGGTGGCGATCGCCGCGGCGGCCGGCATCAAGCTCACCTGGCAGGACATTTCGGATCTTTCGGACGCGACGCCGCTGCTCGCGCGCGTCTATCCCAACTCCGTGGCCGACGTGAACCATTTCCATGCGGCCGGCGGCATGGGCTTCCTGATCCGCGAACTGCTCGATCGCGGCATGCTGCACGAGGACGTGCGCACGGTCTGGGGGACCGGCCTCAGAGCCTATGCCATCGAGGCGAAGCTCGAGAGCGACGGCACAGTGAAGCGCGAGCCCGCACCGCTCGACAGTGGCGATCCCAAAGTGTTGACCACGGCCGACAAGCCGTTCAGCACCAATGGCGGCCTGAAGGTGCTCAAGGGCAATCTCGGCCAGGCGGTGATCAAGGTCTCTGCGGTGAAGCCCGAGAGGCGGATGGTGGAGGCGCCGGCCAAGGTGTTTCACGACCAGAACGAGCTAAAGGCCGCCTTCGATGCCGGAGAGCTGACCGGCGACTTCATCGCGGTGGTGCGCTTCCAGGGGCCGAAGTCTAACGGCATGCCGGAGCTCCACAAGCTGACGCCGCTGCTCGGCGTCCTGCTCGACCGTGGCCAGAAGGTGGCGCTCGTCACGGACGGGCGCATGTCGGGCGCTTCGGGCAAGGTGCCCGCGGCGATCCACGTGACGCCGGAAGCCAAGGACGGCGGCGTCATCGCGCGCATCCAGGATGGCGATAGGATCCGGCTCGATCCCGATGCCGGCGTTCTCAACGTTCTGGTGGACACCGACGAGCTGATGGCCCGGCCCTTGTCCGACCCTGATTTGTCGGCTTACGAATTCGGTCTTGGCCGCGAACTGTTCGCCCCGTTCCGCGCAGTGGTCGGCGCAGCCAGCGAAGGCGCCACGATCTTCTGAGGCCCGCTCGATGCTGCTGCGTCGCGCGGGCGGCGCAGCAGCTATGGCCTCTGACCGTTACCGGCTGACGCGGAGATTCGACAGCGAGTCGCCGATTTCCTCGAAAGCGGTCGAAAGGGTGGCCGTCGTCGGCGAGTCGAAATAATAGTCCTCTTGCGTCGCGCAGTCTTCCAGCAGGCTCTTCACCGACTTGCTCGGATTCCCGAAGGCAATGGTGTAAACTGTCACGCCGGCATTCTTCATCGACGTACAGACCTCCGTGAGGCGGCTATCCAGCTCCGCTTCTGCAACGGTGGTGTTGTTCGACGTACCGAGCTTGCCGTCGCTGAGCCAGCCATAGGCGGTATAGATGGTCTGGCTCATCGTGTTGTCGCCATCGGTCATCAACACCAAGGCCTTGCTCATGCTGTCGTCGTCGTAATCGAGCGGCAGCTCGTTGGCATCCATGTCGCCGCCCCAGTATCCGCGCCAGTTGGGAGAGAGCAACCGCCAGCCCCATACCGCGCCGAAGTTGATGTGCGTGTTGCCGATCGCCTCGAGATCGTCGATGGCGTCGACCAAGGTCTGCTTCTCGTCGGTGAGCGGAGTGATCGCGGCGGGACAATCGAGATTGGGCCCCTGGTCCGTGGTGTTCAGCGGCGAGGCGTAGGTTGTCGTCGTAGAGCTACTGCTATTGCCGTGGTTGCTGTGGTTGCTGTGGCTGCTGCTGCTGTTGGTGGTGATCGTGATCCAGTCGTTCCTGCTGCTGTCCTCCCAATAATAGGGCTCGAACAAATTGCCGCTCGAAGGCGCGGTATCGGTGACGTCCAGTCCGTCGTCACGAGCCTCAACGCAGCCGCCCCAACTTGTCGTGCCCCAATCCAGCGCGTCGATGGCTCCCGACGTGATCCAATCGGTATGGTCGGTTCCGACATTGACGGTCTGGGAGAACGGAACAATGCCGACATAGAGATTTTCGGCCGTTTCGTCGTCGCCGAAGAGAATGTCGAGAAGGTCGTTTGCGGCGGTCTTCAAACCCGTCAGCTTGGTGCCCTTCATCGATCCCGTGACGTCGAGCACCAGCGCCAGTTCCACGCCGCCCATGGCGCGAGTCACTTCGGTTTCGGCCGAGAGCTCCACGCTATCGACGCCGAGCAGCTGCATGAACGTCGTCGGGGCTTCCGCGACCGCGGTGATCGTCAGGGTCTTTTCGTCATCGCTCAGCTCGGAATCGACCGAGGTCAGGGTCATGTTGCCAAACTGTTCGTCGAGATTGGCGTTGACGAACTTCTCGACCTCCTCGGGAATATCCGTCGTGCTGAGCTTGGCAACCGCGGACAGTCCCGCCGCGTCCAGAGCGGATTGCAGTCCCGACTGCATCATGGCGATCCGCGCGCCGTCGACGGACAGACCCGCGATCCCCACCAGAAAGAGACCGCAGGCGGCCACGATCGGCAGGATGCTGCCGGATCGGGCGTGGCCGAAGGAGGATGCCGTCGCTCCGAGCCAGCGGAAAAAGCCAGGCCCCGTGCGGAGGGCCTTCAAACGTGCCGAATGGATCATCGACATACCGTCCAGGAACATCGGTCGAAGCGGACGATCGCCATCATGGCGAGAGAGTTGTCTGGCCGAAGGGTTGCAACGATTCGATCCTAAACCGGCAAGCATTTACCAGATGCTACCGGCGAGCGACGCCTTTTAAACATTGTGACCGAAGGGGACCCGGCCGCGCGCCGTCATGCCCCGTAGCCATGGACCCGGATGGCGTGACGGGTCGAGGAGAGCGATTGCCGCCCAGAGCGATGACGGACTTTCTGCCGACACGCGGCGGCGGCTGCCGGCAAAAACCCGGAGCCGCCCGGAGCAGACGCGTCCACGGTCAATCCTCGTAGGCCTCCACGGGCGGACAGGAGCAGATCAGGTTGCGGTCGCCATAGACGTTGTCGACGCGATTGACCGGCGGCCAGTATTTGTCGACGCGGAAGGCTCCCGGCGGGAAGCAGCCCTCCTCACGGCTATAGGGACGATCCCATGAGCCGACCAGATCCTCCACCGTGTGCGGGGCGTTCTTGAGCGGGTTGTTCTCGGGATCGGCCCGCCCCTCCTCGATCGCGCGCGCCTCTTCGCGGATCGCCAGCATGGCGTCGCAGAAGCGGTCGATCTCGGCCTTGGTTTCGCTCTCGGTGGGCTCGATCATCAAGGTGCCGGCCACCGGGAAGCTCATGGTCGGCGCATGGAAACCGCAGTCGATCAGGCGCTTGGCGACGTCGTCAACGGTGACGCCGGCGCTCTCCTGCAGAATTCGCGTGTCGACGATGCATTCGTGCGCGACGCGACCGCCCTGGGACTTGTAGAGCACCGGGAAGGCGTCCTTGAGCCGACTGGCGATATAGTTGGCGTTGAGGATCGCCACCTTCGTTGCCTGGGTCAGGCCGGCGCCGCCCATCATCAGGCAGTAGCTCCACGAGATCGGCAGGATCGACGGCGAGCCGTACGGGGCCGCCGACACCGGGCCCTGGTCGCCTCCGGTCGCCGGATGACCCGGCAGGTGCGGCGCCAAATGCGCCTTGACGGCAATCGGGCCCATGCCGGGGCCGCCGCCACCATGCGGAATGCAGAATGTCTTGTGCAGGTTGAGATGGCTCACGTCGGCGCCGATGTCGCCGGGCCGTGCCACGCCGACCAACGCGTTGAGGTTGGCGCCATCGAGATAGACCTGGCCGCCGAACTCATGGGTGATGGCGCAGATTTCCGCCACAGCCCGCTCGAATACGCCGTGGGTGGACGGATAGGTGATCATGCAGGCGGCGAGCGTCTCGGCGTTGGCCTCGGCCTTGGCACGGAAATCCTCGACGTCGACGTCGCCGTTCTCCGCCGTCTTCACCGGCACCACCTTCATCCCCGCCATCTGGGCCGAGGCCGGATTGGTGCCGTGCGCCGAGGTCGGGATCAGGCAGACATTGCGGTGCGCCTCGCCGCGCGCCCGGTGATAGGCGCGGATCGTCAGAAGCCCGGCATATTCACCCTGGGCACCGGAGTTCGGCTGCATCGAGACCGCGTCGTAGCCGGTGATGGCGCAAAGCTTCTCCGACAGGTCCCCGACCAGAGAGTGGTAGCCCTCGGCCTGGTCCGCCGGCACGAAAGGATGCAGCTCGGCAAACTCCGGCCAGGTGATCGGCAGCATCTCGACCGTGGCATTGAGCTTCATCGTGCACGAGCCGAGCGGGATCATCGCCCGGTCGAGCGCCAGATCGCGGTCCGACAGCCGGCGCATGTAGCGCGTCATCTCGCTCTCGGCGCGATTCATGTGAAACACTGGATGCGTCATGAAGTCGGTGGCGCGCAGCGCGGGCTCGGCAAGCCGATAGCCGGCATCGAAGTCGTCGACCGTGAAGTCGCCACCGAACGCCCGCCACACCGCCTCGATGACCCACGGCCGGGTCCGTTCGTCGAGGCTGATGCCAAGTTTGGTCTCGCCGATCCGCCGCAGATTGATGCCGGCGGCCAATGCCGCATCGAGGATCACCCGCTGGAAGCGTCCAACCTCCACGGTCAGCGTGTCGAAAAAGACCTCCGGCTCGATTTCGTAGCCGAGCTTTTCGAGCCCCATGGCCAGCAGCACCGTGCGCTGGTGCACCGCCTGCGCGATCGCCTTGATGCCGACAGCGCCGTGGAACACGCCGTACATCGAAGCCATCACCGCCAGAAGCACCTGCGCCGTACAGATGTTGGAGGTCGCCTTCTCGCGCCGGATATGCTGTTCGCGGGTCTGCAGCGCCAGGCGATAGGCGCGGTTGCCGCGCGCGTCGACCGATACGCCGACGAGACGGCCGGGCAGCGCCCGCTTGTGGATGTCCTTCACCGCCATATAGGCGGCGTGCGGCCCCCCGAAGCCCATCGGCACGCCGAAGCGCTGGGTCGAACCGACGGCGATGTCGGCGCCCATCTCGCCTGGCGTCTTCAGAAGCGCCAGCGCCAGCGGATCCGCCGCCATCACCGCCACCGCACCGGACTCGTGGAGATTTGCGATCAGCGGGGCGAAGTCGCGCACGTGCCCATAGGTGCCGGGATACTGGAAGATCGCACCGAACACCGCGCCTGCGTCCAGATCGGCAAAGGGATCACCCACCTTGACCGTGAAGCCCATGGGCTCGGCCCGGGTCTGGATGACGGCGATCGTCTGTGGATGGCAGTTTTCGTCGACGAAGAAGGTGTCGCGTTTCACTTTCACGATGCGGTGCGCCATGGCCATCGCCTCGGCCCCGGCCGTCGCCTCGTCGAGCAGCGAGGCATTGGCCACGTCAAGACCGGTCAGGTCCGAGATCATCGTCTGGAAATTGAGCAGCGCTTCCAGGCGGCCCTGGCTGATCTCCGGCTGGTAGGGCGTATAGGCTGTGTACCAGGCGGGGTTCTCCAGGATGTTCCTCTGGATCACCGGGGGCGTGATGGTGCCGTAATAACCCTGGCCGATCAGCGAGACGAGTTTCTGGTTCTTGTCCGCCGTCTCGCGCAGCACGTCGAGCGCCTGGCGCTCGGTCAGCGCCGGCCCCCAATCGAGCGGTACGGCCTGCCGGATCGAGGCGGGCACCGTCTCGTCGATCAGCGCATCAAGGCTCTCGACCCCCACGACCTCGAGCATCTCGGCCATTTCGGCCGGTGACGGCCCGATGTGACGCCGATTGGCGAAGTCGTACGGATCGTAATCGGTGAACGCGAACCCCATCAAATTGCCTCTTATCCGACGAGCGCCTGATAGGCGTCCTCATCCATCAACCCCTCGACGGAGGCCGGATCGTTGAGCTTCATCTTGAAGAACCAGCCCTCGCCCATGGCGTCGTTGTTGACGATGGAGGGATCGTCGGCGATCGCCTGGTTCACCTCGGTGATCTCCCCGTCGACCGGCGCATAGACCTCCGAAGCGGCCTTGACCGATTCCACCACGGCCGCCTCGTCGCCCTTGACCACGGCCTTGCCGATCTCGGGCAGTTCCACGAAAACCAGATCGCCGAGCTGAACCGTGGCGTGGGTGGTGATGCCGACCGTCGCCACACCGTCCTCGACCCGCAGCCACTCGTGATCCTCGGTGAATTTCAGCATCTTCGAAACTCCTTTGTGGGCGGACAGACGATCCGCAAGGCCGTCCCGAGCGACGGCGGTGATCGGAAAGAGCGATGGACCAAGCCTCAAGCGCAGGCAAGGCGAAAAATCAACGCCTCAGGACCGCTTGTAGCCGGGTGTGACAAACGGCAGCGACGCGACCGCGACCGGCAGCCGCTTTCCTCGCACGTCCGCAAAGAGCATCGTTCCCGGCTCGGCCATTGCGGCCGGAACATAGCCCATGGCCACCGGCGCATCCACCGACGGGCCGAAGCTGCCCGAGGTGACGGTACCGACCGAGGCGCCGCCGGCCTCGTCCGCAAACAGCGGGGCGCCCGCCCGCACGGGTGCCCGGGTCTCCGGACGAATGCCGACCCTGCGCCGCTCGGTGCCGCCTGCCAACTGGGGCAGCACCGTGTCGGCTCCCGGAAAACCGCCGGCCCTCGCGCCGCCCTCGCGCCGCACTTTCTGGATGGCCCATTGCAGGGCGGCCTCGACCGGGGTCGTCGTTTCGTCGATGTCGTTGCCATAGAGGCAGAGCCCGGCCTCGAGACGGAGAGAATCGCGGGCACCCAGCCCGATCGGCTCGACGCTCCCGTCGGCGAGCAGCGCCTGTGCCACCTCGACGACGCGGTCGGCCGGCACGGAGATCTCGTATCCGTCCTCGCCGGTGTAGCCGGAGCGCGACACGACGCAGTCGCCGCCCAGAATCTCGAAGCTGCCGACATCCATGAAGCACATTTCGGCGACACCCGGCGCGAGCTTGGCCAGCGCCGCTTCCGCCGCAGGCCCCTGCAGGGCGACAAGCGCCCGATCGTCGAGAACAGTGACTTCGCAGGTCTCCGAGAGGCCCGCCTTCAGGAGCGCCACGTCCTGCTCCTTGCAGGCCGCGTTGACCACAAGGAAGAGATGATCACCGCGATTGGTGATCATCAGGTCATCGAGAATGCCGCCGGCCTCGTTAGTGAACAGGCCATAGCGCTGGCGTCCGGCCTTGAGGCCCAGAACGTCCACCGGCACGAGGCGCTCCAGCGCCAGCGCCGCATCGGCCAGGTCGCCCGACTTCGGCCAGATGGTCACCTGCCCCATGTGCGAGACGTCGAACAGGCCGGCCGCCTGGCGGGTGTGCAGATGCTCCTTCAGCACGCCGGCGGCATACTGAACCGGCATCGCATAACCGGCGAACGGCACCATGCGCGCGCCCAGCGTTTCATGGAGATCGAAAAGCGGCGTCTTTTTGAGATCCGTGAGGTCGGCCAAGGGAAAATGTCCGAATCGAATGAGGAGAGATGTCTGTCGGCCGGCACCTAATCATGATCTCTTTGCGATGTCATGGTGGAGCACCATGCGCGGCGCGATGCAGGCACCACACCAACAGGAAATCGGAGCAGCCGGAAGGGTTCAGCGCACCGCCGCTGCGGGCAACGACGCCGACGGCAGCACCGCCGCGGGATCGGCCACAGCACGCCGTCGGCGCGGACGCAGCCAGGCCTGGAAAGGCCGTTCGACGAAGCGCCAGGTCAGCGCGCTGGCGACGAGCGTCGAAACCACCAGGCCGACGAGAACTGCAGCGGTCAGCAAGGGACTGCCGGCAAAACTCTTGGCGCCGTCGGCGCCCACCGTCATCAGCGTCCAGCCGGTCTTGCCCTCGATCACCGTCGCCGCGTTGATCATCCGCGAGATGATGAAGGCGTGAACCATATAGATCGAGTACGAGGTGAGCCCGAGAAACTGGAAGGGGCGGCTCTTCAAAAGCTGGCTGATGGCGCCCGCCTCGTGGGCGAAGCCATAGATCGCGAAGGTGAAGACGAACGGCGCCGCCAGCGACAGCGGCGTGTGACCGGCGTTGACGACGAAGCTGACCACGGCGGCCAGGATCGCGATCTCGGCGAGCGTCCATGAGATCCGCCCGTCCGGCAAGGGATCGACGGGCGGTTCGGCAAAGGCCAGGCGGCGCAGCAGTACACCGCAGGCAAAGCCCACCAGACAGCGCAGCCAGCCGAACGACACGGTCGTATCCATATCATGCACCAGAACGACGAGTGCGACGCTGGTCATGACGAGCAACCCGACGAAGGCGCCGACCGACCGCCGCCCGGCCAAGAGCATGATGCCGGCAAAAGCCAGATAAGCCCCGAATTCGGCCGAGATGCTCCAGCTCGGATAGTTCCACCCGAGCCCGTCCACCGTGCCGAAGGCATGGAGCAGAAAGAGGTTGGCGACCAGCGCCCCCGGCGAGTTGGTTCCCTGAAACGCCGAGTCGGGACCGCGTCCGACGAACAGCGCGCCTTCGTAGGCGACAAAGAGCAGCAGCATGAAGAGGTGCAGCGGATAGACCCGTGCGAAGCGGGCTCGAACGAAGGCGGTCGCCTGCCGCGCGCTGGCGATCCTCTCGCCATAGGCGTGCGCGATGACGAAGCCGGACAGGACGAAGAAGAAGTCGACGAAGAGAAAGCCGTGCCGCACCAGCCCGAGCCGAGTGAACGCGCTGTCGACGGGCGTTTGAAGCAGCACCACCATCAGCGCGCAGATGCCGCGCCAGGCATCCAGCACGCAGAATCGCGATGATGACGAAGCGCTCGGCGACCTTGGAGCCGGAGCGAAAGCGGATTGGGCCATCGACTGCTTCTCGCACGCCACGGCCCGATGAACGAACCGCGTTAAGCTCAAGCGCCAAGGGATAGAAGAGGAACCTTACGATCGCGTTTCCCCGACCCGGCGATTCGAATGCTTCGGGACGAATTCGGCCTTGCTTGATGAAATCTTTACGCTGCGACAGCGACAATCGGCATCCTTCTATGGCCCCGAGGCGCGAACCAGCCAATGTCCGCAGAGATGGCGCTCGATCAGCATCCGGCGACAGCGAACAGGCTGTTGGCGTTGGGCCGGTGCGGGCTCGCCACCGGGCTTCTGACCGCGCTCATCATGACGTTCCAGCCCTTTCAGCTGATCTCGACGGCCACCGAAGACGCCGGCAACGCCATCAATCAGCTCGGCTATTCGGCGCTGGCCGCGATCGCCCTGCTCGGGCATCTGCTTTTCGCCGACCGGCGGGTGACCCTCACGCTCCTGCGGCCGACCTGGCTCCTCATGGGCCTTTGTCTGGTGCTGTCCGCCGTCCATTCGATGTGGCCGGATCAGGCGATCCGTGCCGCGCTGTTCACCATCACCGCGATGGTCGCGGCCACCGGCGCGGCGACATTGCCGCCGGATGCGCGCAGCTTTCGCTGGTGCCTGGCGATTGCAGCCCTGGCGGTACTGGGCCTGTCCTATGTCGGGGTGGTGGCGCTGCCGAACGTGGCGATCCACCAGGCCTGGGAGCAGGAATCCCAGCATGCCGGTCTATGGCGCGGCATCTACAGCCACAAGAACGTCGCAGCGCCGATCATGGCGGCGCTGTTCTTCTGCGGCGTCTATCTGGTGCGGTCCAGGCAGCGTCTTCCGGGCCTGCTCATCGTCATCCTGTCGGGCTTCTTCGTCTACAAGACCGGCTCCAAGACCACGATCGCTCTGCTGCCCGCCGTCGCCGGCCTGGTATTCATGACACGCGCCTTCGGCAGCCGGCTGCTGCCGGTGGTCGTGCTCTCGCTCACCCTGATCGGCATGGCGCTGTTCACCATCGGCACGGTGATCAGCCCGACCCTCGACGGCGTCGTCCAAGCCATAAGCCCCGGCACGACCTTCACCGGGCGCACCGACCTCTGGCGCTTCGCCCTCGACCTCTGGCAGGGTCATCATTGGACCGGCTTCGGCTTCCAGTCCTTCTGGCAAAGTCCCCTGATGCTCCATGCCGATCCGAGGATCGAATTGAGCTGGGATCCCGCCGGCTCGGTCAACGGCCACGACGGCTATCTCGACATCGCGCTGATGCTCGGCTGGCCCGGCCTGGCGATTGCGGTGCTGATGCTCGTCGTCCAGCCGTTCCGCGATTATGTCCGCTGCGCGAACGCCGAGGAAAACCGCCGCGCGGCCGATCTCTGGCTGATGATCCTCGCCTTCATGCTGATGAACGCTTTCATGGAAAGCTTCTTCTTCGCTCGCGGCAATCCGATCTGGATGCTGACCTTCCTGGCCATCGTCGAGCTGCGGCTGCTGGCGCGCCATCCGATCGAGGCGGAAACGGCCGCAGCCGGACGGCAGGATCAGGCGTAGTAGGTGCAAATGCGCCGGCCATCCAATTCGCAGACCGTGATCGGCATATCGTAGATCGCGCCCAACGTCTCGGAGCGGATGACCGCTTCCGGCGGCCCGGCGAACGCCACCCGGCCTTCCTTCATCGCGACGATCTCGTCGGAATAGCAGGAGGCGAAATTGATGTCGTGCAGGACGATCACGATAGTCTTGCCAAGCTCGTCGGCCGCGCGCCGCAAAAGCTTCATCATCGCCACCGCGTGCTTCAGGTCGAGATTGTTGAGCGGCTCGTCCAGAAGCACGTAATCGGTATCCTGGCACAGCACCATCGCCACATAGGCGCGCTGACGCTGGCCGCCCGACAATTCGTCGAGAAAGCGCTCGGCGAGATCATCCATCCCGAGATAGCCGATCGCCTGTTCCACATGCCCGCGATCCTCGACCGTCGGCCGTCCCTTCGAATGCGGATAGCGTCCGAAGGAGACGAGATCGCGGACCGTGAGGCGCGAGGAGATGTCGTTGTGCTGGCGCAGGATCGACAGACGCTTGGCAAGCACGTCGCCGGGAGTGTCGGTGACGTCGAGGCCGTCGACGGTGACGACGCCGGCACTCATCGGCAGCAGCCGCGAGACCATCGACAGAAGCGTCGACTTGCCGGCGCCGTTCGGCCCGATGATGGAGGTGATGCCACCGGATTTCAGCCGCAGCGACACGTCGTCGACGACGAGCTCCGTCCCGTAGCTTTTGCTGACCTTCTCGGTCACGATCATCGCGCCGCTCCGCGTATCAGAAGCAGGATGAAAACGAGGCCGCCGACGAACTCGATGACGATCGACAGCGCCGTATCGAAGGCAAAGATGCGCTCCAGCACGAACTGCCCGCCGATCAGGCAGATGACCGCGAGCAAAGCGGCGGCCGGCAGCGTGTCGCGGTGCCAATGCGAGCCGGTGAGCTGATAGGCGAGATTGGCGACCAGCAGGCCGAAGAACGTGACCGGCCCGACGAGAGCGGTCGAAACCGAAACCAGCACGGCGACGAGAACCAGCGTGATCAGCACCATCCGGCCGTGGTCGACGCCGAGGTTGATCGCTGTCTCGCGCCCCAACGCCAGGACGTCCAGAATCGGCAGCATCCGCCAGACGATCACCAGCACCGCGACGATCGCCAGCGCCGAGGCCGCCAGCAGGTCGGCATGGACGGTGTTGAAGCTGGCGAACAGGCGGTCCTGCAGCACCACGAATTCGTTGGGATCGATCAGCCGCTGCATCAGGCTGCCGACGCTGCGAAACAGCACACCGAAGACGATCCCGACCAGAACCAGCAGATGCAGGCTGCGGATCGCCCCGGAAAACAGCCAGCGATAGAGCGCGATCGAAAAGACGACCATCGCCACCACTTCGAGCGCGAACAGAAGCCGCGGGTCGGCCGCCGAGACCTTCATGGCGCCGAAGACGAAGACGAGCGTCGTCTGGATCAGCGCGTAGAGCGCGTCGAAACCCATGATCGACGGCGTCAGGATGCGGTTGTTGGTCACCGTTTGGAACAGCACGGTGGACACCGCGACGGCCGTGCCCACCAGCAGCATCGAGGCGACCTTCATGCCGCGGAACCAGAGGACGAAGTCCCAGTTGCCGCGGGCCCCGATCGTCATGAACAGCACGATGGCGACGACGGCGAGGACGGCCAGGATCGCCAGCACGTCGCGCGGCCAGCGACGGCCGCGACCGAACTCAGCCAAGCTGACGGCGCTTTCGCAGGAGTATGGAGAGGAATAGGACACTGCCGACGACGCCCATCATGGTTCCGATCGGGATTTCGAAAGGGGCTCGAATCACCCGCCCGACGATGTCGCAGGCCAATACCAGCCCGGCGCCCGTCAAGGCCACCCAAGGGGTGATGCGCTTGACGTTGTCGCCCATGGCCGTGCGCACGACGTTGGGAACAATCAATCCGAGAAAGGGAATGCTGCCGACCGTAACCACCACCACCGCGCTCACCAGCGCGACGATGACGAGGCCGAGCGTGACCACCTTGCGGTAGTCGAGGCCGAGATTGGTGGCGAAATCCTCGCCCATCCCCGCTACGGTGAAGCGGTCGGCCGCGATATAGGCGAGGATCGTCAGCACGAAGGCGATCCACAGCAGTTCGTAGCGACCTCGCAGGACGACCGAGAAATCCCCCGACATCCAGGCGCCCAGCGACTGCAGCAGGTCGAAGCGGTAGGCCAGGAACGTGGTGATCGCGTCGATGACGCCGCCCAGCATGATGCCGATCAGCGGCACCAGCAGCACCGAGCGCAGCGGCACCTTGCGCAGAATTCCGAGAAACAGGGCAGTGCCGGCGAGCGCGAAAACGGCGGCCACCAGCATTTTGCCATAGACCGGCCAGGCCGGCGCGACGAGCGTCACGGTGAGCATGCCGAGCGCCGCCGACTGAGTCGTGCCCGCCATGGAGGGTTCGACGAAGCGATTGCGCGCCAGCATCTGCATGATCATGCCCGCCACCGCCATCGCCGTCCCGACCAGAATGATCGCCAGTGTTCGGGGGATGCGGCTGATCAGGAGGATCTGCACCGCTTCGGCTTCCGGCGTCCGCGAAAACAACATCGCCGGCGAGACGTCGCTGACACCGACGAACAGGCTGACGATCGCCAGCAGGGCAACGAGAAGGACGGCCGGAAGAACGCTTTTCACGGGATGCGACGATACAAAGACAAGCTGGAGCGGCGAACCGCCGCATGGAGCCGCACCGGGATGGGCGCGGCCCGGTCGGTTACGGGATCACGGGCCGGGTCAATCGGCCTTGGAGAGCGCCTCGGCGATCTGATCGACGCTGGACTGCAGCGCAGTGAGGCCGCCGCCGACGAGATACCATTTGGCCGGATCGAGATAGACCACCTGGTCGTTCTTCCAGGCGGTCGTCTGTGCCACCAATTCGTTGTCCAGCATCGAAGCGGCGGCGCCGCGGCCGATCGCCGCGTCGCGATCGACGACGAACAGCCAATCCGGATTGGCCTCCCGGATGAACTCAAAGGAAACTGCCTCGCCATGGATGGCGGTATCGAGGTCCGGCGAGGCCGGCTTGATACCAAAGGCGCCATGGACGATGCCGAAGCGCGAGCCGGGCCCGAAGGCGCTCAACTTGTTGCCCGTGGTCAGAACGATCAGCCCAGTGCCGGCATCGGCGGCCAGCGTCTTCAGCTTTTCGATGGATTCGTTCAGAGCGGCGATCTTGGCATCGGCCTCATCTTCCTTGCCGAAGATCTTGCCGAGCGTGCGCGCGTTCTCTTCCGCACTGGCCAGATAGGTGTCTGTGTCGACGCTCAGGTCGATGGTCGGGGCCATCTCCGACAGCACCTCGTATTTGGCAGCCGACCGCCCGCCGACGATGACGAGATCCGGCTGCTCGGCCGCAACCGCCTCCAGATCCGGCTCGAACAGCGTCCCGATCTTGAGATAGGCGTCGTCGCCATACTTCGACAGATAGTCCGGGAGGTTCGAACCCGGCACGCCGTCGATCTCGACGCCGAGCGCGTCGAGCGTGTCCAAGGCCGCCAGATCGTAGACGAAGACCTTGTCGGGGTTGGACGGCACCTCGGTCTGACCCTGGGCGTGCGTCACGACGAGTTCGGCATCCTGTGCCAGAACGAGATCGGCATGACCGAAGGAAAGCAACCCGGCCAGGACGACGGTCGACAGCGACGGCAGGCGGGACGGCAGAAACAGCATGACGGGCTCCATTTGGCGCGGCTCGACCACAATCATGCTGAGGTATATAAAGTTGACAACAGCCGTCAATTATTATCGGCGCTTTATGGGCGATGCTTCGCATCGTCGGCGCGCGAAATGAATCACGACCGGCGGTCCGGTCAGATGGTCGAGGCGATGCCGCGGACTGCGGGATGCCATTTGGATCATCGGAGATCCCCGCCAATTCGGCTCAGGGCGGGGCGCCGGCTTCAAGACGATGGCGGGCAGGCGGCATCGGATCCGCCTGCCCTATCCCATCACGCGACCCTCAATCGGCATCCGGGCGGCGCAGCCGCTCCAGCGCCCGGCGCTCGCGCTTCAACGGCGGATGAGCGCTCGGCTCGTATCCCG
Source organism: Consotaella aegiceratis (assembly GCF_036541425.1). Taxonomy (NCBI): domain Bacteria; kingdom Pseudomonadati; phylum Pseudomonadota; class Alphaproteobacteria; order Hyphomicrobiales; family Aurantimonadaceae; genus Consotaella; species Consotaella aegiceratis. The sequence goes on from NZ_JAZHFT010000027.1 coordinate 73,481, forward strand.
GGACGGGCAGCTCGGCGTTTTCGGTCCGCGTCTCAGGCGACGGCGACAGACCCTCGTAAAGCGTAGCGGCTTCGGGCGCAGGTCCGCGACGTTTGCCCGGGTCGACAATCTTCAGCACGCGAATGCCGCCGCGCAGCGTGATCGTCAGCACGTCCCCGGGTCGGACCAGCCGAGCCGGGTTGTCGATCTTGTCGCGATTGATCCGGACCGCACCCGACTGAACCAGCTTCTGCGCCAAGCTCCGCGACTTCACCACGCGGGCGAAGAACAGCCATTTGTCGACGCGCTGGCTCGCCGCATCAGCCATCGGCTATTTGAGTTTGTCCTTCAGCGCCGCGAGCTTGGCGAACGGCGAATCCGGATCGATCCGCTGCGGCCTTTGCGGCTTGGGCGGTCCGTCTGCACGCCGATCGGGCTTGCCACCCTTGCGCTTGGCATCGTCCGTTCCGCCCGGCCCATGCCCGGGACGGCCTCGCGGCTTGCCTTCACCCTTGCCAAAGCGCTGGTTGCGCTCGCCACGGTGCGATTGCCCACCACCCTCCTCGCCGGGCTTGCCGTGACCACGCTTGCCGTGCGGACGGCCATGGCGCTGTCCGTGACGCTCGAACCGGTGCGGCCGCCAAACCTGGATGATCTTCGGCTCGGCCGGCGCTTCGTCCGACGCCGCGGCCGCCTCATCGGGCGAGGCGGCATCGTCCGACATCACCGGCGCCGACGATTCTGCAGTCGAGGCGCCCGCGTCGACCGATCCCTGGTCCGCGGTCTCCTCTGACGGAAGTTCGGCCGGTGCCGGCTCGGCCATCTCGGTCGGAGCCACCTCCTCGGCGGCCGCTTCCACGGGAACCGCTTCGATCGAATCAGGCAGCGAGACCGGGGCATTGGCATCGCCGCCCTCCGGCGCTTGCGGCGCTTGCGGCGCTTGCAGCTCGGCTGCCGCGTCCGCGTCGGCGGGCGAGTCGTCGACCGTCGCCGGCTCCTCAGGTGAACCGTCGGCCTTAGGCGCTTCGGCCGTCTCCGGCGCTGCCGGAGTCTCAGCCTGCGTCGCGGCTTGCGCCGCGGCATTGGCCTGAGCGGCCGCCTCTCGCGCTGCGGCCGCCTCGGCGGCGGCGGCTTCGGCTTCCGCGTCCAGGCGGGTCAGGGTGCGCTCGACCTCTGCGGCCTCGACGCCTTGCGAACGGTACCCGAGCGCCTTGAGGATATCGTCCACGTCCTCGGCAGTAGCGCCCAGGATCGACATCATCGCCGGCGTCACCAGAAACTGCGACCCGTTGTAGCCACCGTCCGGACGCCGGCCGCTGCCGGGCTTCCAGGCGAGGGCCGGGCGGATCAGATCGGCAAGCCGTTCCAGGATGTCGACGCGCACCGCGCGCCGTCCGAGCACGCGGAACCCGGCCAGAGAATAGAACACCGGCTCATAGGTCGGCTCGACCACGGTCGAGGTTCGGCCGGTGGCCAGAAGCTGGGTGACGTCGCCGAAGCCGGGCTTGTCGCTGCCGTCGTTGCGGATCGCCCAGAGCAGCGTCAGGAGATTGGCAGGAGCCGGCTTCACCAGCGCCGGCACGAAGATGTGATAGGCACCGAAGCGCACACCGAGCCGACGCAGGCCGGCCCGCGCGTTCTGGTCCAGTGCGCGGACCTCTTCGGCCACCTGGTTGCGCTGGATCAGGCCGTAACTCTCGTAAAGCCGATAGGCGAGACCCTTTGCCACACCCTCCAGGCCCAGGCCGGACTGCAGATCGGCCAGCGGCTTCAGAACCGTGGAAACCTGATAGGTGACGTAGCGCTCGGCCCGCGCGACCACCTTGTCGCGCGCCGGCCCGGCGAGTTGCTCGTCGGCCAGCACCACGAGACGCGGCTTCAGCGCGTCGTCGCTGGCCGCAAGCGAGGCCACCGGCGCGCCCAGCCATCGCAGCAGCGCGTCCGAACCGATCGCCAGATCGCCGTTCGGCGCATTGGCGAATCGCTCCGCGCGCCGTTCGAACTCGCCCGCCAGCCCCTTCTGGGCAGCGGCGCGAATGGCCTTGGCATCCTGGCCGTCAGATCGTGTGTCGGGCGTAAATCGAAATCCCTGCAGCTCGCCGACATGGTGGCCCTCCACCGACACCGTGCCGTCCCCGCTGACCTCCGCTTCCATATACGCGTTCTCTCTCAGCCGCCTCATCAAGACGCTTGTCCTGCGGTCTACGAAGCGTTTCGTCAACCGTTCGTGGAGCGCATCCGACAACCGATCCTCGATCGCCCGCGTCTTTTCCTGCCAGTGTGTCGGATCGACAAGCCACCCAGGCCGATGAGAAATATACGTCCATGTCCGAATTTCGGCGATGCGCTGCGACAGAGTGTCAAGGTCGCCCTCGGTGCGATCGGCCCGGCGCACCTGCTCGGCCATGTAGTCTTCGGCCACGTGACCGTGCTCGATCAGATCGGCATAGATGGTGGCGATGATCTCGGCATGCTGGGCGGGCGCGATGCGTCGATAGTCCGGCAGCTTGCAGGTTTCCCACAACAGCTCGACGCTTCTGGCGCCTTTGGCGCGCGCCGCGACGCCCGTGTCTCGCGACAGGAATTCCAGCGCACGCTGATCGACGGCCGGCAGCGTGCGGGTGAGTTCGTCCGTCGGCGGCACCTGATCGAGGCTCGCCTTCAGCGAATCGACCGAGCCGAAGTCGAGATCGTCGGAGCGCCACTGCAGCACCTTGACCGGGGGAAAGCTGTGCGACTCCAACGCTTCGACGATCTCGGGCGAAAACGGATCGACCTGGCCGGTGACGCCGAACGTCCCGTCGCGCACATGACGGCCCGCCCGGCCGGCGATCTGGCCGAGTTCGGCGGGCGTCAGCTGCCGGAACTGAAACCCGTCATACTTCCAGTCCTGGGCGAAGGCGACGTGATCGACATCGAGATTGAGTCCCATGCCGATGGCATCGGTGGCCACCAGAAAGTCCACGTCGCCGGCCTGATAGAGTTCGACCTGGGCATTGCGGGTTCGGGGCGACAGCGCGCCGAGCACGACCGCCGCCCCGCCACGCTGGCGCCGGATCAATTCGGCGATGGCGTAGACCTCGTCGGCCGAGAAGGCAACGACGGCGGTGCGCCGGGGCAGCCGGGTGATCTTCTTAGAACCCGCATAGAGCAGGTTCGACATGCGCGGGCGGGTGATGGTCGACGCGCCCTTGAGCAGGCGTTGCAGGACGCCCTGCATGGTCGACGCGCCGAGAAGCAGCGTCTCCTCGCGACCGCGCGTATGGAGGATCCGGTCGGTGAAGACATGGCCACGCTCCAGATCCGTGGCGAGCTGCACTTCGTCGATGGCGACGAAGGCGGTCCCCGGATCGCGCGGCATCGCCTCCACCGTGCAGACGCTATAGCGTGCATTGGGCGGCTTGATCTTTTCCTCGCCGGTGATCAGCGAGACGGCGCCGACCCCCACGCGATCGACGACCTTCTGGTAGACCTCGCGCGCCAAAAGCCGCAACGGCAGACCGATGACGCCGCTCGAATGGGCGATCATCCGCTCGATGGCGAGAAAGGTCTTGCCGGTGTTGGTCGGTCCGAGAACCGCTGTGACGGTGGCTCCGTCGAAACGCACGGCCGTGGCTGGAGCTCGGTGTTCAATCATTCTGTGCCGCTATGTGGGAAGCCTCGGCGGCTTGGCAAAGGTCGAAGTCGGGTCGAGGCGAACCTGCTGCACCCGTCTCGTCAGCACAACCGACACCTGCGTCAACCACCAGAACGGGAAGGTCGACGAGCAGTCTCTGATGGGCGATTTCAGGATTTTGATCGTCAGCAACAGGTTGGCGGGTTGAAATCAGGCTGGAACATCTGGCGAGTAGCGGACTTTATGCCTATGCTTTGTTCGGCATGCAAAAGGTCGAATGCAGCCAATCGCATTGCGACGGGAGGAGAACGCGCATTGCCCAAGGACAACGACGTCACCCTTATCAAGAAATACGCCAATCGTCGTCTCTATAACACGGGAACCAGCAGCTATGTGACGCTGGAAGACTTGGCGACCATGGTCAAACAGGAGGAGGAATTTGTCGTCCGGGACGCACGAACGGGCCTGGACATCACGCACGCGGTTCTGACCCAGATCATCTTCGAGCAGGAGACCCGGCGGGAGCAGACGCTGCTCTCGAGCGACTTCCTGCGCCAGCTCATCCGCTTCTACGGCGACGGACTTCAGTCGATCATGCCGGCCTATCTGGAACAGTCCATGGCGGCCTTCATGCACGAGGAGGAGAAGCTGCGCGACGTGTTGGACGAGGCCGCATCCGAGGACGAAGTGCGGTTCATCGTCGATCAGACGCGCCGCAACGCCGAGACCTTTCGCGATGCCCTGACCATTGCCGGCGCGTCGAAAAGTGCCCGACCGGACCACGCGCCGCGAGATCTGAAAGCCGTGCGCCGGGAGATCGACTCCATGCGCGAGCGTCTCGACGTCATCGACCGCGACATCCCCTCGGACCGGTTTCACGACGCCGGCGAGACGGTTTCCGTGATCGGAAAATAGAAGTCATGACCTCCGCCAGAGGCGGAGGTTTGGAACGCTGCGCTTGAGCCACTAGAAGTGGCTTTGCTACATCAGGCGTTCAGCTTGAACAAATCGTTGTAGTCAGACGCTTTATCGGCTTTTTCTTGAT
>NZ_JAZHFT010000028.1:0-71064 GCF_036541425.1 Consotaella aegiceratis
GTCGGGCTCCTTGTTGAAGAAGCCCGTCATGCTCTGCCCCTGCCGCACGACGCTCAATGCAGGCGCGACTTCGGCCTGTCTCCTCTAACCTCAACCGCGGGTGCCCTCCCGCGCAGCGGGTTCGTTCAACGACCCCGGTGCGGTCGTTCGAGATTACCAGCGATCTCCCGAAAGCTGCCGTTGCTGCGTGGAGCGCAACCAGACGGCGTAAATGGCCGCCACCGAATTTCGGAGATTGCATCGGCTTACGCTGGTGCACGCGAGAGCCGGACCGAACTCGGGTGTAGAACGGAAATAGAACAAAGGAGTAGAGTATTTGGAGTGCCCCTCACTGGCACGACGGCCGAGATTGCGTGTAAATGAGGGGGGAGAAAGGGTGCCGGGGTGTGAAACAGCAAGCAGCGCAGCAGTATCCGACGGTGGCAGTCAAGCAGCTTAGAAATGCATTGGCTGGTGCGATATCCGATTTCAGCGCCAACGAGGTGCCGTCCCTCTGCAGCCGTCTTCAACTGCGAGACGGGGATCGCGATGAGTCATTCAAGAGCAAATTCAAGTATGCAGAGCGGCGACTGATCGAGAAATCGGCAGCGGAGCTAATCCCCATCGCTCAGCGCCTTCTTGAAGAGGTCGACTCCTTCGAGGTGGCCGAGGCCTTAGCCAAGCTGCAGGAAGCGGGGAAGGCCGCAGTCTCCGAACTCACTCGTCGCCGCATCATGGCGCTTTTCGATAAGCGGCCGTACAGCACCGAGTTCGAAGATATTGACTTCATCCGCCGCGTTTGGCCGACAATCAATATGCCATCGGTCGTCTCTTCATTCTCCAACAACCGTTCTGAAGCGACGTTGGATGACGATCTCTTCAACGCCATCGTCCGGAACAACGACTGGAATAACCGGGAGACGTTGGAAGCCGTCGGATATCTGACATGCTCGCAAAGGCAATTCTTCCGCTTTCTGGAGGAAGTAACCAGCCCTCTCACGCAATCGCGGGAGGTTCAAACCGATCTCGCGGCGGCTATCAATGAGCACCTGCGCCATGACGGCTATCGGCTGATCATTGTCCGGCGGCTCTCAGGCAGCCCCGTTTACGAGGTGCAGCCAGCAGCCCTCGGCAGTCCCTCGGATGACGCGATCTCGCAGGCGCTCGCCGACTTCGACCCGGACACGGTGCATGCCAGATGGACTCAGGCGCTAGACCGTCGGGATACCGACCCCGCAGGGGCGATCACACTGGCCAGGACGCTGCTTGAGGATGTGTGCAAGTGGATCATCATCGAAGCCGGCGAGACGTATGAGGAGAAGGATGACCTGCCAGTCCTCTATCGGAAATTAGCGAAGATTCTGAATCTGGCTCCGGACGGCCACACGGAACCTGTTTTCAAGCAGATTCTAGGAAGCTGCCAGTCAGTCGTCGAATCGTTGGGATCGCTGCGCAACAAGATCAGTGACGCTCACAGCCCGGGGCCAAAAAAGGTAAAGCCTGCGGCCCGACATGCTCAGCTCGCCGTCAATCTGTCCGGCACGATGGCAACATTTCTGGTTTCGACATGGGCTGCAAGAAAAGGCGCCCCCTAGCTTGCCGCCCACTTCTTCAACTCGTGGATCGCGGTCGCGATCTGGCGCCCCTCGTTCGGCCCACCCTTGTGAATGACGCCGATAACCTTGCCCCGGGCATCCAGCACGGGACCTCCGGACATGCCTTGACTGAGTTCTTGCGACACCTCCACTCGATCGATCGCGTGCTTGCGAGGGAGGGACGTAACCTTTCCTTCTCGAATGTTGAGACGATCACCAGGCCCATATCCCGGATAACCGTAGGCAATGACGTCGTCACCAACCGCTACCGCTGCCGTCGCCGCTTCAATTTCGAAGAACTCATTCGAACTAATCGCGTGGTCGAGAATTGCCAAATCGTGATGCTCGCATCGCTTGCGAACCGAAACCTTGGCTTGGTTCGAGGGAGTGCTTGGATGATAGACGAGCAGATCCTCTGGATCCTCCACGCAATGAGCAGCCGTGACGAGGCCAACACCACTCAGGAAAAAGGCGGTACCTTGCTCACCTCCATTCCCGGAATGCTCGACGATCCAAACCGACCTATCCCGCCGCTCACTGGCAGTCGGTGTGATCTTCACGGGATGATCCGCGAAGCTCCGATTGTATCGCAAAGCCAAGGACCTAACGACTGGGTCCGCCAACCCCTTCAAATGGCCGACGTATGCAATCTTTCCGCGAATGTGAGAGCCGATATCGCCTTTGCCACCTTTTGAAGAATATGTTGCTTGCGAGGCTTTGAGCCCATGTTGCTCTATCGAGCTGAGCTTCGCGCGGATGTCGCGGACGTAACGGCGATCAACGTTCAGCCCTGAATTGATTTTCACGCCAGTGACGATGCGCCGCGAGTTTCGGTCAGCGTAGTGGAGTTTATGCGGATTAATCGTGAATCCGTTGCCTTGGACGGCCGCACGCAAGGCGGCCGCGAGCAAGTCCGGGGAGAATTTTCCGACCGCAGGTGGCCCGGCTTCGAAAAGCGGGACTGGAGGCTGATAACCTGAGAACGTGATGTCGTCCGCATACCGGGTATAGATCGCTCTCGCGCTCTTTGCGATACGGAGGAGCTCCGTATCGAGGCGATAACAGATCATGTTAGACAGCACTGGGCTCGTCGGTGCCCCCTGGGGAAGATGCCCGTCATAGCAAGCCAGTCTCGCCACGATCTCAGCAACGCGACGTTCAAGGCCGACGGACGTCAGCAGGCCCACGATCCGGTTCTCGGTGATCGTCGGGAAAAAGTCCTGAAGGTCCAAGTTGAGCACGAAGCGTCGCGCGCCATGAGCCTCAGCGTTCGTTTTAACGGAACGATCTAGCACGAAGCCGTGGACTGGGTTTCGGACCCGATATATTTGGCCCAGCAAGGGCGCGAGCTTGCGTTGCAGGATTTTTAGCCGACGGTCCGGCGCGCAGATCATACGCGTCTTTCCGGGCCCTTTCGCGATCGAGAACTGTCGATACATCTTGCGGCGGTACCACCATATCTTCTTCAGCTCAGAAGGGCTGATACCAAGGTGGGCGAGCAGCGTCGTCTCATCGCCGAACACGGCAGGGATATCTATGGGATAGAGTTTGCCGAATATCCGAGCGGCCGATGGCACGGGGCCCCCTTCCAATCACGCCGCTCACCATAGGCATTCGGCGGGCAAGATGTGTCGAGACGTTTGCTCTTAGGCCGCAGTTACACAGCCCGTATGCGAAGAGTGACCCCGTCCAGCTTGTTTAACCGCGTTGGCACGACTGATCTACGAGTCCCTGGGAATATATCCACGGAAAATACCCGTGCGCCTAACCGCGGTCTTCATTTTAGGCGAAGGAAAGGAGCCTTGAAGTTCTGGATTCGGCGCAACGCCGAAATCTGGTGGCTGAATGTCTGCTTCCACCCTTCGGCCAAACCCATGCTGCCATTCCGTTCATCCGCCCAAAGCCAGTCATCGTATCTGATTTGACGAACGGTAGCTTCCAAGAAGTTCAACCAGCAGGCTGAACGTCCGCCATGGGCGCAAGATCGACATCGCTGCCGCCGACGTCCTTGAACCCTCATCCTGAGCCTGTCGAAGGGCGAGGGATCAAGGCTCCGGCCTGACGCTGGGGGCGCCGAGCGCCCATTGTGGTTCGACAGGCTCACCATGAGGAGCTGATGCGCCGCCGCGAGGCTCCGTCACATCACAAAAGAAATCCCCGCCCTTTCGCGCCGCTCCTATCATCCCGTCACCGCTGGTCCACGAATGGGCACGGACGATCGCCGGGATCGGTCGGGGGCCAAGCGGGCGGGTCCGGGTGTGGCTCCTTCCGGAGGAGCGGCAAACGGACGGGACGGACCGAGCCTGCCTTCCGAGATTCTGCGGGGAAGGCGGCGCGCCGCTGGCCCGGAGGTCGTACTCCCCCCGGTGGCAGCCAGAGCCAGTCCCGCGCATTTGCAGGCGCAGGGCGGTGAAGGGTTCGGCGGAGCGAGGGCAGCGAGAGCCCGCGCGCGTCCCGATCAAACCCCGCGCGGAACGCCGGAGGCGGACCGTATTATCACTATCATTCGGAGGGTCTGCCTCCGGCGTTCCGCCGTCCCATCGCGGATGGCATCGGGATCAACCCAGACGAAAGGAAGGGAGAGAGGACAGCGAAGAGAATGCCAGAACCGGCCGCGCACACGCCGCCGGGCGTTCTGACGCGTCCATATCCCCGGTGCGTCATCCTCGGGCTTCGTCCCGAGGATCCATTCCAAGTTCATCGAACCGCCGCAGCGGCGGAGGTCCTGCCCGATATTCGCCGGTCATGATGACGGAAGCACAAAGGCGTGGATCGGTAGCGACCGCACCCAACGCCTCACAGCACCGGCCGGCGCTGCTCAGATCGGGTCGCCCTGAAGCAGACGCGGCGAGGGGGCGCTGGTGATGCCGGAGGCCTGGGCGATGAAGAAGGACTTCAGCGACGGCGCCCGGTCGACCAGCGACAGGCCGAAGTCGCGCACCGAACGAAGCATGCCGGATTCGTTGGAGAACAGGCGGTTGAGCGCATCGGTGGTGGCGCCCATCGAGAAGGTGTCGAAGCGGCGCCAGCGCTGATAGGTCTCCAGCACGTCGAGCGCGCCGATGTCGAGCCCGAGCCGCGCCGCCTCGACCACCGTCTCGGCCAGCGCCGCGGCGTCCTTCAGGCCGAGATTGAGCCCCTGGCCGGCGATCGGGTGGATGCCGTGGGCGGCGTCGCCGGCCAGCGCGACGCGCGGGCGCACAAACTCGCGCGCCAGCGTCAGGCCGAGCGGGAAGGCGCGCCGGCCGCCCTCCAGCGTCAGTGCGCCCAGCTTGTGGCCGAAGCGCTGTTCCAGTTCGGCCTCGAACACCAGTTCGTCGGCCGCCACCAGGCGCTCGGCCGTGTGCGTCGATTCGGTCCACACCAGAGACGACCGGTTGCCCACGAGCGGCAGGATGGCGAACGGCCCGGACGGCAGGAAATGCTCTTCCGCGCGGCCGTTGTGCGGCCGCTCGTGCTTGACCGTGGCGACGATCCCCGATTGCCCGTAATCCCAATGGACGGTGCGGATGCCGGCCCAGTCGCGAACCCGCGACTTCACCCCGTCGCAGGCGACCAGCAGCTTGGCGTCGATCGCGCCGCCGCCGCCGAGTTTCACGGTGACGCCGGCGTCGCCGACGGTCATGCCGGAGACCGGTGTTCCCGAAAAGATCCCGATGCCCAGCGCTGCGGCCTTATCGCGCAGGGCGCCGTTGAGCACGATGTTGGACGCCATCTGGGCGAAGGGCTCGCCGGGGCGCGTCTCGCCGCCGAAGGTGAGAAACACCGGCCGGACGGGATCGCTGGTCCGCGAGTCCGTGATGATCATCTCGGTGATCGGCTGGGCGTCGTCGCGGATCTCGCCCCAGATGTCGAGCCGCGTCAGCATGCGGACCGCCGACGCCGAAAGGGCCGATGCGCGCTCGTCCTTCCGCCAGGTCCCATCGGGCGCCGCGTCCACCACGGTGACGGAGATGCCCGGGGCCGCATCGGTGATGGCGATCGCGGTCGCGAGACCGACATAGCCTGCGCCGGCCACCACGATGTCCGTTTTGGCGGGAAGGCTGGATGCACTGGCGGACATGATGTCTCCTCGAATTGGCCGGTCGGCTGCCCTAACTCCAGGGCTGTCGGGAAGATCCACGGGCAAGCCGGCATTCATATGGCCGCCATCGCCGCGAATTCGCAATCATAAAGGAAGTTTAGGATGGACGAGGCGGTTGAAAAGCTGCTGACGGCGTTGGATCTCGAAAGGATCGAAGAGAATCTCTACCGCGGCATCAGCCCGGATCAGAACTGGCAACGCGTGTTTGGGGGGCAGGTCGTCGCCCAGGCCCTGGTCGCGGCGCAGCGTACCATCGTCACGGAGCGGTCGGTCAATTCGCTTCATTGCTACTTCATGTGGCCGGGCGATCCCGCCGTCCCGATCGTCTATCGCGTCGAGCGGCTGCGCGACGGCGGCTCGTTTTCCACCCGGCGGACCGACGCGATCCAACACGGACGCACGATCTTCACCATGACCGCCTCGTTTCAGCAGGACGAGGCGGGGCTGGAGCATCAGATCGACATGCCGGCGGTGCCCGATCCCGACGACCTGCCGTCGATGTCCGAAATCCAGGCGGATGCGCTGAAGAGTGCGCCCGAGCCGATCCAGCGCTATTGGGCCCGCCCGCGGCCGGTGGAGTTCCGCCCGGTTGGGCTCGAGCGGTATCTGAACCGTAAGGACGCCGTGCCGCTGCAGCATATCTGGGTGCGGCTCAAGGCGCCGGTGGCGGACGATCGAGCCCTCGGCGCTGCCGTTCTCGCCTACATTTCCGACATGACGCTGCTCGATACGGCACTCTTCGCCCATGGCCTCTCGGTGTTCGACCGGCGTCTTCAGGTCGCCAGCCTCGACCACGCCATGTGGTTCCATCACCCGGCCAGCGCCAACGAGTGGATGCTCTACGCGCAAGACAGCCCGGCCTCGTCAGGCGGCCGAGGGCTGGCGCGTGGATCGCTGTTCAGCCGGCAAGGTCGGCTGATCGCTTCGATGGCACAAGAGGGGCTGATCCGCCCGCGTCAGGATCAGTCGGCCTAATAATTAGGCATTTTCCGAACCGCAGGCCGGAATGTCCGCCGGTGCCCAGGGCGCGCGTTAACCATGGCGTAAGGAACGTTTCCCCTTCGTAAACGCCCGCTTGAGCGGATTGTGGCGAGAAATTGTCGGCCCTTGCGCAGTTTGGCACGCCGCTTGATTATCAACTGGTAGTCACGGCCAGGGTCCGAGTTCCCATGGACGATGGCTGGGTCAAGGGGGGCGGCGCTTGCCGCCGTTAGCGCTCAAGATTGGGAAAACAATGAAAATCGTGATGGCCATCATCAAACCGTTCAAGCTCGACGAGGTGCGCGAAGCCCTCACGGGCGTGGGCATTCAGGGCCTGACCGTCACGGAAGTGAAGGGTTATGGCCGCCAGAAGGGGCACACGGAGATTTATCGTGGCACCGAGTACGCGGTGAGCTTCCTGCCGAAGCTCAAGATCGAGGTCGCGGTACCGTCCGACATGGTCGACCGCGCCGTCGACGCGATTTCGGCAGCCGCCAAGACCGGGCAGATCGGCGACGGCAAGATCTTTGTGTTCGGTATCGACCGCGCGGTGCGCATTCGCACCGGTGAAGTCGACGTGGACGCGCTTTAAGAGGGGAACGACAAGTTCATGCGCTTCAAAAAAGTATTGTTTACCGCCGGCGTCCTCGCCGGCCTCGCCGCCACTGCGGCCTTCGCCCAGGACGCGGCCCCGGAAGCGGCTGAAGCGGCTGCGGCTCCCGCCGCGCCCGACGCGCAGGTCCAATACATCTTCAACACGCTGCTCTTCCTGTTCGGCGGCTTCCTGGTCATGTGGATGGCGGCGGGCTTCGCCATGCTCGAAGCTGGACTCGTCCGCTCCAAGAACGTCTCCATGCAGTGCATGAAGAACATCGCCGTCTACGCGGTGGCCGGCATCCTCTACTGGGTCATCGGCTACAAGCTGATGTATGTCGGCGTCGACGGGGGCTATATCGGCTCCTTCGGCCCCTACAGCTTCGATCCTGTCGGCGGCGACGCGCTCGATACCGGCTATTCGACGGCGTCGGACTGGTTCTTCCAGATGGTGTTCGTGGCGACCTCGGCCTCGATCGTTTCCGGCACGCTCGCCGAGCGCATCAAGCTTTGGTCTTTCATGCTCTTCACCGCTATCCTGACCGGCATCATCTATCCGATCGCCGGTTCCTGGGCCTGGGGTGGCGGCTGGCTCTCCGAGATGGGCTTCAAGGACTTCGCCGGTTCGACGGTCGTTCACTCGGTGGGTGGCTGGGCCGCGCTCGCCGGCGTCCTGCTTCTTGGCGCGCGCAGGGGTCGGTTCACGCCCGAAGGTGTCAGCGTTCCGATGCCGGGTTCCTCGATCCCGCTCGCCACGCTCGGCACCTTCATCCTGTGGCTTGGCTGGTTCGGCTTCAACGGCGCGTCGCAGCTCGCCATGGGCACGATCGGTGACGTTTCCGACGTTTCGCGCATCTTCGCCAACACCAATCTCGCCGCCGCCGGCGGAACGGTCGGTGCGATGATCATGCTTCAGGTCCTCTATCGTCGCGTTGACGTCACGATGGTCCTGAACGGCGCTCTGGCCGGTCTCGTCGCCATTACGGCCGAGCCGCTCTATCCCTCGCCGCTGTGGGCGATCATCGTCGGCGTCATCGGTGCCGCCATCGTGGTCGTCGCGGTTCCGATGCTGGACAAGATGAAGATCGACGACGTGGTGGGCGCCATTCCGGTCCACCTGCTGTGCGGTATCTGGGGCACCATCGCCGTGCCGTTCAGCAACCCGGACGCCAGCTTCGGCATCCAGGCGATTGGCATTATCGCCTTTGGCGTCTTCACCTTCGTCGTCAGCTTCGTCATCTGGGTGATCATCAAGGCAGTGATGGGCATCCGCGTCAGCGAGCAGGAAGAGGCTCTCGGTCTCGACCGCACCGAGGTCGGCGTCGAAGCCTATCCCGAGTTCGGCGTCACCCACGCCTGACCGGAACGAACCTGCGAAAATCGAAAGGGCCCGCCATCTGCGCGGGCCCTTTTCATAGGGGCGGTCGTCAGGCCGCGATTTCTCGATAGTCCGCCTTGCGTGCGAATTCGGCCGCCACGTAGGAGCATTGCGGAACCACCTTCAGCCCCTCCTGGCGAGCCCAGTCGACGCCGGCCTTGACCAGCGCGCCGGCGATGCCGCGGCCGCGCAGCGTTTGCGGCACGAAGGTGTGGTCGAAGACCACGGTCCTGTCGTCACGCCAGCCGTAGGTCATTTCCGCTTCGCTGTCGGCCTCGCCGGCCACGAACCGGCCGCCGTGCCCGGTGATCTGGTGCCTGATGTCCATCCTGCTCTCCCGTTGTCTGTTGGGACGAGACTTGCAGATGGGAGGCGTGTGGGCTTCCGGCAACTCCGCCGACATCCTCCCGATGTCCGATAAGCCGGGACGTTAGGGTTAAAGAGCCTTTAACCAGAGCGGCCTAGGGTGACGTCGATCGAGAATCCGGTCCGCGCCGGACGCAGACAATCCGCAACAGACAGGCAGGCGACATGGTGTCGACCATCATCGAGACGAGTTCCAGCATTTCCGCCGCGGTCCGGCGGCAGGCGCAACTCGCGGGAGGACTGGTTTTGTTGGCGCTTGCGGCGTTCGTCGCCGTGAGTCTGGCCAGTTGGAACGTCGAGGATCCGTCCCTGAGCCTGTCGAACCATAATGTCGTGACCAATTGGGGGGGGGCCGCCGGCGCCATCGTCGCCGATCTGGCGATGCAGATCTTCGGGCTTGCCTCCGTGCTGATCGCCGTCCTGTTCGCGATCTGGGGTGCGCTTCTCTGCTTCGGCTGGAAGGTCGATCGCATCTGGCGGCGCGCGTGGTTCGCGCTGGCCGGGACGATCCTCGCGGCGTCGGCGCTCGGATGTCTGGCCGCGCCGCAAGGCTGGCCTCTGCCGATCGGCCTGGGCGGCATCGCCGGCGACCTCGTGCTGAAATTTCCGGCCTTGGCGACCGGTTCCTATCCGCAAGGGTGGCTGGCCATCGTCCTGGGAGCGATGATCGCCGCTCCGGCCGCTTGGCTGTTCCTGTCCGGCGCAGCGCTGATCGATCGCCGCGAAGCGTCGTCCGATGCCGCTCTGCACAATCATCATGGCCATGTCCATGGCGAAGAGGACGACGATGATGGGGAGGGCCGGCTGGCTCTGCTGGTGGGCGCCGCCGAGCATGCGATCTATTCCCTGAAGGCAGGGTGGCGTCGACGCTTCCCGAAGGCGCGCGACGTCACGCTGCGGGAGGCCGTATGGGGCGACGGCGAGGACGATGTGGATGACGTCCCGCCGGCTCCCGTCAGGGCCCGCACCGCACCTGTGCGCGTGACCGGCACCTATGACGCCGCCGCCGAGCCCTTCGATGCCGACGACGACGAACCGTGGGACGCGGCAGTGCCTGAGCAGGGCGCCGCCTCCGACGACTGGGCCGGCGATGAAGACGACGAGGAGCCCTGGGACGACGACGCGTCCGACGATTCCATGCTGGTCGGGCCGGCCGACCGCATTGCGCCGGGTGCGCCGGTGGCCGAGGAACAGACCGGCTGGCGCGGACTGTTGTCGGGCAACATCATCGCGTTCCCGGGACGCAAGGGTTCGAAGTCCGAGGCCGAGCGTCCCGCTTCGAACAGCCGCGACCGGTCGATGCCGGCCGGACCGGATGACGACGACAAGGCAGTCCGCGTGGTGCCCCAAGCGGGACCGCAGCCGGCTGCCCGGCAGCGCCGCACCGGCAGCGGCCGGACCGTGCCGCTGCCGCGCGCCAGCGTGCCCGGACCGTTCGAAATGCCGTCGATCGAATTCCTGATGCTGCCCAAGTCGCGGGGCCGCGACGCGTCGATGTCGATGGAGGCTCTGCAGGAAAACGCCCGTCTGCTGGAAGGCGTGCTCGAGGATTTCGGCGTGAAGGGCGAGATCATCGAGGTCCGGCCCGGTCCGGTCGTCACCCTCTACGAGCTGGAGCCGGCGCCCGGCATCAAGTCGTCGCGCGTCATCGGCCTGGCCGACGACATCGCCCGCTCGATGAGCGCGGTGGCCGCGCGCGTCGCCGTCATTCCCGGCAAGAACGCCATCGGCATTGAGCTGCCGAACCAGCGCCGCGAGACCGTCTATCTGCGCGAGATGATCGCCTCGGAGAGCTTCGCCGCCAACAAGGGCAAGCTGCCGATCACGCTCGGCAAGACGATCGGCGGCGAGCCGGTGATCGCCGACCTCGCCAAGATGCCGCATCTGCTCGTGGCAGGTACCACCGGCTCGGGCAAGTCGGTCGCCATCAACACGATGATCCTGTCACTGCTCTACCGGATGACGCCCGAGCAGTGCCGGCTGATCATGATCGACCCGAAGATGCTGGAGCTGTCGGTCTACGACGGCATTCCGCATCTGCTGTCGCCGGTCGTCACCGATCCGAAGAAGGCGGTGGTGGCGCTCAAGTGGACGGTCCGCGAAATGGAGGATCGCTACCGCAAGATGTCGAAGGTCGGCGTGCGCAACATCGACGGCTTCAACACGCGCGTGCGCCAGGCAATGGAAAAGGGCGAGACGATCTCGCGCACCGTCCAGACCGGCTTCGATCGGGAATCCGGCGAGCCGATCTTCGAGTCGGAGGAGTTCGATCTCGAGCCGTTGCCCTACATCGTCGTGATCATCGACGAGATGGCCGACCTGATGATGGTCGCCGGCAAGGATATCGAGGGCGCCGTCCAGCGTCTCGCGCAGATGGCGCGCGCCGCCGGCATCCACGTCATCATGGCGACCCAGCGCCCCTCGGTCGACGTCATCACCGGCACCATCAAGGCGAACTTCCCGACCCGCATCTCCTTCCAGGTGACGTCGAAGATCGACAGCCGCACCATCCTCGGCGAGCAGGGCGCCGAACAGCTGCTCGGCATGGGCGATATGCTGTTCATGGCCGGTGGCGGCCGCATCCAGCGCGTCCATGGACCATTCGTCGACGACAACGAGGTCGAACAGATCGTCGCGCACCTGAAGAACCAGGGCGTGCCGGACTATTTGGACGCGATCCTGGAGGATGACGAGGACGGCGATGGCGGCAGTTCGGGAGGCTCTTCCGGTGGCGGCGGCAGTGGCTCCGTCGACGAGGGAGCGGACCTCTACGACCAGGCGGTCGCCGTGGTGCTTCGCGACGGCAAGGCCTCGACCTCCTATATCCAGCGCCGTCTCGGCATCGGCTATAACCGCGCTGCCTCGATCATCGAGCGGATGGAGCAGGAGGGTGTCGTCGGTCCGGCGAACCATGCCGGAAAGCGCGAGATCCTGGTGCCGACCGAGGACGACAAGCTGTAACGCAGATGACGCTCGCCGGGTGAAGCCCTGACCTCATTCCGGGACGGCGGAGGAGGCCGGAGCGTGCGCGATCCAGGCCTCCTGCCCCGCCGTCTCGACGGCCCCGGGACGAGCCCGCCGAACCGCGGCGATCGCCACCTCGACGGCCGATCCCCGCTCGACCAGCAGCCGGGCGGCGATCATCCCGGTGCGGCCCAGTCCGCCCCAGCAGTGGATGGCGATGACGGCGCCGCGATCCAGACGGCGATGAAGGTCGCGGGAGACCGGCAGCCAGGCCTGCTCGTCTCCCGGCACGGAAAAATTGACGACGGGAAAACGGAGCCAGTCGATGCCGTTGCGCGACAGGGCCGGCAGCAGCGCGTCACGATCTGGAAACTCTTGGTCTTCGACGAGGCTGAGGAGACAGGAGACGCCGCGCCGGCGGTAGGCGTCGATGGTCTCGCTTACGGTCCGGCCCCGGCCCGGACATCGGTCGAGCAGCAGGACGCCGCCATTCGGCACCACAAGGCAGGACGCGTCGGCGGGTGTCGTCGGGGGCATGGGGCGGGCTCATGTGATCCGGCGCAGCATTATACCGCCGCTGCGTCGCGATGCTATCGGCCGGCTTGGTTGTGTTGTCGAGCATCCGTCGGGGGCGTTGCCAAACCGGCATCGCATGCCCAGGTAAGTCCCGGGTCAGGTCCGCCCCATTCATGCCGTACGGGTCCGCTAAGCGCTGTCGTGTCTTGCGTGAACCGGGCCGACGAATGTCGGGCGGAAACGACGCGTCGAAGGGTCGAGAAGGCGACGAGGACTGCCTGTCATGAACATCGGATCTATTTTGCCAACCTGTGTCAGGACCACCGTTGCTGCGCTCGCGCTTGCGATCGTCGCCGGCAGCGTGGGGCCGCAGCCGGCCGTGGCTGCCGCTAGCGCCACTGCGCAGGCGATTGCCGACCACTTCTCCTCCGTCCAGTCGATGACCGGTCAGTTCATCCAGTTCGATCCGAACGGGCGCCAGACCGAGGGCAATTTCTATCTGGAGCGGCCCGGCAAGATCCGCTTCGACTATTCGGGTCAGCCGCTTCGGGTGATTTCGGACGGCAGCCAGGTGGGCATCAACAACAAGAAGCTCAACACCTGGGATCTCTATCCGCTCTCCAAGACGCCGTTGAAGCTGCTGCTGGAACAGCGGATCAACCTGTCGAACGCCAATATCGAGAGCGTCAAGGAAGAGCAGGACCTCACCACCATCGTCATGGGCGACAAGTCGGTGTTCGGCGATTCGCGCATCACCATGATGTTCGATCCGGTCAGCTACGATCTGCGCCAATGGACCATTCGCGACGGCCAGGGCAAGGACACGACGGTGATGATCTACAACGTCAAGTCCGGCGTACGCTTCCAGGACGGCATGTTCGAGATCCCGTACACCACGATCACCCAGAACCGCACGGGCAAGTAACACGGGCTATTCGAGCGGCGCGGCCGCCAAGGCCAGCGCCATCGCGAAGGACGCGGCGAAGGTTTCGCCATGGCCGAGGCCGGTAAGCTGCTCCGTTCGCACCGTGGCATTCGCGGTTTCAGCCAGTCGCGCGGCGAACGTGCCCTGCCGCTCGACGTGCTCTGCATTGACGCTCGGCTTGGCCGGCCGGGCTTCCCCTGGTGCCAGGCGACGTTCGCTGTCGCCATAGGCGATCAGGACCTCGCGAGCCGGCTCGTCGTCCGCCCGACGAGGGATGGCCATCAGCGGTTCCAATACGTCGTCGCCCCAGGTGATCGACGGGCTGATCGCGGCATAGCGGCGGAACGCGGTTGGCTGTCGCAACAGGCAGTAGAGCGCGAAAAGGCCGCCATAGGAATGACCCCATAGGGCCCGGCGCCCGGCATCGACGGCAAGGTCGGCTTCGGCGGCTTGCTGCAGCGGTCCCTTGAGTCTCGCCAGAAACGCGTCGGCGCCGCCGGACAGACGGCCGGGACTGGTCGGATCGGGGACCGGCCCGTCCGATCCGAGAGGCGGCGTGTAATCCAGGGTTCGCTGGTCGGCGTCGAAGAGCAGGGGGGTGTCGTAGCCGATGCCGACCACCGCGAGGCCCGGCACCTGTTCCAGAATCTCGGCTGTCAGCCGATCGAAGACCGCGTTGCCGTCGAGCATGTAGATGACCGGATGGGCATCGTTCGCCTTCGATTGGCGCGGTATGGCGCGAAAGATCTGGTAGCGCCTGTCGCCTTCCGCGACGAAGAAGCGGTCGAGCCTGTGGCTTTGCGGCTGCGTCATAAAAATCCGGTAGCTGGCCTCGGCCGGGACATAGCGGGCTTGGGCGACACGAAACGGCAGACCGGTCGCCGCCAGCGCGGCACCCAGAAGAAGATCGCGGCGGCACAGGAGAGGGCGAGGCTGTCCCATCGGCTAGACTCCTATCCGAACGCGCCATGGACTTTCGCGTCGTCCTAGCAATATTTGACGATTGAATTCAACTTATATGGCCGCGCAGCTATGATTTGCCGGTTGCCAGCTTCCGACGCATCGTGGCCGGCTAGGCTTCGGAGGTCGCTGGCGGCAGAGGAGCGGCATGGCGTCGGCGCGCGGCATTCTTCGCGGCATTCTTCGAAGTCGATTCCTGAGGAAGAGCGCGGTAGCGACGCTCGGCGGAACGCGAGCCATCTTGCGGTGAGGCCGGTCGGGGCATACCCCGGTTTGGTCAACGGAGCCCGCAATGTCCTTCACCATCGCCACCTGGAACATCAATTCGGTTCGTCTCCGCCTGCCGCTGGTCGAGCGCTTTCTCGCCGAGCATCGGCCCGACGTGCTGTGTCTGCAGGAGACCAAGTGCCCGAACGAGCTGTTTCCGGAAGAGGCGTTCCGCGCGGCCGGCTATCAGCACATCGCGCTGCATGGGCAGAAGGGCTATCATGGCGTGGCGACGCTTTCGAAGGTGCCCTTTCAGGACACCGTACGCCAGGACTTCTGTGCCGTGGGCGACGCGCGGCACCTGTCGACCCGCATCCAGCTTGGCGAGCGCCGCATCCGCATCCACAATTTCTATGTGCCCGCCGGCGGCGACGAGCCGGATCGGGCGATCAATCCGAAATTCGCGCACAAGCTGGATTTTCTCGAAGAGATGCGCCTCGTCAGCGCCGAAGCCGAGCCTGGCGTCTCGGCGCTGCTGCTGGGCGACCTCAACATCGCGCCCTTCGAGACCGACGTCTGGTCGCACAAGCAGCTCCTGAGGGTCGTTTCCCATACGCCGGTCGAATGCGACGGCCTGCTGCGCGTTCTCGCCGAAGGCGCGTGGACCGATCTGGTCCGCAGGCATATCCCGATCGAGGAGAAGGTTTTTACCTGGTGGAGCTATCGCGCCAAGGACTGGACTGTTGGAAACCGTGGTCGCCGGCTCGACCACATCTGGAGCTCGGCGGACCTGGCTCCCAGCCTCAGGCAGGCTCAGGTCCTGACCGCAGCGCGCAGCTGGGACCGGCCGTCGGATCACGTGCCGGTCTTGGTTGAACTGGAGCTTTGACGATGACGCAAACAATTGCAGATGGACAAGTGCTGGACGTGGCGCGCGATAGCTCCCACCGGTTCAGCAAGCAGCCGACGGAGTCTATCCAGCTCGTCGCCGGTCTGGGCGTCGAAGGCGACGCTCATCTGGGGGCGACGGTTCAACACCGCTCCCGAGTGGCCGCCGATCCGACACAGCCCAATCTGAGACAGGTTCACCTGATCCATACGGAGTTGTTCGACGAACTGAAGGCGGAGGGATTTGCTGTCGCTCCCGGCGATCTCGGCGAAAACATCACGACCACTGGGATCGACCTTCTGGCCCTGCCGGTCGGCACTCTTCTCGCCATCGGAGAGACCGCTCTGATCGCGTTGACTGGGCTTCGCAACCCGTGCGCCCAGATCGAAAAATTCCAGGCCGGTCTGCTGAAAGCGGTTCTGCCGCGGGGGCCCGATGGTCAGGTGATCCGCAAGGCCGGTGTCATGGCCGTCGTGCTTTCGGGCGGCCCCGTGCGTCCCGGCGACGCGATCCGCGTCTCTCTGCCGCCAGAGCCGCATCATCCGCTCGAACGGATTTAGTTGCGGTCCGATCGATCGATTGGGCCGCGAGGCGCGTAAAGATTGCCGGGCGGAAGACGTGGACAGTCGATGTAAAACGGCGCCAGACGCGAAGAGTGCGCCCGGCGCCGATCCTTTTTGGGCGCAGCCCGTTCAAGGCTGACCCAATTTCTCGGATGGGTGCACGTCAGCCGTTGTTGCCGCTATCCGAAGCATCACCGCTGTCGTCGGTGCTGTCATCGTCCGTATCGGCGTTGTTGTCGTCGGCCGGCGCGTCGGCGTCCATATCCGATGCTCCGTCGGTATCGGTGTAATACGGATTCGGACATTTTTCGTCCGCTGCAGCAGTGCCGGTTTCAAGTTGGTTCGAACAGTCGGCAGCCGTCGGCTCCGTTTCGGTCGAGGTCTGGGCAAAGGCGGCCCCGCCCATCAGGGTGAGAGCCGTGGCACTGACCAAAAGGACTTGCTTCATTGGAAGTACTCCATAACAGTGGGCTCGGCATGCTGGATCAATTTAGATAACCCGCGCGGCCGTGCCATTTTGTCGATGTAAATAAAACACCAGATCCACGAAGATGTTCCATGCTGGCCGATAAAAATCGGTTGTGGGATGGACGTGCTCGGAACCAAATGTTGCTGGGCTCTGTTTGGTTTTATTGGTAAAATTCATGAAATAGAGCGACCGTGGAAATATATTCCTGCTGCCTCTCTATGAAATTCAAATTTAATAAATTATGCGATGATTGAAAAATCTTGATTGTATTTGTTGTTCCCAGGTCAGAATTTGCCAATGTTCGTCGCTGCGGATTTTCCCGTGGAGATCAATCGGGGATTTAATCGAGTCTCGGATTGCCTGAACGTGCCTTCTGCAATCCCGGCGAGGGCGACGGGCAGAAAACCAGTCGATCTGACAGGTTTCATTGAAAAGAATTCCAGTGCCTTTCGAAAAAACTGTTCGGATAGAGGCATGAAAAATATCTCGGCGTCTTCCATCGACCTCGGATGTGCAACGACATCCGGATCGCCGGGTTCCCCGAATACGATTTGGAAAATCGTCAGGCAGGCATGAAAACGACGGTTGATCCGCGGGCTTGAAAAGCAGCCATATGGGCTACGTCGATCGCTTGGCATTAATTGCTTAATCCGCGAGAGACCCCTGTCGGAAAAGACGATCGTCCGGGAGCGCCTATTCGGAAAAGCGATCTTCCAGCGCCGCGATCCGGCGGGTCATCTCCGCCAACTGATCACGTATGCGTGCGTGCAGATGAACCGCGATGTCGGGATATTCCTCCAGCATGCGGTGAAACAGCGTCCGGGTGATGCGGATCACGTCACTATCGGTTTCCGCGATCGCCGTCCCGGCGCGTCGGGTTTCGGTGAGCAGCGCCATTTCGCCCAGCAGAGTCCCCGCCCCGTATCGGCCGATGGCGCGCTGCCGGTCGCCGCGGCCGCGGAACAGCGAAACTTCGCCGCTGGTAAGGAGGAATCCGGCTTCGGCGCGTGCGTCCTCGCGAAAGAGCGTCTCTCCGGCGCGCAGCCGACGGTGCTCGGCCCCGAACGCCAGCAATCGGAGCTGGTCTGTCGTGAGATCCTCGAACAGCGCAGCGTGCCGCAACACGGCAATGTCGCTTTCAAGGCTCATCGATACGCCCGCTCCTTCATCGCGAGAACAACTTGTCCGCGCATATTCGCCTTATACATTCCCGCTGTTCGCGAAAAGTCCTCCGCCGGCACCTTATAATGACGTGCCGAGCGTGTGGGAACCTGGAACGGTGGCGAGTTCGACCTTAGGGGACGAGCTTGTAGCCCCCCGCCTCGGTGACGACGATGCGCGCGTTCGAAGGATCCGGCTCGATCTTCTGGCGCAGCCGGTAGACGTGCGTTTCGAGCGTATGGGTGGTGACGCCCGAATTGTAACCCCAAACTTCCTCCAGCAGAACGTCGCGGGTGATCACCCGCCGGTCGGCGCGATAGAGATAGCGGATGATCGCCGTTTCCTTCTCTGTCAGCCGGATCTTTCCGCCCTTTTCGTCGAGCAGCATTTTCTGGCTCGGCTTGAAGATGTAAGGGCCCACCTGGAAGGTGGCATCCTCGCTCTGCTCGTGCTGGCGCAACTGCGCGCGAATGCGCGCGAGCAGCACCGCGAAGCGGAAGGGCTTCGTCACATAATCGTTGGCGCCCGCCTCGAGGCCGAGAATGGTGTCGGAATCGGCATCCTGCCCCGTCAGGATGATGATCGGCGGCTTGAAGCCGGATTTGCGCAGCACCTTGACCGCCTCGCGTCCATCCATGTCGGGAAGGCCGACATCCATGACGACGAGATCGATCAGCTCCGATCGCGCTGCCGCGATTCCCTTGGCGGCGGTCGACTCCTGAAGGACGGCAAATTCCTCATGAAGAGAGAGCTGCTCGGCCAGGGTTTGCCTCAGGTCGCCATCGTCGTCGACGATCAAAATGCTGCGTACGCTCATGAGATCCTTCCACCATCGACGCGCGAAATCGCCAGAAATCGATACGACGGCGATCAGGCGAGACGAATCGCTCCCTTCATGTCACGATTAATGTAGGCAGGCGTGATGAAAAAGAACAGTTTCAACCGTGATCTGGTGGTGCGCCGATCACCGCTGGATCCCCGACGGGGCATTCTCCAGGCGGGCAGTCTCCGGCTTCGCTGCGCCCTCGGCCGCTCGGGCATCACCATCTTCAAGCGCGAGGGGGACGGCGCGACACCGCGCGCGAGCATGGCGCTCGTCTCGGCCTATCGCCGCAGCGACCGGCGTTCACCGGTTCCGGCACTGCCGACGAAGATCGCGCGAAGCAACGACGGCTGGTGCGATGCACCTCTGCACGCTGCCTATAACCGCCCGGTGCGCCTGCCGTGGGCGGCGAGCGCGGAAAGCCTGTGGCGGGCCGACCGGCTCTACGATCTCATCGTCGTCCTTGACTGGAACGTGAGGTGTCGTGCCCGCGGACGCGGCAGCGCCATCTTCCTGCACATCTCCCGGCCGGGCTATCTGCCGACCGAGGGCTGCGTCGCCGTCGCGCCGCCCGACATGGTTCGCCTGAAGCCGTTTCTCAGGCCCCACACGCGCCTGACCGTAGCTGCCTAACCGATAACGGGCGGCCGTGCCTGGACCGCTCGGTCTCTTTGTCCAGATTCTAAATTGCGTCGGTTCGAGCCGGGCTTCGCGGAGAACGAGGCTTGTCGCGACGGCGAGACAACAAGGAGACGGACGATGAAGCGCAGCGAGCGAACCGACAAGGTCACGGTCGAGCCCTACGAGTTTCCGACCGGTGGCTGGGGATCGCTCAAGTCCGTCACACGGCATGCCGCGCGCCAGGACCTGGCGATGTCATCCATCTGGGAAACGCTCTATCGGCAGAACAAGCCGAACGGCTTCATGTGCGTTTCGTGCTCCTGGGCGAAGCCTGCTCACCCGAAGCCCGCGGAATTCTGCGAGAACGGAGCCAAGGCCACGGTTTGGGAGCAGACCAAAAAGCGCTGCGACCGCGAGTTCTTCGCCAGGCACAAGCTGACGGAGCTCCTCGATTGGCCCGACCATGATCTGGAGCAGCAGGGGCGTCTGACCACGCCGATGCGCTACGATGTCTCGCTCGACCAGTATGTGCCGGTCACCTGGGAATCGGCTTTCAAGGAGATCGGCGAGGAGCTGAACAAGCTCGATCCGAAGTCGGTGGTCTTTTACGCCTCCGGGCGGGCCTCGCTCGAGGCCTCGCACATGTACCAGCTGTTCGCGCGGATCTACGGCTCGAACAATCTGCCCGACTCCTCCAACATGTGTCACGAGTCGACGTCGGTCGGCCTGCCCCAGTCGATCGGCGTGCCGGTCGGCACGGTGACGCTCGAGGATTTCCGGGCGTGCGACATGATGTTCTTCTTCGGGCACAACACCGGCACCAACGCGCCGCGCCTGCTGCATCCGATCCAGGAGGCGCGCAAGCGCGGCGTGCCCGTCGTCACCTTCAATCCGCTGCCCGAGCGCGGCCTGATGCGCTTCAAGAATCCGCAGTCGCCGGTCGAGATGCTGTCGCCCGACGAAGGCACCCAGATGTCGAGCGACTATCTTCAGGTGAAGGCCGGCGGCGATCTGGCGGCGATGACCGGCATCGCCAAGGCGGTGTTCGCCCTTGACGACCAGACCAAGGCGAAGGGCGAGCCCCGCGTTCTCGACCTCGCCTTCATCGAGGAGCATTGCCACGGCTTCGACGAATTCGAGGCCTTCGTGCGCGGCACCGAATGGGACGAGATCGAGCGCATGAGCGGCCTGCCGCGCGCCGCGCTCGAAAAGGTCGGCGGAGTCTACGCCAAGGCCGAAAAGGTCATCGCCAATTACGGCATGGGACTGACCCAGCATCGCCACGGCACCAAGACCGTGCACATGCTGGTGAACCTGCTTCTCATGCGCGGCAATATCGGCAAGCGCGGCGCCGGTATCTCGC
The DNA here is from genome assembly GCF_036541425.1 of Consotaella aegiceratis. NCBI lineage: Bacteria > Pseudomonadati > Pseudomonadota > Alphaproteobacteria > Hyphomicrobiales > Aurantimonadaceae > Consotaella > Consotaella aegiceratis. The sequence continues at coordinate 20,439 of NZ_JAZHFT010000028.1, forward strand.
CGATCCGTGGACACTCCAACGTGCAGGGCCAGCGCACGGTGGGCATCTCGGAGAAGCCGAAGCTGGTGCCGCTCGACAAGCTCGCCGAATTCTATGCGTTCGAGCCGCCGCGCGACAAAGGTCTCGACACGGTGGAAGCCTGCCAGGGTATCATCGACGGTTCGGTGCACGGGTTCATCGCACTCGGCGGCAATTTCATTCGCGCCGTGCCCGAAACCGAGATGATGGAGGCGGCGTGGCGGAAGATGCGCCTGTCGGTGCAGATCGCCACCAAGCTCAACCGCAACCATCTGATCCCCGGCGAGGTCACCTACCTTCTGCCCTGCCTGGGGCGCATCGAGCGCGATACCCAGGCGAGCGGGCCGCAGACCGTCTCGGTAGAGGATTCCACTGCCTGCATCCACGGCTCCAAGGGCTGGCGCGAGCCGGCATCGCCCGAACTCCTGTCGGAGCCGAAGATCGTCGCCGAGTTGGCCAAGGCGACCGTGGCCGGCAAGGCAACCGTGCCCTGGGACGAATGGGTGGCCGACTACGCCAAGGTTCGCGACGCCATCGAACGGACCTATCCGGACGACTTCAAGGACTTCAACGGGCGCTTCCTCAAGCCCGGTGGGTTCCACCGCGATCTCGCGGCCTGCTACCGTGTCTGGAAGACGCAGACCAGGAAGGCCAACTTCCTCTTGCCCGAGACGCTCGACGTCGATCCTGACATCGCCACCGACGGCAAGACGGTCTTCAAGCTCATCACCGTGCGCTCCAACGATCAGTTCAACACGACCATCTACGGCTATGACGACCGCCTGCGCGGCATTCACGGCTCGCGGATGGTGCTCTTGATGAACGAGGCGGACATGGCCTCGCTCGGCCTGGAGGACCAGGATCTCATCGATGTCGAGAGCCCGGTCGACGACGGCGTCGAGCGCCGCGTCGAAGGGCTCCGGGCGCACCGCTTCTCGATTCCGAAGGGCGATGTCGGCGGCTACTATCCGGAGCTCAACAAGCTGATCCCGCTCTGGCACCATGAGAAGGAGGCGCACGTGCCGGCCTCCAAGGGCGTGCCGGTCAGAATCCTCAAGCGAGACTGAGGGAGACCGGCCCAATCGACCAGTCCGACAAGGTCTCCGCCGCGTCCCCTCAACGCGGCAGCGGCGACCGGCCGGGCAACTACCTGTGGTTCAGGGGCACCAAACGGCGACGGCGATAGCCGAGCAACTGCACGCAGTTGATCGCATGGGTAGCGCGTGATTGCCGGTTTCTTGGCCGACCTCTGCCTCAGGGATCGCACCGCGGCCGGGAAACCTGCATCTCAGGCGATGCCGGCGCCGATGCGTCGCCGGTATTCGCTCGGCGACATGCCGGTCGCTCGGCTGAAGCTGTAGGAAAAGTAGTTGCTGTCGTTGAAGCCGGACGCCAGCGCCACGTCGGTGATGCTGTCGCTGGTCGACAGCAGCGCCCGCATGGCCCGGCTGAGCCGCAGCTTCACCAGATAGTCATGCGGCGTGGTGGCCGTGGCCTCGCGGAACAACCGGTTGAAATTGCGCAGCGAATAGCCGAACCGGCGTGCCAATTCCTCGAAATCGACCTGCTCGGTGCAATTGTGGCGGAGATAGCTGAGCACGTGGCCCAGGCGCACCGTGCTCGGTAGTGCGTCGCCATCGCCGGCGAACCGGGCGCGCGCCAGCAAGACGGCGAGCTGATTGAACAGGGCTTCGGCCATCATTTCCGACATGGGATCGGGATTGCAGGCTTCGCTTTCCAACGTTTCGATCAGCGGCGTGATCTTCGCCAGAACGTCCTCCGTCACCTGCCAGTGGCGCCGGGCGGAGCCGTTGGCCGCATCGTCCAGCATGATCTTCATCACATCCTGCCGGCCACCGCCGTCCGGGCGGTAGAGAATGTTCGACAGATAAAGATCGTTGACCTGCTCGTAGGAGTGATTGTCGTCGGCCTTGATGTAGAACACCTCGCCGCAGGTGATGAAGTGCGGCTCATCGTTCAGGACATGCCAGCCGTTTCCCGACAGCACGATCACGATCTCGTAGAAGTCATGGTCGTGCAGCGGAAAGGGCGGCTGCGGGCGCCGCTGCTCCACAACCACGGGCTGCGAGCTGGATCGAAAAAATTCCTTCGCCAACAGCTTCAAGGAACCCTCCTCAGGTCATCGGGAACACAGGATCGATCCTTGGAGGGCGTGTCAAGGGCACGGATCAAGGTCCGCATGCCGGCGGGCAAGAACCGTACAAAATTTTGAAAAGCAAGACGTTTCCCGGGCTGAAACGGCTGCCGGAGCCGAGCGCGTCCGCCGGCCTAAAGGGTATCGCGTGCGTGGATCACGAGGCGCCCGTCGAGATGGGCGATCTCGGCGTCGATCCGGTAGACGTCGCGGAGGATTTCCGGGGTCAGAACGGCATCCGGGGCGCCGTCGGCGACGAGGCGTCCATCTTGGATAACGAGCAGGCGCGAGCACCAGCGTGCCGCCAGGCTGAGATCGTGCAGCGAGGTGATCACCGCCCGTCCCGATAGTGCCACGTCGCGAAAGCAGCGCATGACGCCGATCTGGTGAGCCGGATCGAGCCCCGCCGTCGGCTCGTCGGCCAGAAGCAGCGCGGCGTCCTGCGCCAGCGCCCGCGCGATCAGCACGCGCGCCCGCTCGCCGCCGGACAGCGTCGTCGCCGGTCGGTCGCGCAGGGCGCCGAGTCCCATCTGCTCGATCACGCTTTCGATCCTCGCGCGGTCGTCTCGCCCCAGGCGGCCGAAGGAGCGGCGAAACGGTGCGCGGCCGAACGCGACGACGGTTTCCACAGACACCGGCCAGTTGATCGCCCGGTCCTGCGGCAGATAGGCGATGCGCCGGGCGCGTTCGACGGCATCGAACCGGTCGACCGGCGTGCCGTCGACCCGCACCTGGCCATGCCTCGGCACGAGGCCGACGAGGGCGCGCAACAGCGTCGTCTTGCCCGCGCCGTTCGGTCCGAGCAGCCCGATGATCTCGCCCCCCTCCGCCGAAAGGGAAACGCTGTCGAGTGCGCGGCGGGCGCCGAAGGAGACGGAGAGATCGCTGACGGAAAGGAGCGTCACGACAGCGTCTTCCTTTCCCGGACGACCAGCCACAGGAAGAAGGGCGCGCCGGCGAGCGTCGTCAACACGCCGAGCTTCAGGTCCCGTTCCGGCGCGATCAGCCGCACCAGGATATCGCCGGCGGTGAGCGCCGCCGCGCCGCCGAGCGCGCTGACGGGCAGCAAACGCCCCGGCCGCGCACCGACCAGCGGCCGCAGAAGATGCGGAACGACGAGCCCGACGAAACCGATATTGCCGGCGACGGCCGTGGACGCGCCGACGCAGGCGGCCGTCCCGAGCACCAGGACGAGCCGCAGCCGTTTGAGGTCGACCGCGAGACTGGCCGCCGCCTCCTCGCCGAGCGTCAGCAGGTCGAGCGGCCGGCCGAGCCCGATCAGCATCGCCCAGCCCATCAGGATGAACGGCGCGGCGAGACCGACGTGGGTCATCGACCGGTCGCTCAGCGAACCCAGCATCCAGAACACGATCTCCATGGCCGCGAACGGGTTGGGCGAGAGGTTGAGCGCCAGCGCCGTCAGCGCTCCCGCGACGCTGGATACCGCGACGCCAGCCAGGATGACGGTCAGTACGCCGCCGCTCGACCCCGCCGCCCACAGCACCAGCAGCACGGCGGCGAGCGCACCGGCGAGCGCCACCAACGGCAGGGCTAGGGGAAAGATCGCCGACAGGCCGGTGTAGATCGCAAGCACCGCGCCGAGCGAAGCCGAGGCGGTGACGCCGACGAGGCCCGGTTCGGCCAGCGGATTGCGCAGATAGCCTTGCAGGCAGGCGCCGGAGAGGCCGAGCGAGGCGCCGATCATCACGCCCAGGATGGCGCGGGGCAGTCGGATTTCCCGCATCACCAGAACGGTGGCGCCGCCTTGCCCGGTCAGAAGAGCCCTGACGCTGTCACCCAGCCCGATTTCGGCCGGCCCCAGAAGCAGGGAGACGGCGAACAACACGGCGACGAGGATGGCAAGGGCGACGACGAGCGCCGTAAAGCCGCGATCGTTAGCCACGAGGAGCCTCTGCCTCGCGCGGCCGCCCGAACTGGGCCCGAGGCCCGGTCGAGCCTTCGCCCGGCTGCGTCTGCGATGCGGTCCTGGCGGTTGCGGCACGATCCGCGATGCCGACCAGGATGCGCGCCGCCTCGACCGAGAAGGGGCCGCCGCAGGTCCAGTATTTCTCCAGCCGGTTGGCGACGTCGCCGCCGACCACCCGCGCCCGGATCGCCGGATGTCGCAGGTTCTGGTAGGCCAGAGCCGGAGTGGAAAAGGACGGCTGGCCGATGATGAGGTCCGGCCGCGCCATCACCAGTTCTTCGAGCGGGATCCGCGCCATCGCGGTGATCCCGAGCCGTGCAGCCAGATTGTCGAGGCCGGCCAAGCGCACCACCTCGTCGGCGAGCGTGCCGCGGCCGGCCGTATAGTCGTTGGCGAAAAACAGCGCGATGGTCTCGCGCGATGCGGCCTTGGGCAGCGCCGCGATGGCTGCATCCATCTCCGCGATCAAGGCGTCGGCGCGCCGAGGATGGCCGAGGATTTCCCCCATCCGGCGCAGATTGGCGCGAATCTGGCCGAACGAGGTTTCCGGCTGAAACATCTCGACGCGAAAGCCGAGCCGGCGCAGCATGTCGACGCTCGCCGGCGACGAGAATGGGCCGGCGAGCACCAGATCGGGATGCATGAGAAAGATCTCTTCGGCCGAGCCGTGGTTGACGACATAGTCCTTGGCGCGGTCCGCGAGCACCGAATAGATCGGATCGTCGGCCAGTTCCGACACCGAATAGAGCTGGCCGTCGCCCGCCACCAGCATGGCGAGCTGATCCGTGCACAGGTTGGTGGAGACGACGCGCCGCGGCGGCTCGCTCGTCGCCTCCTGCGCCAGACTCGGGGCGACGGCCGCCAGCTGGGCCGCAAGCGCCGTCCCGATCCAGCGTGCCGCCGTGCCTCTCATCCTTAGAACGTCGCCTTCAGTCCGACGAAGGCCGTGCGGCCCTGCGCCTCGTAGCCGTACACCTCCTGATACTCCTCGTCGAACAGGTTTTCCACCCGGGCGTAGCCTTCCAGCACGTCGGTGAACTTGTAGCTGCCGCCGAGATTGACCACCGTATAGCTGTCCAAGGTGGCCGTCGTGGTCGAGTAGGTGGCGCGGCCCGTGTGGTAGTCGTAGTCCTTCATCTCGCCGTTGAAGACGGCGTCGAGGAAGACGCGCGCGCGGCCCTCGTAGAATTGGTAGGACGCGTTGAGCGAGCCGGAATGGGGCGCCCGACGCACTTCCTCGTCACCGTCCGGATCCTCGGCGTCGGTATAGGTATAGGTTGCGGTGGCGGAGAAGCCGGGGAAGGGGTTGATCGTCAACGAGGCCTCGATGCCCTGGCGCTTGCTGGTGCCGTCCATGTTGATGACGGTCGAACCGTTGCTGTAGATCTCGTTCTCCAGATCCTGGTGGAAATAGGTGAGATCGGCGACCACCAGGCCGTCTGCGAAGTCGTGCCCGATGCCGACGTCCCAGCCGAAACTCTCCTCCGGCTCGAGATCGGGATTGCCGACGAAATAGGCCGGATAATAGCCGTAGAGCTCGGTGAAGGTCGGGTTGGTCACGCCGGTCCCGACGGAGCTGTGCAGGCGCGTATCGGCGTTGGGGATCTCCCAGGCCCCCGAGAGGCTGAAGGTCGTGGCGTCGGCGAAGTCGTCGTTGAGGTCGTGCCGGACGGCAGCGTCCAGGTAGAGCTGATCGAAGAACTCGCCGCGATACTCGCCGACGAAACCATAGGTCTCGCGCGACTTCTCGTCGTCCAACGCACCCGCGCTGCGCGGCTCCGTCAACTGAAAGGTCTCGCGCTCCCAGTCGATGCCCCCCGTCAGCTGATGATGCGCGTCCGCGAAGGACGGCGTATCGAACGCGTAGGAGGCCTGATAGCTGGCCTTCGTCCGCCCGCCCTTGGAGCCGCCCTCGACCTCGTCGCCGTCCTCCAGTTCGTCGCGCGTATAGTGGTTGCCCGACACGCGGGTTTCCTGCGTCAGGGCGCCGTCCAGCGACGTCCAGGTGAGCCCGAGCTGTCCGAGCACGTCTTGCGTGTCGGTCTGATTGTCGGTGTCGAGCACCAGGCCGTAAGAGGACCCGGCGGCGAAGGTGACCGGGTCGTATGAGAAGTCCTGCGCGTCGTAGTCGCTCTTCCGGTCGACGAAACGCAGCGAGCCGTCGAGGCGCAGATCGGGCGTGATGTCGGCGTTGAACTTTCCGTTCAGCGTGAAGTTCCGGTCGCCGTCGTCCTCGTCGCCATAGGGAGAGATGTTGTAGCCGTCGGAGCGGCGATAGCTGGCCGTGACCCCGGCGTCGAATGTTTCTCCACCACCGAGGAGGGAGACCGAACCGAGCACCGTGCCGTCGGTGCCGACTTCGCTCTTGGCCGTGATTTCATGACCGTTTCGCATGCCGGTCTTGGTGATGATGTTGATCACGCCGCCGACGGCGTCCGAGCCCCAGAACGCGCTTTGCGGGCCACGCAGAACTTCGATCCGCTCGATCCCTGCCGTCTGCAGGTTCGAAAAGTCGTAGCCGTCCGTCGAGGTTTCGCTGGCCTCGATGCCGTCGATCAGGACGAGGACATGGTTGGCCTCGGTGCCGCGAATGCGCACCTGCGTGAGGCTGCCGCGCGAACCGGCCTGCGAGACGGCGACGCCCGGCACCAGGCGCAGTGCGTCAGAGACGTATTGGATGTGGTGCTCTTCGAGCTCCTCGGCCGTGATGACCGTATAGGCGCGCCCGACCTTTTCGGCGGCTTCCGGCGTGCGGCCGGCGGTGATCACCACCGTTTCGAGCGCGGTTTCGTCCTCTTGCGCGTAGGCCGCACTCGCACCGGCAGCCGCCACCAGCGTCAGAACCAGGATCTTCGTCTTCATTTCGTTCCCCTCGAGGTCGCCGCGAATGCGCGAACGGCATTCGGCTGGAGCCGCGGGTCTTCCTCGGAAGCGAACGGTGGATCATGGAATCGCGGACGATTCCGGCCCCGGCCATCCGGACACACGGCGACATGTTGCTCACGTCACCGCACGGACAACCGCGCCTCGGCACGCCCCGTACCAAAGCTGGGTGACCGGGATTGGCAGGTCTCCTGGCTTCCGGATCGACGTCGCTCTTCCGCCTTCCCAAGCATTGGGCTCAGTGGCTGAAGCGTGCTCGTCTCACGCTTCGATGGAAGACGACTTTCCGGTTACAGTTGCGGGGGCAGCCCCGGAGTCGGCGCCGAAGCGCTTCACCGCGTTCCCTTTTATCCACCTTGCGGCAGAACCATTCCCATCCGCGTTGCTACAGGGGCCGGGAAAGGCGGTCAACATTTCGCCGCAATCGACAGACGCTGAGGAGGCGGGTGTAGAGTTCTTGCAACGTCGGCGGCCTCGACGTGGCGGCCGTGCCGCCGAAAGAGCCGCCCGGAGCGAGGAGTTCAGTCGCCCGCGACGAAGAACTGCCAACGGCCGTCGGGCGTAATCCCGACACGGTAGAAATTATAGGCGCCGAACCCCTTCATCGCCTCGAAGTCGCCGGCCGTGACCAGTTCAAACAGCTCCACCATCTGCCGCTTCGTCAGGGTGTCGAGCGACATTTGGGTGAAGTAGGGCCAGACATAGATCTCGTTGTCGGTGCCCGGCTCGTTGTGCACGTGTCCGGCCTCCAGGACCTCGAGCAGGATCGCGAGGATTTCCGCACCTTCGCCGTCGCCGGACAATTCCTTCAGAAAGGCGATCGGGTCCTCGGTCTGGGTGCCGAAACTCAGCACGGTGCCCTCGGGACCGGTCTCCAGATAGGGCCGCAGCTTTTCGACCTCGCCGGTCCTGGCGATGTCCATCAGGCGCTGCCGCAGGTCGCGCACCGGGCGCGGAAGGTCCTCGTCCCCGTAGAGGACGTCGGTCGGCGTATCGGTGGTCGCGGTCGCTTGGTCCGGGGCGGGCTCGCCCTCGTCGACATCGGGCTGGTCCGTCCCCGTCGCCGGGACGATTTCCTCCGGTTCCGAGACGTCGTCATTGTCGTCGGTATCGGTGGGCGCGGTCTCATCGAGATCGAGCGGCGGCAGGGGCACCGCGATGATGCCTTCCTTCGCCGGTTCCTCGCCGTCGGTTCCGATCTGCGAGAGCGCAAAAGCGCTGCTCGCGGCGCCCAGGGCGCCCGCGACAAGTGCGGTCTGCATCAACACGCGGAACAGGCGATGCGCGGCCATCTTCCCGATCCTTCGCTCTCGTGCGTCCAGGAGTGTGCGCCTGCCGGCTCTATTGCAGGGGGCGGTTCTGGCGAAACTCTCCGTATTCGACGCGCTGCTGCAGTTCCTTGACGAACTGCAGGACCTCTTCCTCGCCGTGCAGGCGAACAAGCTCGGTCAATGCCGTAGCGATGGCGGTCTCTGCGAGAATCTCGGCCTCGATGCCGTCGGAAATCCCGTCCGCCCAGGCCTCGTTGTGGTATTCGAGGGCGACCTGCTTCTTTTCGGCGGCGATGACTTCATCGAGTTCGGCGCCCTGCAAATCGATCATGAAAGGGTCCCCCTGGCTCATTGGTTGTCAAAACTCTAACACGACCGCGCAAATTTTAAGTCTCGAACGGTCGGGATCGTTAAGGGAATGTTAATTGCCGTACCTTGCGCTAATCTCCCGTGACAGAGCGATCCCCTCTTTTTGATAGCGCTGGACGGCGATTCGGGCGGCTGGCGTGCATGTGCGGTATGTCGATTCGAAGGCGCGGTAGCCGCTGTTGAAGCTGGACACCAGGATGCGTCGATCCGCCTCGTTGGGCTTCTGCGCATCGATCAGCGCGGCCATCTCGTCGCGGTAGGCGGACGCATTGGGGTCGCTGCAGAGCTTGCGCAGAAAATGCACCGATCCGAGGATCGACGACAGCCGGCTGAGCGGCTTCATGAACGGCGCGTTCGACGGCTGAACCGCCTCCGGAGCGGCATCGGGCGTGGCTCCGGCCTCTTCCGCTCGGCTGCAAACCGGGCCGACGAGAACCATGGCCAAGGCCAGCCCCGCCGCCGGGCCAAAGGAGAAACGACATGCCATCATGGCCATGGTTTGGCGTGACATTAACACAAAATCAACCACTTCGCCGATGCCTGGCGTGAATTGACGCAGGGTGCGCCATTCCCGCAACAAGCCTTGGCCGCCGTCGATCGGACCCGGCCGCGGCCCCGTCCCTACAGACCGGCCAAATGAGCGCGGTGGGCAGAGCGTACGATCTTGACCAAGCCCGGCGTGAGCTTGTCGTCGCGCTCGAGCTCCTCGATTCCGGCGAGAGAGTGGAATCCGACGGCGCGGGCATCGTCGCCCGCAACGGGCACGGCGTCGACGGGCAGGCCTTGCGCGCCGCGATAGACGGCGATCACCGCATGGGTTCCGTCCTCCGGACTGATCGCCTCGTGCAGGCAGACGAAGGCGAAGCGGGCCACGTCGAGACCGGTTTCCTCCATGACCTCACGCCGCAGCGCCTCTTCGAGCCGCTCGCCAAATCGCACCTTGCCGCCCGGCAGGCTCAACAGGCCGAGCGCCGGCGGTCGGCCGCGCTCCACCAGCAGCACCTTTTCAGCCCGGAACAGGCAAACGGATACACCGAGCAGGGGAGCGCGCGCGATCATTTCGCGACTCTACGCCGACCGGCCCCGCTGGCCAACGGGAGGAGCCGTCTCAGCCGCTATCCGCTCCCGGCATTCGCCGGATCGGTCCGACCGCTCTGGCGCGACTATTCCCGGCGGCGGAGACCGGCGGTCTTATGAAGGCAAAAAGTAGGACGACAGGTTCTGCCGGATGCGCGCCAGCGGCGTCTCACCCGAGAGATCGGGTTCGAAGGCCTGGCCCGTGATCGTCTGATACGCGTCGATATACGTCTTTGACGCGGCTTCGATCAGATCGTCCGGGATGGCCGGAATCGGGTCGCGGTAAGGGTCGCAGCGGGCATCGACCCAGGCGCGGACGATATCCTTGTCGAGCGACGGCGGGCGGTTGCCGCGTTCGAACGCCTCCTGGTATCCCTCGGCCAGCCAGAAGCGCGAACTGTCCGGCGTATGGATCTCGTCCGCCAGAATGACGGCTCCCGCCTCGTCGGTGCCGAATTCGTACTTCGTATCGGCCAGGATCAGCCCTCGGTCGGCGGCCATCGCCTGTCCTCGCGTGAACAGGGCGATGGCCGCGGTGGAGACGGAGTTCCACTGATCTTCGGTCAGCAGGCCCCGTTCGACGATTTCATCGACGGCCAACGGCTCGTCATGCCCTCCGTCGAAGGCCTTGGTGGTGGGCGTGATGATCGGGCCCGCGAGCCTCTCGTGGTCGCGAAGCCCGTCAGGAAACGCGTGTCCGTACATGACCCTCTCGCCCTTCTTGTAGCGGGTGAGGATCGATGTGCCGGTGGTTCCGGCCAGATATCCGCGCACGACGATTTCGACCGGCAGGACCCGCAGTTTCTTGCCGACCACGACGTTGGGATCGGGATAGTCGAGCACGTGGTTTTCGCAGATGTCGGCGGTGGTCTCGAACCAGTACCGCGCCAGCTGCGTCAGGACCTGCCCCTTGAACGGAATCGAGGCGAGGATGCGGTCGAAAGCGGAGATCCGGTCGGTCGCGATCAGGATGCGCCGGTTGTCGGGCAGGTCATAGCAATCCCGGACCTTCCCGAAATAGGGATTGGGCAATTCGGGAATACGGGCGTGGTCGAGGACGCGATAAGGCGAGGTCATGAGCACCGGCGCTGAGTGGATCGCAACAAGGTCTTTTGGCTATCATACTATCGGGCCGATGTCCGTCGTGTTCCGCGCGGCCGCCCGCCCTTGACACCGCTCCCCGCCTGAGGCTCAACGGCCGGCATGTGCGGACGGTTTGCGCTGACGGCATCTCACGACATCCTGGCCGAGCTGATGGCGATCCGGGCGGCGGAGCCATATCCGCCGCGCTACAACATCGCCCCCACGCAGCCGATCCTGATCGTCGCCGGCGGCCGCCGCGAGCGGCCCGACGCCGACAATCCCGAACGCCAGGCGCGGCTGGTGCGCTGGGGGCTGATCCCTTCCTGGGTCAAGGATCTCAAGGGGTTTCCGCTGCTCTTCAACGCCCGCTCGGAATCGACCCACGAAAAGAGCGCGTTCCGCGCCGCCATGCGCCACCGCCGCTGCCTGGTGCCGGCCACCGGCTTCTACGAATGGCGGCGGCAGGGCAAGGCGAAGGCCGAGCCGTATTTCGTCCGGCCGAAGGTGGGCGGGCTGATGGCCTTCGCCGGCCTGTTCGAAACCTGGCTGGCGCCGGACGGTGGCGAACTGGACACTGCGACCATCCTGACGACGGCCGCCAATTCGACGCTTTCGCCGATCCACGAGCGCATGCCGGTGGTCGTCGCGCCGCGCGATTTCGACCGCTGGCTGAATTGCTGGGAAAACGACGCTCCCGCCGTGGCCGGCCTGCTGCGTCCGGCCAACGATGACCTGCTGGAGGCGATTCCGGTCTCCGACAAGGTGAACCGGATTGCCAATATGGGGCCGGAGGTGCAGGCTCCGCTCGATCGCGCTATGACGGAGCGCCCCGCTTCGAATCAGGCGTCGCCCAGGCCCGACGACGCGCCGGACGACGAGCCGCCGGTTCAGCCGTCGCTTTTCTGACGCCCAAACTCCAAGGATTTGCCCCCGTGAACATCGATCTCCTGAAGCGTCTGTGCGAGACCCCCGGCGTGCCCGGCCGCGAGCGCCGCATCCGTGATCTCATCACCAGCGAGGCCGAGGGCCTGTTCGACGAGATCCGCGTCGATGCGCTCGGCTCGCTCATCTGCACCCGCAAGGGCAAGGGCGACAAGCCGCTGAAGGTGATGCTGCTCTGTCATATGGACGAGATCGGCTTCCTGGTCTCGCACGTCACCGACAAGGGCTTCATCAACGTCGATCCCGTCGGCGGCTTCGATCCACGCAACCTGTTCTCGCGCCGCGTGCTGGTGTGCACCGAGACCGGCGACCACCGGGGCGTGATGAACGCCGAGGGCAAGCCGATCCACATCCAGTCGGCCGAAGAGCGCAAGAAGATGCCGGAGCCGAACGAGTTCTTCGTGGACATCGGCCATGGCGCCGCCACCAAGGACTTCGTCCAGGTGGGCGACTATGTCGTGATGCACGAACCGTTCGAGGAAATGGGCGACAAGATCGTATCCAAGGCGCTCGACAACCGCATCGCCTGCTGGCTCGGACTGGAGGCCGTGCGGGCGCTGGTCGAGGGGAAGGTCGAGCATGATTGCGAGCTGACCGTCGCCTTCACCGCCCAGGAGGAGGTCGGCCTGCGCGGCGCCAAGACCGCGTCCTTCGGCGTGCAGCCGGATATCGGCATCGGTGTCGACACGACGCTCTCCTGCGATACGCCGGGCGTGCCCGACAAGGATCGCACCACCATTCAGGGCAATGGCGTCGGCCTGCACATGAAGGATGGCTCCTTCATCGCCGATATCGAGCTTATCCGCGAGTTCGAGGCGCTCGCCAAGGCCAACGACATCGCCTATCAGCGCACCATTCTCGCCCGCGGCGGCCAGGACGGCGCGGCGGTGCAGCAGACGGCCTCGGGCGCCCGTGCGGTGGGTATCGTGGTGGGCACCCGCTACATCCACACCGTGGCCGAGATGATCGATAAGCGCGATCTCGACGCAGCACGGCGGCTGCTTACCGCCTTCGTCGCGGCGCACTGACGGGCTTAAGGCGCCGCAATGCTGGCCGCCGCGACGGCCGGGTTTCTGCTCGGCCTCAGCCTGATCGTGGCGATCGGGGCGCAGAACGCCTTTGTCCTGCGCCAGGGGCTGGTGCGCCGGCATGTGCTGGCGCTCTGCCTGATCTGCTCGCTGTCCGATGCGGTACTGATCGCCGCCGGGGTCGCCGGACTGGGCAGCCTGATTTCCAGCCACCCGCGCCTGATCGCCGTCGTTGCGGTCGGCGGCGCGATCTTTCTCTATGCGTATGCGGCATTGGCGCTTCGCCGCGCGTTTTCCGGCGAAGCGCTGAAGGCCAGGGATGACGACGGCGCCGCCTCGCTCAAGGCGGCGGCGCTCACCTGCCTGGCGCTGACCTTTCTGAACCCCCACGTCTATCTCGACACGGTGGTCCTGCTCGGCAGCCTGTCGGCACGCTTTGCCACGCCACAGGACCGTCTCGCCTACGCGATAGGGGCCGCGACGGCGTCCTTCGCCTGGTTCTTCGCGCTCGGCTACGGTGCCAGACTGCTGGCACCGCTGTTTGCCAAACCGATATCCTGGAGAATCCTCGATCTCGTCATCGCCGCCGTGATGGCGACGCTGGCGACGAATCTGTTAGTCGAGGTCGCCTGATTCGAACTCACGGTCGTGCTCGACCGCCGTCTCGCCATGGCTCCTGCAGCACGGCTGGCTGGCGGCGGCCACGGCCGCGATGCCGAGCGAGTGATAGTGATGATCGATGTCGACTTCCTGGTCGCGTTCGTTCTTCGATCGGAATTCGGGAGAGATGCTGTTCATGATATCAGTCCATGTGCCATTTGCCCGCCGGACGTGCGGAGGTTGCATGGTAACTCTATGATTTCGGCATCATAGAGGCAGCTCCTGGCTTCAATCTGACCACGATCTTTCGACCTGACCAGGGCCGGAGCCGCATAGCACCGTTGCGGTCTCCCCATATGTTGGCCGGGGCAGAGGTACGTCTTCCACTTTTCTGGTTGCGGGGTGCGCGCGGCAGGGTCGCCTGGCCGCATCGCCAACCCTCTGGGGTTTGTGCTTCGCGCCGTTGATGATAGCGCATAGAAACCAAGACACGCTGAGATGTCGGCCGCCATGCGCTATGTCAAAGTGCAGGTGGCCAGGAGAGGACGATGGACGACGGATACAAGGGGCTGCGGCTCTTCAACACCATGACCCGGGCCAAGGAGGAGTTGCGGCCGCTCGACTGGCAGGACGCGACGATCCCGGCAGAGCGCAAGCGGGTCAAGATGTATGTCTGCGGTCCGACCGTCTACGACTACGCCCATATCGGCAACGCCCGACCCGTCGTCGTCTTCGACGTGCTCTACCGCCTGTTGCGCCATCTCTACGGCGAGGCGCATGTGGCGTATGCGCGCAACATCACCGACGTCGACGACAAGATCAACGCGCGCGCGGCCCGCGACTATCCGGATCTGCCGCTCAACGAAGCGATCGCCAGGGTGACCTCGGCGACGGCCGAGCAGTTCCACAAGGACATCGCCGCACTCGGCGCGCTGCCGCCTTCGATCGAGCCCCGCGCGACCGATCATATCGAGGCGATGAAGGCGATGATCGACGAGCTCATCGCCAAGGGTCATGCCTATGTCGCCGAGGGGCATGTGCTCTTCCATACGCCGTCCATGCCGGATTACGGCCAGCTCTCCCGGCGCTCGCTCGACGAGATGATCGCCGGCGCGCGCGTCGAGGTGGCGAGCTACAAAAAGGACGCCACGGATTTCGTGCTCTGGAAGCCGTCCTCGGAGGGCGAGCCCGGCTGGCCGTCGCCCGGCGGCATCGACGGGCTCGGACGGCCCGGCTGGCACATCGAGTGCTCGGCGATGAGCGGCGCGCATCTCGGTAAGGAGATCGACATCCATGGCGGCGGGCTCGACCTGATCTTTCCGCACCACGAGAACGAGATCGCCCAGTCGCGCTGCGCCCATGGCACCAGCCGCATGGCGCAGGTCTGGATGCACAACGGCTATCTTCAGGTCGAAGGCCGCAAGATGGCGAAGTCGGAAGGCAACTTCGTCACGATCCACGACCTGTTGGAGACCGAGACCTTCGGCGGCCGTAAATGGCCGGGTGAAGTGTTGCGACTGGCGCTGCTCAAGACGCATTATCGCGAGCCGATCGACTTCACGCTGGCCAAGCTGGAGGAGGCGTCGCGCGAACTCGACCGCTGGGAGCGCTTCGCGGCCGACGCCACGGCGGATCCTTCGCTGGTGGACGAGGCGGTCGTTGCGGCGCTCTCCGACGATCTCGGCTTTTCCGAAGCGATCGCGGCGATCCACCGTGCCTTCGACGAGGGCAGGGCGGATGCCGCCTTGTCGGCGCTGGCCTTGCTCGGCATCGATCCTCGTCGCGAGCAAACGGTCGACCAGTCGGTCACCGACCGCATCGCCCGTCGCCTCGATCTCATCAAGGCCAAAAACTGGGCCGAGGCGGACCGCATCCGCGACGAGCTTCTCGCCCAGGGCATCCAGCTCAAGGACGGCAAGGATCCGGAGACCGGCGAGCGCATCACCACCTGGGAGGTGAAACGTTGATCGGGGCGGAGAGGCCGCTCTACCCGCCTATCGAGCCTTACGAATACGGGCGTCTTTCGGTGGGCGGCGGCCACGAGATCTACTGGGAGCTCTGCGGCAATCCGGACGGCATCCCCGCGGTGTTCCTGCATGGCGGTCCGGGCAGCGGCTGCAGCCCGGCCCACCGCCGGCTGTTCGACCCGGAGCGCTACAAGACCCTCCTGTTCGATCAGCGCGGCTGTGGCCGCTCCAAGCCGACGGGGCTTTTGGAGGAGAACACCACCTGGGACCTCGTCGCCGACATGGAGCGGCTGCGCGAGGTGGCCAGGATCGACCGCTGGCTGGTGTTTGGCGGCTCCTGGGGCGCGGCGCTGGCGCTCGCCTATGCCGAGACCTATCCTGACCGGGTGACCGGGCTGATCCTGCGCGGCGTCTTCACCTGCCGCCAGGCCGAACTCGACTGGTTCTATGCCGGGGGTGCGGCCAAGCTCTTTCCCGACAAGTGGGAGGAGTTTCTGGCGCCGATCCCGCAGGAGGAACGGGGAGACCTGATCGCCGCCTACCGCGAGCGTCTCACTCACCGTGAGCGCGCGGTGCGGCTGGAGGCGGCCCGCGCCTGGGCGGACTGGGAAGGCCAGACGGTGATGCTGCGCACCCGTGCGCGCGCCGTTGGCATGCCGAACGCCAGCGAGGCGACCATCGCCTTCTCGCGAATCGAGAACCATTACTTTCTGCACCGGGGCTGGCTGGAGGATGGGCAGCTCATCGCCAACGCCCATCGGCTGAGCGACATTCCCGGCGTGATCGTGCAGGGGCGCTACGACGTCGTGACGCCCGGCGAGACGAGTTGGCAGCTCTGGAAAGCCTGGCCACGCGCCGACTACCGCATGGTGGAAGGGGCGGGCCATGCCTTTTCCGAGCCCGGCATCCTGCAGGAGCTTCTGGCGGCGACGGACCGTTTCGCGGAGACCTGACGCCGCAGTGGGAAACCGCGGTCCCGGCCATAGTTTCACCGAAGCAGACGGGTCCGATCGGGCGCAGCGCGCCGACATCGACGAAAGTCAGGAGGGACGATGACGCTCGACAACAAGCCCATCTACACGGGCGGCTGCCAGTGCGGCGCCGTCCGCTTCCGCATCGAGGGCACGCTCAGCAATCCGCACATCTGCCATTGCCGCATGTGCCAGAAGGCCTTCGGTGGTTTTTTCGCGCCTCTCGTCTCCGCCAAGCTGGGGGACCTGAGATGGACTCGGGCCGAACCGAAGCGCTTCCAGTCGTCCAACAGGATCCTGCGGGGCTTCTGCCCCGACTGCGGCACGCCGCTGACCTATGAGGCACCGCACGGCATCGCGCTGGCGATCGGCGCGTTCGACGACCCCTCGGCCATCGCCCCGGCCAGCCAGTGCGGCGCCGAGGGTACGCTGCCCTATTTCGACCGGCTGCACGACCTGCCGGCGACGACCACGGACGAGGACGCCAGGCAGCATCCCGAGCTTCTGGATATGGTGTCCTTCCAGCATCCCGACCACGAGACCGAAACCGACGAACCAACGAGGTAAGCGAGCGACATGAGCGAGTTACGTGGGCTCTATCCGGAGATCGAACCGTTCGAGCACGGCATGCTCGACGTCGGCGACGGCCATCGGATCTATTGGGAGCGATGCGGCACCAAGGGGGCAAAGCCGGCGGTCTTTCTGCACGGCGGACCCGGCGGGGGCTGCGGATCGGCCCACCGCCGCCTGTTCGACCCGACCCGTTATGACGTCCTGCTGTTCGACCAGCGCGGCTGCGGCCGCTCGACGCCGCACGCCGAACTGGAGGCCAACACGACCTGGCACCTCGTCGCGGACATCGAGCGGCTGCGCGCCCTGATGGGCGTGGAAAAATGGCTGGTGTTCGGCGGTTCCTGGGGCTCGACCCTGGCGCTCGCCTATGCCGAAACCCATCCTGAGCGGGTGAGCGAACTGGTCGTGCGTGGCATCTATACGCTGCGGCGGGCGGAACTGTCCTGGTACTATCAGTTCGGCGTCTCGGAGATGTTTCCCGACAAGTGGGAGCGATTCGTTGCCCCGATCCCGCAGGCCGAGCGCGACGACCTGATCGCGGCCTACCGGCGCCGGCTGACGGGCTCGAACCGGGCCGAGCAGGTCGCGGCCGCCAAGGCCTGGAGCCTGTGGGAGGGCGGGACCATCACGCTCCTGCCCGACCCGTCGCTCACCAGCCAGCACGGCGACGAGGACTTCGCCCTCGCATTCGCGCGGATCGAGAACCACTATTTCGTGCACGACGGCTGGCTGGACAAAGGGCAACTGATCCGCGACGCCGGACGCCTCAAGGGCATTCCCGGCACCATCGTGCACGGCCGCTACGACATGCCGTGCCCGATGCGCACCGCCTGGGATCTCCACCTCGCCTGGCCCGACGCCGACTTTCATCTGATCGAGGGCGCCGGTCATGCCTACAACGAACCGGGCATCCTCGACCGCCTCATCCGCGCCACGGACCGGTACGCGGGCAAGGACAGCTAAATCCAGGATTGTTGCCCTGCGCCATGGCTGCAAGGTGGGGAGCCGTGGCGGGGCTCGTTGTCGGTCCGTGCCCGTTCCGTTCTACCCATCAACGAAACTGATTGCTGGAATCACCAAAATCGGGATGTGAGCGGATCGGCGCTCTGCTACATCGACCGTTTCGATGGATGGCGGGCGAGCATGGCAACGGCGGACGGCGAGGACAGGCGGGGATACGGCTACGCGATCGGCGCCTATGCCATCTGGGGGCTGCTCATGCCCTTCTACCTCAAGGCGCTCGACCATGTGCCGGCGTTCGAGGTCCTGGCTCACCGTATCCTCTGGTCGATTCCCTTCGCCGCGCTGATCCTGTGGTGGCAGGGAACGTTCGGCTCGGTGTGGCGCCACTTTCGCAGCCCGCGCACGCTGGCCTTGGCCACGCTGACCGCGACCCTCGTCTCGACCAATTGGGGCGTCTACATCTATGCGGTGGCGAGCGGCCATCTGATGGAGGCGTCGCTCGGCTACTACATCAACCCGCTCATCAACGTGCTTCTGGCGACGATCTTTCTGGGCGAACGGCCCGACCGGCGCCAGGGCGTGGCGATCGCGCTGGCCGCGATCGGCGTGGCCATCATGACGGTGAAGGCCGGCGGCGTGCCCTATCTCTCGCTGATCCTGGCGCTGACCTTCGGCTTCTACGGACTGGTGCGCAAGGTCGTGCCGGTCGGCGCCTCGGATGGCTTCTTCGTCGAGGTGGTGATCCTGGCTCTGCCGTCCTTGCTGGTTCTGGTGCTGCTGCCCGACGCGCATCACTTCCTGGCGAACCGTAACGAGACCCTGCTGCTCGTCCTCGCCGGACCGATGACCTCGGTGCCGCTGATCCTCTACGCCGCGGGCGCTCGCCTGCTGCATTTCACCACCATCGGCATCCTGCAATATCTGGCGCCGACCGGCATGTTCCTGATCGCAGTCTTCGTCTTCGGCGAGCCCTTCTCGCTCTGGCAGCTCACCGCCTTCGCCTTCATCTGGGGTGCGCTGGCCGTCTACACCTGGTCGCTGTTCGCCAAGGGCAGGGCGCGGCGCAGGGCGGCGCTGGCCAAGGCCACGACCGCCTGCTCGTCGCCCGCCGAATAGAGCGTGATGCCGAAAAGTTGCAGACTTTTCGGTCCCACCTCACGCGGGAAAACGGGAGATTGGAGCGGCACCGCGATTCAGCCCGAACGCAGATCGCCCTACGACCTCAGCCGCCGTCGCTCCAGCGCGTGCGGTAGAGATCGAAGCGGCGATCGCGCAGGTTTCTCACCGATCCTTCGAAGCGCGCCCAGGAGAGCGCCGCCAGATTGAGATCGGCGACGGCCACCATCTCGACATTTTCGCTGGTCTCCGCCGCGATGCCGTCGCGCGCGAAGGGAAAGTCGCACGGCGTGAAGATGCCGGACTGCGCGTATTCGATATCGAGATTGTCGACATTGCCGAGATTGCCGGTCATGCCCGAGGTCACGACGTAGCACTGGTTTTCCACCGCGCGCGCCTGACAGCAGTAGCGCACCCGCAGATAACCGTGGCGGGTGTCGGTGTTGAAGGGCACGAAGAGAATGCGCGCGCCCTGGTCGACGAGGCGGCGCGCGATCTCCGGAAATTCGGAATCGTAGCAGATCATCAGGCCGATCGGTCCGCAGTCCGTCTCCACCGTGTCGATCGGGTCGCCGCCCTTGATCGACCAGTACTGCCGCTCGTTCGGCGTCGGGTGGATCTTCTCGCGGGCGTGCACGGAGCCGTCGCGCAGGAAGACGTAGCCGACGTTCTGGATGTCGCCGTCGTCGGTCTTGGTGGCGTGGCTGCCGCCGATGATGTTGATGTTGCGGCGGATCGCCATCTGCGACAGGCGCTCGACGAAGTCGGGCGTATGCTCGGACAGCCGCTGGATCGCGGCGTCCGGAGCGAGCGTTTCCGGCTCGCAGGAGAGCAGCATCAAGGTGAAGAGTTCGGGAAAGACCACGAAGTCGCCACCGTAGTCGGCCGCCACCTCGACGAAATACTCCACCGCCTTGTAGAAATCGTCGGGCGCGCCGATCTGGCGCGCTTCCATCTGGACCGTCACCACCCGCACCACGTCGGGATTGCCGCGATTGACGGGTTGCGCCTCGCGCGCCGGATCGTAATAGGGATTGTTCCAGCACATCAGCACGCCGTTGCCGCCGGATGCCTTGTCTTCGGGATAGTAGTTGCGCAGCACCTTGACCGGTTCGAAGCCGGCCTGGATGTGGAAGGTGGCGACCGGATCGTTGACCTCGCGGTTGCGGATCGCTTCCAGATAGGCCCGCGGCTCCGGATAGCGTCGGCGATGGCGTTGGTAGCCGGGCATCCGGCCGCCGAAGACGATACCTTTCAGGTCGAGATCGTGGCACAGCCGCCGCCGGGCGTCGTAAAGCCGCTTGCCGATGCGCTGGCGGCGATAGTCCGGATCGACACAGACCTCGATGCCATAAAGCCAGTCGCCGTGCCGATCGTGTAGGCTGGCATAGCCGCCGCCGGTGATCTCGGCCCAGCTGTGTTCGCGGAAGGCGCGCTCTTCCGGCACCATCATCGTCGCGGCATAGCCAACCACCGTGCCTTCGTAGAGCACCACGAACTGCCCGTCCGGGAAGCTTGAGAGCTGGCCTTGGATCGTGCCCCGCGTGTAGGGCGCTTCATCGCGGAAAACCTTGGCCGACAGGGCGATGATCGCGTCGATATCGGATTTGCGGGCGGTGCGGACTTCGATTTTGGGCGGCGTCTGGCGTTCGGCCATGGAAGGAAGCGGACCTCATGTTGTTGTCGGGAGGCCTGAGAAATAAGCCTCCCGACCCGCCGAGCAACCCGTCACATGCGTTCGATGAAGCCGCTTGCCTCCTCATGCGGCCCGTCGGTGGGCGCGGCGAGGATCGCCGGCACGATATCCTGCGCCTGGTCGACGACCAGCGGCCGCAGATGCTGCGCGCGGTGAATGAAGCCCGCATCGCGCATATGGTCGACCAGCTTCAGGAGCGGGTCCCAGAACCCGCCTATATTGGCGATGGCGATCGGCTTGGCGTGGCGGCCAAGCTGGCTCCAGGTCATGATCTCGACCAGTTCCTCCAGCGTGCCGATCCCGCCGGGCAGCGCCACGAAGGCATCGGAATGGCGGAACATCATGTGCTTGCGCTGGTGCATGTCTTCGGTGACGTGCAGTTCGTCGAGGCGTTTCAGCTCCTCACCGTTCGCCTCCATGTCGATCAGGAAGCGCGGGATGATGCCGGTCACCGCGCCGCCGGCCTCCTGTACCGCATCGGCGACGGCACCCATGACGCCCCGCGTGCCGCCGCCGTAGACGAGGCGCAGGCCGGCCTCGGCCATCGACCGCCCGAGGCTCCGGGCGGCTTCCAGGTGAATGGAATCGTGCCCGGGCGAGGAACCGCAGTAGACACAAATGGATCGAATCGCGCTCATGAAGAGCGACGGTCGACTGCATCCGCACCAAGGTCAAGATGGACCGCACATGGAAGGGGCGGATGGGCAGGCCCAGCGCCGGCGGTCCAGGCCTCAGATCGCGGTTTTCAGGCTCTCCTCGATGTAGATCTCGCGTAGTCGCCGCGCGACCGGGCCGGGCTGTCCGCCGCCGACCCGCGCGCCGTCGATCTCGATCACCGGATGGACGAAGGTCGTCGCCGAGGTGATGAAGGCTTCTTGGGCTGCCTGAGCCTCCTCGATCGAGAAGCCGCGCTCCTCGACCGTCAGCCCCGATTCCTCCGCCAGCCGCAGGATCGCCGCGCGGGTGATGCCATGCAGGATCGACTGCGAGCGCTCGCGCGTGACGATGGTACCGTCCTCGGTCACGATATAGGCGTTGTTGGACGAGCCCTCGGTGACGAGCCCGTCGCGCACCATCCAGGCGTCGTCGACGTGATGGTGCTTGGCTTCCATCTTCGCCATGGCGGAGGCGAGAAGCTGCACCGTCTTGATGTCGCAGCGTCCCCAGCGGATGTCCGGCATGGAGACGACCTTGATGCCGCGCACCGCGATGGGACTGTCGACCACCGATTTGGTCTGGGTGAACATCACCAGCGTCGGTGCCGTCTCCGCTGGCGGAAACACGAAGTCGCGGTCGCCCGCATTGCCGCGCGTCACCTGGAGATAGACCAGGCCCTCGTCGATCCCGTTTCTGGCGACCAGTTCGCGGTGCACGCCGAGCAGGGCCTCGTCGTCGAGCGGCGAGGGCATCTCCAGTTCGCCGAGGGAGCGTCGCAGCCGCTGCATATGGCCCGCATAGTCGATCAGCTTACCGCCCACCACGGAGGTAACCTCATAGACGGCGTCGGCGAACAGGAAACCGCGATCGAAGATCGACACGGTGGCCTCTTCTTCCGGCACAAAGGCGCTATTGACATAAACAGTGCGGCTCATGACCATTCCTTCGGGCGAGGGGAGATACCGCTGATGCTGCGGTGCGAACACGAAGAGGTAGCGCGATCACGGCGGCTGCGGCAAGCAGATCATGCAGAGCCGGGTCCGGTGGTCACGCATTCTTCCGCTGCCAAATGACGCACCATCGGGGAGGCAGTGACCGAAGCCTCCTGCCGCGCCGCGTTCCCGCCCTTTGCGGCCGCGGTGGCTCCGCCGAGCAGCTCCGGTGTCCCCGTCGTCCTGCAAAGCTCTATTGCAGACGATGGGTAATGTGAGGTACGTACATCAAAAAGCTTGGTGGGCCGAAGTCGCTCGACAGGTTCCGCCTTTGGGAGACCCGATTCTATGACAGTGACATCCTTTTTCTCTCGTTCGACTCCGGTCGCCTTCGCAGGCGAGGGCTCGGCCGATCCCCTGGCGTTCCGCTTCTACGACAAGGACCGGATGGTGATGGGCAAGCGGATGGAGGAGCATCTGCGCTTCTCCGCCGCCTACTGGCATTCCTTCACCTGGCCGGGCAGCGATCCCTTCGGCGGCGAGACGCTGATGCGGCCGTGGATGCACGGCTCCGATCCGATGGAAATGGCGCGTCAGAAGGCCGATGTCGCCTTCGACATGTTCGAGTTGCTCGACATGCCGTTCTTCGCCTTCCACGACGTCGACGTGGCGCCGGAGGGCGCGTCGTTGCCGGAGTCGATCGCCAATCTGAACGCCATCGTGGACATCTTCGAAAAGAAGATGGAAACGTCGAAGACCCGGCTGCTCTGGGGCACCGCGAATCTGTTCTCGAACCGCCGTTTCATGGGCGGCGCGGCCACCAATCCCGATCCCGATGTCTTCGCCTATGCCTGCGGCCAGGTGAAGGCGGCGATCGACGCCACCAAGCGGCTGAATGGCGCCAACTACGTCTGCTGGGGCGGCCGCGAGGGCTACGAGACGCTGCTCAACACCAATCTGAAGCGCGAACTCGACCAGCTTGGCCGGTTCCTGTCGATGCTCGTCGACTACAAGCACAAGATCGGCTTCGAAGGCCCGATCCTGATCGAACCGAAGCCGAAGGAGCCGACCAAGCACCAGTACGACTACGACGTTGCGACCGTCTACGGCTTCCTGGAGCGCTACGACCTGCTGAACGACGTCAAAGTCAACATCGAACAGAACCATGCGATCCTGGCCGGCCATTCCTTTGATCACGAGGTGAGGCTGGCCTATGCCCTGGGCATCTTCGGCTCGATCGACATCAACCGCGGCGACGATCTGCTCGGCTGGGACACCGATCAGTTCGGCATGAACGTCACCGAGACGACGCTGCTCTTCCACGAGATCCTGAAGCACGGCGGTTTCACAACCGGCGGCCTCAATTTCGATGCCAAGATCCGGCGCCAGTCGATCGACCCGGACGACCTCCTGATCGCCCATGTCGCCTCGATGGATGCCTGCGCGCGCGGCCTCCTGGCCGCCGAAAAGATGCTGGCCGACAAGGCGCTCGAAGGCCCGCTGGCCGAGCGTTATTCCGGCTGGGACGAGCCGGAGGCCAAAGCCGTGCTGGCCGGCGAGCGCAGCCTGGAGCAGGTGGCGGAGCGGGCGCAGTCGCTCAATCCGCAGCCGCGGTCGGGGCGCCAGGAGTATCTCGAAGGCGTTCTCAACCGTTACGTCTGATGCGGATGCCTGCATGACGTCGGCCGTTGGCATGGAGGCGAGGACGAAAGAGCCTTATGCCTTTCGTCCTCCCGGGCTTGACCCGGGATCCATGCCACGCCGTTTCCTCTCCCGCGCTGGTCGAGGAGGGGTGGCCTCCGAGCGACCGCTGCGGCAATGGCCAGGACTTTGGAATGGATCCCGGGTCGTGCCCGGGATGACGATAGGGGCGAAGGTTGTGCTCGGCGTTTCGCCTGAACCTCAAGGGGAGGAAACCCATGGCTACCTATCTGGGGCTTGATCTCGGCACGTCTTCGCTGAAGGCGCTTCTTATCGACGACAATCAGGCGGCGATCGCCACGGCCAGCGTTCCGCTGACCGTCGAGCGGCCCAATTTCGGCTGGTCGGAGCAGGATCCGGCGAGCTGGATCGCCGCCACCGAGGCGGTGCTCGACAAGCTGAAGGCCGAGCAGCCGGAGGCGCT
Source organism: Consotaella aegiceratis (assembly GCF_036541425.1). Classification (NCBI taxonomy): domain Bacteria; kingdom Pseudomonadati; phylum Pseudomonadota; class Alphaproteobacteria; order Hyphomicrobiales; family Aurantimonadaceae; genus Consotaella; species Consotaella aegiceratis. Next base: position 44,792 of record NZ_JAZHFT010000028.1, read on the forward strand.
CGCCGCCGTCGAGGGCATCGGCCTGTCCGGCCACATGCACGGCGCCACCATTCTGGGCGAAGGCGACGCCGTGCTGCGCCCCTGCATCATGTGGAACGACACGCGCTCCTACAAGGAGGCCGAAGAGCTCAACGACGCCGAGTCCCAGGCGATCACCGGCAACATCGTGTTTCCCGGTTTCACCGCGCCGAAGCTGCTCTGGGTGGCGCGCAACGAGCCGGAGATCTTCGCCAAGGTCAGGCGGGTGCTCCTTCCCAAGGACTATCTGCGGCTGTGGCTGACCGGCGAAGCCGTCTCCGAGATGTCGGATTCCGCCGGCACCTCCTGGCTCGACACCGGCAAGCGGGACTGGTCGCTGCGCATGTTGGAGCGCACCAATCTGCCACTGTCGGCAATGCCGCGTCTGGTGGAGGGCACCGAGAGAAGCGGTGGCCTGCGCGCCGAACTGGCCGCGCGATGGGGCATGAAGGCGGATATCGCGGTGGCCGGCGGCGGTGGCGACAATGCGGCCTCGGCGGCCGGCGTCGGCGTGGTCGAACCGGGCACCGGCTTTCTCTCGCTCGGCACGTCGGGCGTGCTCTTCACCGCGTCGGCCGGCTACGATCCGGTGCCTGAAACCGCGCTCCACACTTTCTGCCATGCCATTCCGGGACTGTGGCACCAGATGGGCGTGACTCTGTCGGCGGCCGGCTCGCTGGAATGGCTGTCGCGGCTGTTGCAGCAGGCGCCGGGCGACCTGACCGCTCTCCTCGGCGAGCAGTTGGAAGAACCCGGCCGCATCGTCTTCCTGCCCTATCTGTCGGGAGAGCGCACGCCACACAATGATGCGGCGATCCGCGGCGTCTTCGCCGGGCTGGAGGCCGACACAGACCGGCGGGCGATGGTCAAGGCCGTGCTCGAAGGCGTCACCTTCTCGATGCGGGACTGCCTGGAAGCGGGCGGCGGCACCGGCGAGGTCGAGCGCCTCATCGCGGTGGGCGCCGGATCGCGCTCGCGCTACTGGCTGAAGCTGATGGCGACCGTTCTGAAGACCGAAATCGTGCTGCCGGAGAGCGGCGACTTCGGTGCGGCCTTCGGCGCGGCGCGGCTCGGTCTTTGTGCTGCGACGGGGGCCGATCCTCGGGCCGTTCTCACGCTGCCGCCGCTGGCCGAGCGCTTCCAGCCCCAGCCGGAACTCGGCGAGGCTTTCGAGGCGGCCTATGCCCGCTATCGGGCGCTCTATCCGGCTGTGCGCGACGCGATGACGATCGCCTGACCCTCTCGTCGGCATGCTCGGCGCCTCCCGCCGAGCCCTCCTCCCAAACCGCCGATGAAAAAGTCCCCCGGCACGGTCGTGCCGGGGGACTTTTTATGCCTTCGTGGATCGGACGAGGCGGTTTATTTAGCCTCGGCCACGTAGTCGTAGGCGCCGTCCTTCCACTCGTAGACGACATAGCCGGGCAGGGTGACGTCGCCCTTGTCGTCGAACTCGAGCGATCCGATCACCGTGTCGAACGTGCCGTCGTCGAGCGCCTTGACGACCGGATCGAAATCGGTCGAGCCAGCCTTCTCCACGGCGTCCTTCCAGGCCTGGATCGCGGCATAGGTGTAGAGCACGTAACCCTCGGCGGTCTCGCCCTTCTCGGCCAGCTTGTCGACGACGGGCTTGGCTGCCTCGTTTTTGCGCGGATCGGGCGAGAAGGTCATCAGCGTGCCCTGGCCGGCATCGCCGGTGATCGCCCAATATTCGTCGGTGACCAGAGCGTCGCCGGACATGATGATCGTGTCCATGCCCTGCTCTTTCATCTGGCGGGCCATCAGGCCGGCCTCGGTGTGGTAGCCACCGATGTAGAGAAGGCCGATGCCGGCCTGCTTCAGCTTGGTGACGAGCGCGGTGTAGTCCTTCTCGCCGGCCGTATAGGATTCGACCAGATCCGGCTTCTTGCCGGCTGCTTCCATCGCCTTCTGCGTCTCGTCCGCCAGGCCCTTGCCGTAGGCGGTCTTGTCGTTGATTACGGCGACCTTGGTATCGGCGAAATTGTCGACGATGTACTGGCCGGCGACTTCGCCCTGCTGATCGTCACGCCCGCAGACGCGGTAGATGCCTTCGCCCGGCCGGTCGTCGGTAAAGGCCGGATTGGTCGAGGCCGGCGAAATCTGGACGATGCCTTCGTCGGCATAGACCTGGCTCGCGGGAATCGATGAGCCCGAGCAGAAGTGGCCGGCGACGAAGGGCACACCCTGCGAAGCGAACTGGTTGGCGACCGCCACGGCCTGTTTCGGGTCGCAGGCGTCGTCGCCCACGGACAGAACCAGCTTCTCGCCATTCACGCCACCGGCGGCGTTGATGTCCTCGACCGCCTGCTCGGCGCCGACGCGAAGCTGCTCGCCGAAGCTCGCATACTGGCCGGTCATCGGGCCCGCGACGCCGATGGTGATGTCGGCAAAAGCCGCGCCGGCGAAGAGAACGTTGATGGCTGCTCCGGCCAAGAGTACTTTCTTCATGACACCTTCCCTCTTGTTGCGATTGTAACGCTTTATTCTCGGCAGATCCTTGGTCCCCGACCTGCTGGGGATCAGCGATAGAAATCGGCCCTAGTTGACATAACCCAGGCCTAAATTTTGTCCAGGCTGATTTATTCGGCAGCCTGCCTGCCCTGGGCTTGGAGAAAACCGTATTGCCGGCGCATCTGGCGATTCCGCACGACGGTGCGGCCGGCCGCCGCGAGTGCGAACAGCACCACGAAGTCGACGATCGCATAGTGGAGCGCCGTGCCAAATGTTTCGGGCGGCAAGAAAAACGACCCGCCGAACAGGCTGAAATGGATGAAGCGGACGGCGATGGTCAAAAGCAAGACATAGAAGCCGGCAATACTCCAGCCGCTCCATGTCAGGGCCGTCGAGCGGCCGATCATCCACGCCGCACCGCCACCCAGGACGACGGTGACGAATAGGAACTCCCAGATCGAGACTTCCCACAAAAGGCCCATCGCGTTGTCCATCAGTGCGCTCCTCCTTCCAGATAGGCGCTGCGCACCTCTTCGCGGGCCAGCAATTCGCGGCCCGTTCCGGACATCGTAATGGCGCCATTGACCATCACGTAGCCGCGATGGGCGAGCCGCAACGCGTGGAAGGCGTTCTGCTCCACCAGGAAGACGGTGAGGCCCTGGCTGCGGTTGAGTTCACGGATGGCCTCGAAGATCTGCTTGACGATCAACGGCGCCAGGCCGAGGGAGGGTTCGTCGAGAAGCAATAGGCGCGGCCGGCTCATCAGGGCGCGCCCGATCGCCAGCATCTGCTGCTCGCCGCCCGACAGGGTGCCGCCGCGCTGGCCCTGGCGCTCCTTGAGGCGCGGAAACAGCTCGAAGACGCGCTTCAGATCGTCGTCGAAATAGCTGTCGTCCTCCATGATGGCGCCCATCTGGAGATTTTCCATCACCGTCATGCGCCCGAAGATGCGCCGTCCTTCCGGCGCCTGGGCGATCGACTTGGCCATGATGGTGTGGGTCGGCAGCTGCGTGATGTCCTCGCCGCGGTAGACGATCTGGCCGGTGCGGGCCTTCGGATTGCCGCAGATCGTCATCATCAGCGTCGACTTGCCGGCGCCGTTGGCGCCGATCATCGTGACGATCTCGCCCTCGTAGACGTCGATGTCGACGCCCCTGAGCGCCTGGATCTTGCCGTAGAAGGTCTCGACGCCGCGCACGGCCAGCAACGGCGCGCCCTTCGGCTCTTGTGCCAGCGCGCTCACGACCGCACCCCTCCTGCGCTTGCCGGTGCGTCGGTCATCGCACCGTCTTGGTCTAGATCGCTTTCGACGGCCTCCACCTCGGCATCGTCGACGCCGAGATAGGCGGCGATGACCCGCGGATCGTTGCGCACCGCTTCCGCCGTACCGTCGGAAATCTTCCGGCCATAGTCGAGCACGACGATATGGTCGGAGATCTCCATGACCACGCCCATGTCGTGCTCGATCAGGAGCACCGAGACGCCATGCTCGTCGCGGATATATTTGATCAGCGCATTGAGCTCTGCCGATTCGCGCGGGTTGAGGCCGGCCGCCGGTTCGTCGAGGCAGAGCAGCACCGGATCCGTGCACATGGCGCGCGCGATCTCCAGCCGACGCTGGGCGCCGTAGGGCAGGTCCGCCGCCGGATCGTCGGCACGGTCCAGAAGGTCCGTGTGCTCGAGCCAGAACACCGCCTTTTCCTTCGCGGCTTGAGCAGCGCGGCGATAGCCGGGCAGGTTGAGCAGGCCGGCGATGGAATAGCCGGACGCCGTCATCAGCTTGTTGTGCTGCGCAACGAGCAGATTTTCCAGAACCGTCATGCCCCCGAACAGGCGGATATTCTGGAAAGTCCGCGCCACCCCGGCGACTTCGGTGATGCGAAAGTCGTTCATCCGCTCCAGCAGGAAAACGGCATCGTCGCCGGTGCCCGCGAACTGGCGGCCGCTCGCCGTCACGTTACGGATGACGTCGTCGGCGATCGCCCTGCCGCGGCGCAGCGAAATCCGACCCTCGGTCGGCTTGTAGAAGCCGGTGACGCAGTTGAACACGGTGGTTTTGCCGGCGCCGTTGGGGCCGATCAGCGCCGTGATGTCGCCGCGGCCGACGTCGAAGGACAGGTCGTCGATCGCCACCAGGCCGCCGAAGCGCATGGTGAGATGCTCGACCTTGAGGACGGGGTCGGTGGCCCAGGATTGCATGCTGTTCGACATCAGTGACCCTCGCCCTGCGCGACCATGTCGGCGCCGATCGTCTTCTTTTCCTTGTAGATCGCCGAGGGCGAGCGGGACGAGATCAGCCCGCGCGGCTTCCACACCATGATGAGCACCATGGCCAAGCCGAAGAACAGCATGCGGTATTGCGTGGGGTCGAACCCGATCTGATGCAGGAAGTCGAGATTGCGCAACAGCTCCAGGCCGCCGATCATCACCACCGAGGCGATCACCACGCCGACCTGCGAGCCGAGGCCGCCGAGCACGACGATCGCCAGGATGATCGCCGATTCCATGAAGGTGAAGCTCTCGGGCGAAATGAAGCCCTGGCGCGTGGCGAAGAACGAGCCGGCGAACCCGCCGAACATCGCCCCGGTCGCGAAGGCGCTGAGCTTGACGTTGGTGGTGTTGATGCCGAGCGAGCGGCAGGCGATTTCGTCCTCGCGCAGCGCCTCCCAGGCCCGACCGACCGGAAGCTTGCGCAGCCGCAGCGTGATGAAGTTGGTCAGCAGCGCCAGCGCCAGGATGATGTAATAGAGGAAGATGAAGCGCTGGATCGGATTGTAGTCGATCCCGAAGAATTCGGAAAAGGAGCCTTCGCCGCGGCTGAACTCCAGGCCGAAGAGCGTCGGCTTGGGAATGCCCAGCACGCCGTTCGGCCCGCCGGTGAAGTCATACCAGTTGAGCAGCACGACACGGATGATCTCGCCGAAGGCGAGCGTCACGATCGCCAGATAGTCGCCCCGCAGCCTGAGCACCGGAAAGCCCAGCATGATGCCCCAGAGCGCGGCGAAGAGCCCGGCCATCGGCAGGCAGACCCAGAAGCCGAGATCGAAATTCTGGGCGAGCAGCGCGAAGGAATAGGCGCCCACCGCATAGAAGGCGACGTAGCCGAGATCGAGCAGGCCGGCGAGCCCGACGACGATGTTGAGACCCCAGCCGAGCATCACGTAGGTGAGGATCAGAATGGCGAGGTCGAGCAGATACCGGTTTTGGCTGGGCAGCGCGACGTCGAGCAGGAAGGGCAGCGTCAGCGCGAACAGCAGGAACAGTACACCGAGCGCCTTGCCCACCGACCGCAGCGTCCGCTGACGGCTTGGCGACGTCGCCGCCTTCGCGACGGGCTTTTCTGCCCGATAGATGAGGAAGGAGAGCGCGAAGCGCCCGACAAAGGCAATCGCGATCCAGATCAGCCAAAGCGGCCAGCGCATCATCAGGTCGAGTCCGCCAACGCCGATATCGGTGCGGAAGGCGAAGAAGCAAAGCGTGATGGCGGCGACGATGGCGGCGGTGATGCCCGCTTCCTTGAGCGAGCCGACAAGACGGCTGTCGGAGGCGGCCGCTTCGACGAAGGGCGGTTCGCCGCGCTCCGCGGTGCGCCGCTCTTCCTCCTGCCGTTCCGCGCCCTCGGGCGTGTATTCTGCGGTCGGGTCAAAGGACGACATCGGCTCAGACCTTCTCGACTTCGGGCCGGCCGAGCAGCCCGGACGGCATGAAAATCAACACGATGGCGAGGATCGAGAAGGCCGCGACGTCCTTATATTCGACCGAGAAGTAGCCCGACCAGAACGTCTCGATCAGTCCGATCGCAAGGCCGCCGAGCATGGCGCCGGGCAGCGAGCCGATGCCGCCCAGGACGGCCGCGGTGAACGCCTTCACGCCGGCGAGGAAACCGATATAGAAGTCGATGACGCCGTAATAGAGCAGGTACATCAGGCCGGCGACCGCGGCGAGACCGGCACCCATGACGAAAGTCAGGGAGATGGTCCGGTCGACGTTGACGCCGAGCAGGGCGGCCATCTTCTGGTCCTGTTCGCAGGCGCGCTGCTGGCGTCCGAGCGAGGTGCGGTTGATCAGCAGCGTGAAGCCGGTCATCAGGATGATGGTCGTCAGGATGATGATCATCTGCATGGTCGAGATCTGCACGACGATGCCGTTGGGGCTGTCCATCAAGGTGATCCCGCCGCTGATCTGCGGCGGCAGCGGCTTGACGCGGGCGCCCTGCGTGACCTGTACGAAGTTCTGCAGGAAGATCGACATGCCGATTGCCGTGATCAGCGGCGCGAGGCGGAACGAACCGCGCAACGGCCGGTAGGCGACCCGCTCGATCGTCCAGCCCCACAGGGCGGTGAAGAGCATCGCGACGATCAGGATGATCACCAGCACCAGCGGCAGGAAGGTGATGCCGAGCGCCGCCAATGCCAGGAACGTCGTCAGCGCGATGAAGGCACCGATCATGAAGATCTCGCCGTGGGCGAAGTTGATCATGCCGATGATGCCGTACACCATGGTGTAACCGATGGCGATCAGCCCGTAGATCGACCCGAGCGTGATGCCGTTGATCAGCTGCTGCAGAAAATATTCCATGAAGACCTGTCGGCTCCGTACTCGCACTTGGCCCAAGGCCTCCCATCATGGCCAATCGGCCTCGATGTTGCCAGGGGCGCTTGCCCATGAGGCATGATCATTTTCATAGCAGCGGCCTCGGCGCAAGAGCACGGCCTTGAGTTGTCCCTGCGACATCCTGTGCTATCGACTCATCTTTCATACCCTCTTGCGCGCGGCGTCGCGCAGTGCTCGATTTGCAGGCGTGATGACGAATCCGGCAGGCGCGGCGGTTTTCCCGTCGCGCCGCGTTCGTTTGTCCGGTTCAACTGCCGCCTGGAGCGGCGCCGATGGAGATGGCTCGAGCATGCTGAAGACACCGTATCTTTTGTTTCTGGGAGATGCGCCTGATGCGCTGGCCGCCAAGGTGGCGCAGGGCGTTCGCGACTGGCGCCCCGAGCACTGTGTCGGCCAGTTCCGCCTGCCCGGATGCAATGCCGATCTCAAACTGCCGGATATGACCATCGCCGAAGCCGCCGCGGCCGGGGCCAAGACGGTGGTGGTGGGCGTGGCCAATCGTGGCGGCCTCATCGGCCCGAGCTGGATCTCGGTGCTGAAGGAGGCCCTGGCGGCCGGCATGGACGTCGCCTCCGGGCTTCACAATCTTTTGCGTGACGAGCCGGACCTTGTGGCGGCCGCCGAGGCCAGCGGCACGACCTTGCACGACGTTCGCCTGCCGACCGTGAAATACCCCATCGCCACCGGCAAGAAGCGCGCCGGCAAGCGGTGCCTCGCGGTCGGGACCGACTGCTCGGTCGGCAAGATGTACACGGCGCTGGCGATCGAGCGCGAGATGCGCGAGCGCGGCATCAAGGCGACCTTCCGCGCGACCGGCCAGACCGGCATCCTGATCACCGGCGAGGGCGTCCCGCTGGACGCCGTCATCGCCGACTTCATGGCCGGTGCCGTCGAATGGCTGACCCCCGACAACGATCCGGACCATTGGGATCTGATCGAAGGGCAGGGCAGCCTGTTCCATGCCTCCTATTCCGGCGTGACGATGGCGCTCGTCCACGGCGGGCAGCCGGATGCGCTGGTGCTCTGCCACGAGCCGACACGCGCTCACATGCGGGGTCTGCCGGACTACACGCTGCCGTCGCTCGAAGATCTGCGCGACGTGGCGCTGCGGCTGGCGCGCGTGGTCAACCCGGCCTGCGAGGCCGTCGGCATCTCCGTCAACACGGCGGCGATGGGCGAAGACGAGGCCATGACCTATCTGGCCGAAACGGAGAAGAGGATGGGACTGCCGACCGTCGACCCGTTCCGCAACGGCGCCGCACGGCTGGTGGATGCTTTGGAATGACGGAACTGACGGTCACGCCGGAGATCTTTCCGATCGCCGGCACCTTCACGATCTCGCGCGGCTCGCGCACCGAGTCGCCGGTGGTCACGGCGAGCCTCGACGACGCGCCGCATCGCGGCTGGGGCGAATGCTTTCCGCTGCCACGCTACAACGAGTCGGTCGACAGCGTGGTCGCCACGCTGAACGGCGTCTGGGACGAGATTCTGGGAGGGCTCGACCGTGACGGCCTGCAGCAGCGCCTGGGCCCAGGCGCCGCGCGCAACGCCCTCGACTGCGCGTTCTGGGACCTGGAAGCGAAGCGAACCGGCCGGCCCGTGTACGAGCTCGCCGGGCTCGACGCGCCGCAGCCGGTGATCACCGCCTACACGCTGTCGCTCGCCGATCCCGAAGCGATGCGCGAGAAGGCGCAGGCCAACGCGCATCGGCCCTTGCTGAAGCTCAAGCTCGGCGGCGAGGGCGACATCGCCCGGCTGGAGGCGGTGCGCCAGGGCGCCCCGGATGCGCGCATCATCGTCGACGCCAACGAGGGATGGACGCCCGACATCTATCGCGAGTTGGCCCCCGTCCTGTTGCGCCTTGGTGTTCAGATGGTCGAACAGCCGTTCCCGGCGGGCCAGGACGAGGCGCTGGCCGAGATGGACCGGCCGCTGCCGGTCTGTGCCGACGAATCCTGCCACGATCGCGACTCGCTGCCGGCGATCCTCGGCCGCTACGACGTGATCAACATCAAGCTGGACAAGACCGGCGGCCTGACGGAAGCGCTCGCGCTCAAGGACGAGGCCTTGTCCTCGGGCCTGAAGGTCATGGTCGGCTGCATGGTGGGCTCGTCGCTCGCCATGGCGCCGGCGCTGCTGGTGGCGCAGGGGGCGAGCGTCGTCGATCTCGACGGCCCGTTACTCTTGGCGCGCGACCGCGAGCATGGACTGCTTTACGACGAGGCCGGCGTCCATCCGGCCGATCCGCTGCTCTGGGGCTAGGTTTCGAGACCGAGCCGGACGGTCCTCGTCAGTTTTTTGTGGAAAAGGAGGGTCTCCAACCTTTCGATTGTCGGAATGCTCGCCATCTCAGCATCGGACATCCCAGCGTTGCGTCACACTGCGGGACCCGTGCTAGAGCGTCGGGTCTGGCACGAGGGTGTCGGTGAAAGAGCCGAATCGATCATCGAGAGGAGGGCCGGATGGCGAGCTTCAAGTTCCTGCATGCCGCCGACTTGCACCTCGGCAGCCCCTTCGTCGGACTGTCATTGAAGGATGCCGAGATCGCCGCGCGATTCGCGGCGGCCAGCCGTCAGGCGTTTACCGCCATGGTGACCAGGGCGATCGAGGCCGACATCGCCTTCGCCATCATCGCGGGCGACGTCTACGACGGCGAATGGCGGGACACCTCGATCGGCCTGTTCTTCAACCGGGAGGTGTCGCGGTTCATCCGCGCAGGCATCCCGGTCTTCCTGATTCGCGGCAACCACGACGCCGAAAGCGTCGTCACCAAGAGCCTCACCCTGCCCGAGGGCGTCTACGGCTTTTCCACCCGCAAGGCCGAGACCCGGCGTCTGCCCGAATTGCGCGTGGCGCTGCACGGCCAGAGCTTTCCCGACCGGGCGGTGGCCGAGAACCTGGCGACCGCCTATCCCGATCCGGTGCCGGGCTGGTTCAACATCGGCATACTCCACACCTCGCTCGACGGGCGGCCCGGGCACGCCACCTATGCGCCCTGCACGCTGCAGGATCTGGCGCTTCGGACCTACGACTACTGGGCGCTCGGTCATGTGCACCAGCACGAAATCGTGGCCCGCGACCCGTGGGTCGTCTTTCCTGGCAACCTGCAGGGTCGCAGCGTCCGCGAGACCGGCGAGAAGGGCGCGATGCTGGTCGAGGTCGAGGATGGCCGCGTCGCCTCGGCCGAACGACTGATCGTCGACCGCGCCCGCTGGGCCGACCTTGCGCTCGACGTGTCGGAGATCGTCGACGAGGCGGGCCTGATCACGGCCGTGCAGGAGCGGCTGCGGCCGCTGGCGGACGAATTGGAGGATCGGCTCGGCGCGCTGCGGCTGCGGCTGACCGGCGCCAGCGAACTGCACAATCGGCTGGTGGCCGAGCACGAGCGGATCGCCGCCGAGGTCCAGGCGGTCTGCCATCACGGACATGCCGACATCTGGCTCGAGCGTCTCGTCGTCTCCACCCAGCCGCCGGCCGCGGTGCACGGCCCGACCGACGATCCCGCGCTCGCCTCCGTCGACGTCGCGGCGCTGCTGGCGGCAGCATCGGCCGAACCGGACATTCGCGCCGAGTTGGACGCGCTGCTCGCACAGATCGGGGCCAAGCTGCCGGCCGGCGTGACGATCGGCGGAGAGGAGGCTCCCGACGTCGCAGACCTTCTCGGCGAGGCGCGGGATCTCGTGCTGGCGCACAGCGGGGGAGCGATCTGAATGCGGATCCTGTCGCTCGACCTCCTGCGCTACGGAGCCTTTTCGGACACCTCGCTTGCCTTTCGTCCGAACGCCAAGCTGCATCTCGTCTATGGGCCCAACGAGGCCGGCAAGAGCTCCGCCCTGTCGGCGATCGGCGATCTCCTGTTCGGTTTCGGCCGCCAGACGGCCTTCGGCTTCCAGCACGATATGACGGCACTACGGGTCGGCGCCACGCTGACCGCGAGTGCGGGCACACAGCTCTCTTTCCGGCGCCGCAAGGGCAACAAGAATACCTTGCTCGCGCCGGAGGACGGCGAGGCGCCGCTGCCCGACGATGCGTTGCTGCCCTTCCTCGGCGGGCTGAACCGCGAGGTCTTTACCCGAGCGTTCGGCCTCGACTCGGCGGCGTTGCGGACGGGCGGCGATGAGATGCTGAAGAGCGACGGCGAGATCGGCGCAGCGATGTTCGCGGCGGCTTCCGGTCTCAAGGGCCTGCACGATCTCAGGCAATCGCTGGAGGCCGAGGCCGACGCCGTGTTCGGCGCCCGCGCCAGGCAGAGCCGCGTGTTCGATCAGGCGTTGGCGCGTCACAAGCAGGCCCGCCAGGAGGAGCGCGACAGCGAGCTGAAGGCGCCGGTCTGGAACGCCCTCAACGAACACATCAAGCAGCTGGAAACCGAACTCGACGAGATCCGGCGGAGCCGTGCCGAAGTCGTCAAGAGCCGCGCCCGCCTCGAACGGCTGCGCCGGGTCGCGCCTTTCGTCTCGCAGATCGACGCCGATCTCGCCGATCTGGAGGCTCTCGGGCCGATTCCAGATCCGCGCCCTGGCTATGCCGAAGATCTGGAAGCTGCTCTCCTGGCACATGACGGCGCCCGTGAGCGGCTGGCCAGCAGCCAGACGAGCGAAACGAAGGCTCGAGAAGCCTTCGCACATGCCGTCGTGGACGCGCCTCTGCTGAAGCGGGCGGACGAGATCGTCGCGCTGTTCGGCGAGACCGGCGGCATCCGCAACAACGAGCGCGATCTGCCGCGCGTGCTGGCGGAACGCGACGGCGCGATCGCGGAGCTGGAGGAGCTCGCCTCGCGGCTCGGCTATCCGGACATCGCCACGCTGGAGGAGCGGCGGCCGACCGACATGGCCTGCGCCGCCGCCCGCGCGCTGATCGGCCGCGGCCGGGATCTCAAGGATCGCGAGGCCAAGAACCGTGCCGTCCGCCGCGAGGAACAGGAAGCGCTGGCCCGGCTGGAGAGCGAGCTGCATGGCCGGGGGCAGGTGGTCGATCCGCAGCGCCATCGCCAGGAATTCGACGCACTGGCTCCGGATATCCGCCGTATCGAGGGCCGTGGCGAAGCCGAACGGACCTATGGCGAACGCCTGCGGCGGCTGTCGGAGGCCTGTGCGCAATTGAGTCCGCCCGTCGCCGATCTCGACCGGCTCGCCCGGGCCTTTCTGCCGGGGGAAGATGCGATCGCGCAGTATGCCGGCCGCTTCACCGAGTTCGGCGACCGGCGCCGGCACCTGCACAGCCGGGCCGCCGACACGGCCCACGAGATCGCCGCGCTGGAAGAGGAGGCCCGGCATTTCGAAATCGATCGCCCGGTCCCTTCGCACGACCGGATTGCCGCCGAACGAGTCCAGCGCGACCGACACTGGCACAGGCTGCGGGCGCATCTGGTCGGCGAAACGCCGTTGGACGTTGGCGTTCTCCCCGACGCGGTGGCGCGGTTCGAGCAGTCCGTCGTCGCATCCGATCAACTCGCCGACGAGGCCGTTTCGGACGCTGCGCGGGTAGCGCGCCATGCCGATCTCGGCCGCCGCCTGGTCGACAAGCGGCGCGAGGCGGAGCGCCTGGCCGGGGAGGCCGCGGCCGCCGATGCCGGCTTCGACCAGCTTTCGGACGAATGGCGTGCGCTCTGGCAGGCGTCGGGCGTCGAGCCCTCGCTGCCGGCCGAGATGGGCATCTGGCTGAAGGCGGTGGCGAATCTCAAGCGCGAGCGGGACGACGTGCTGGGGCTCAAGGCCTCGGTGGACGAATGCGGGGCGCTGGCCGAACGCCTCGCCCTGCCGCTCAAGGCGCTGGCGGCCGCCTTGAATGTCCCGGGCGTCGAACGGCTCGACCCGCTGGCCCTGGCGCGCGCCATCGAGGCCCAGCTCCTGGCGCTGACCAGCCGATGGGATGCGAACCGCGAGCTTGCGGTCCAGATCCGCGAGGTCGAGGCAAGGATTGCCCGCTGCGAGACGGCGGGCCACGAGATCGACATCGCCTTGGCCGCCTGGGCCGAGGAATGGCGCGCCGCGCTGCCCAGCATCGGTCTCGAACCGGTGGCCGATCTGGTCGCCGCCGAGGCCGCGCTCGATGTCTGGGACCGGGTGCCGCAGGTGCTGGAGGCGCGCGACAAGGACGACCGCCGCGTCAAGGGCATGCAGCGCGACAACGTGGCCTTTTCGCAACGCATCGGCTACGTCTCCCAGGCCGTGGCGCCCGACCTCGTCGGGCGTCCCGCCGTCGAGATCGCCCATGTCCTGAACGGTCGTCTCGCCGATGCGCGCGACGCCGAAGTGCGCAGGGTCGCCGCTAAGCGGCAGCTCGACGAGGCTGTCGCGGCGCGCGAGACCGCCGCGGCGCAATTGACCCGGGCCGAGGCCGATCTCGAACGGCTGCTGAGCCACCTGCCGGTGGGCGCCGATCCGCGCGCGCATCTGGAGCGCACGCGGGCACAGCATGCCACGCGACAGCGGCTCGAGGAGCGCCGCCAACAGCTCCTGGCGACCGCCGATGGGCTGGCCGAAGCCAGTGTGCGGGCCGAGCTGGACGGCTATGTGCCGGACGAGGCGGCGGCGAAGCTGCAGGAACTTGCCGAAGACGACCAGCGCTTCGAACGCCGGTTGCAGGAGGTCTATGCCGAGTGGGACCGCGAGTGCCGGCGGCGTGAAGGGCTGCAGGCCGGCGCGGGGGCCGAACTGGCGGCGCTCAACCGGCGCGGCGCGGAAGCCGAGCTGGCGGAAGCCTCGCGCCGGTGGGTGGTGCTCAAGCTTGGCTCGCTGCTGCTGTCGAAGGCGGTGGAGCGCCATCGCGCCGAACGCCGCGACCCGCTGATGGAGCGGGCAGGGGCGCTGTTTTCCGGCCTCACCGCAGGGGCTTTCGCGGGGCTGGCCGAGGACTATGGAGAGGACGACACGCCGCGCCTGGCCGGTCTGCGGCCGGGCGGCGAGCGGGTGCCGCTGGACGGCCTGAGCGAGGGCACGCGCGACCAGCTCTATCTGGCGCTGCGGCTGGCCTATGTGGAGGACTACGCGGCGCGTGCCGAGCCGCCGCCGTTCATTGGCGACGATCTCTTCATGACGTTCGACGACGAACGCACGGCGCGCGGCTTGCGGGCACTGGCAGAGATCGGCGCCACGGTTCAGCCGATCCTGTTCACCCACCACCGCCACGTGGCCGAGGTCGCCGAAGCGGAATTGGGAGCGAGCCTCGACCTGATCGAACTGGGTTAGTCAGGCGCCGGGCCTCGAGGTCTGCGCCGCGCGGTGATGGCTTGGAAGGTCATCGGCCGATAGTCCCACGCGTCCACCCCGACGTCGTATTGCCGCGTGACCGGCTTCAGTTTGCCGTGCGAGTGACCGTGCAGGTCGATCGATTTCCTGCCCATCTGGTTCCACGTGCGAAACGGGTAGTGGCAGAGAACCACCAGGCGCTCGTCGATCACCATCTCCGCATAGAACTGGATCGACGACCAGCCCCGCGCGTCGAGCGTCGCCGGCCCGTCATTGTTGCCGACGACGAGATGCTTTCGGCCGTTCAGACGGTCGAGCAGCCCTTCGACATGTGATGGGTCGCCACGGGCGAAATCGCCGAGATGCCAGATCGTGTCGTCGGGGCCGACGACGTCGTTCCAGCGCTCGATCAGCGCCTCGTCATGCTCTTCCAGATTGCGGAAGGGCCGGCGGTCGATCCTGAGGACGCGCGGATCGGAAAAATGCGTGTCGCTGGTGAAGAGGAGCGCCGGGTTCGAAGATGCCGCTCCGGTCATCCGGCGGACGATTTTTCGCCGGTGCGATCGACGCCGTATCCCGCCATGAACAGCCGGACGGCGCTCTTGACCGTCCGCTCGATCTCCTCCTCGCTCGGCGGCTCGACCTCGCCGAGAAACAGCCGGCAGCGGAACATTCCCGCCAGCGCAAGTTCTCCGAACTGCGCTGCCGCCATCCGTGGATCGTCGATCTTCAGCGTTCCGGCCGCCACGGCCTTTTCCAGATAACGGGTCAGATTTTCCGAGCCGCGCACAGGACCCTCGGTGTAAAAGGTCTGGCCGATCTCGGGCATGCGCGTCGCAACGGCGATGATCGTTCGGTTGGCCCGCATCGTGTGCGGGGAGGTCATGATCTTGGCGAGCTGGACGCCCATGCGCATCAGCACGCCGGCCGGGTCCGTGGGATCGTCGAGCGTCTGCGCCACCATCTCGATCTTGCGGTCCCGCATCTCGGAAACGAGCGCGGCGAACAGTTCTTCCTTGCTGCGGAAGTAGACGTAAAGAGTGCTCTTAGAGACGCCGGACTCGTGACAGATGTCGTTCATGCTGGCGGCGTCGAAGCCCATCCGGTCGAAGACGGCCTTCGCGCCTTCCAGAATCTGCAGCCGTTTGGCGGGGTCGTGGCCCGCCGGAGCACGCGCGGGACTTTCTGTCGTTTCCAAAAAATACACCTTCAGCCAGCTTCGCCCTTGGGGCGGCACCGTCCATTCACATCAGATCCACTACCAACGAGCTATGCAATAGATACGTTGGAGGCATGCTCTTGAAATGCGCGCGCCACGACGTTATGTCAACATCGAACCGAACGGTTCGGTTCGATTTGGAGATGCCCGCGATGCTCGACAACGCCCCTACGACTGATGAGGCGACGACCGATGGCTTCGAGCCCGGCCGATCCGTCCCGCAGGGTTCTACGTCCTATGCGGACACGAGCCGGCCGCAGGCGCCGAGCGCCGACGCCCACGGCAAGGGACCACAGGCACCGATCGAGCAACCCGCGCCGGCGAAGCCAAAGGGAAAAGGCCGCCTCATACTGGGTCTGGTCGCATTGGCCGCGTTGGGAATCGGGGGTTATTTCGGCCATTACTGGTGGACCGAAGGGCGCTTTCTCGTCTCGACGGACGACGCCTATCTGGCGGCCGACATGACGATCCTCTCGCCGAAGATCAGCGGCTATATCGAGGACGTGCTCGTCGAGGACAACGACACGGTCAAGGCGGGCCAGCCGATCTTCCGCATCGATCCGGGCGACTTCCAGCTGGCCGTCGATTCCGCCAAGGCGAAGATCGCGACGCAGCGCGCCACGGTGGAGAGCATCCGCGCGCAGCGGCAGGCGGCCGAGGCGGCCGTCGCACAGGCGGATGCCAGCGAGCAGGCCGCCGAGGCCACGCTGCAGCAGGCCGAAGTCACCTTGAAGCGCGCCCAGGATCTCTTGAAGACCAAGGTCGGCTCGCGCGCGACGCTCGATCAGGCGCAGAGTGCGCGGGACACGGCGTCGGCCAATCTCGCCGGGGCCAAGGCCTCGGTGGAGTCGGCGAAGGCCAACATCACGACTCTCGACGCTCAAGCCAAGGAGGCCGAGGTGGCGATCGGCGAGCTTCAGGTCGCTCTGAGGAGTGCCGAGCGTGACCTGTCCTTTACCACCATCACTGCGCCCTATGACGGCGTGGTCGGGAATCTGGCGGTCCAGCCCGGTGATTATGTGGCGGCCGCGCGCAAGCTCGCAGCGCTGGTGCCGCTGTCGCATGTCTATATCGACGCCAACCTGAAGGAGACGGAAGTCGCCGAGATCGGACCGGGCGCCAAGGTCAATGTCGAGGTGGATGCTTTGCCGGGCCGTAAGTTCCAGGGCACGGTGACCAGCGTTTCGCCGGCCTCTGGCGCGGTGTTCTCGCTGCTTCCCGCCGACAATGCCACCGGCAACTTCACCAAGGTCGTGCAGCGCGTGCCCGTGCGTATCGACATCGACCATGCCGCCGAGCTCCAGGGCATATTGCGTCCGGGCCTCTCGGCGGTGGTCTCTATCGACACGCGAACCGTTCCCGCCTCGTCGTCGAACGCGATCGCGCTCGCCGGCCGCTGACAGCTTCGGAGCGACGGCCGTTCGCGCCGTCGCTCCGAGCCATTCGCCGCATGATGTTGGTGCCGGAAAGCCGATGGAATTTCGGCATCAAGCTCTGAGGAAACACGTTCATGTCCGCTGACGCCACGACTGCCGGAGCGCCACCCGCTCCGGCCGAGGAGAGCATGAGCTTCGCCAAGATGGCGGCGTTCATGACGATGGTCTTCGGCATGTTCATGGCGATCCTGGACATCCAGATCGTCTCGGCCTCTCTGTCGGAGATCCAGGCCGGCCTGTCCGCTTCCTCCGACGAGATCGCCTGGGTCCAGACCGCCTATCTGATCGCCGAGGTGATCATGATTCCGCTGTCGGGCTTCCTCGGCCGGCTGCTCTCGACGCGCGTTCTCTTCACCGTCTCGGCGGCCGGTTTCACCCTGGCCTCGGCGCTGTGCGCGACCGCGACGAACATCGATCAGATGATCATCTACCGCGCGTTGCAGGGCTTCATCGGCGGCGGCATGATTCCCAGCGTCTTCGCGGCCGCTTTCACGATCTTCCCGCCGTCGAAGCGCTCGATCGTGTCGCCGATGATCGGTCTGGTGGCGACGCTGGCGCCCACCATCGGTCCCACCATCGGCGGTTATCTCAGCCACGCCTTTTCCTGGCATTGGCTGTTCCTGGTCAACGTGCCGCCGGGCATCCTGGTCGTCATCGCGGCCTGGACACTGATCGATTTCGACAAGCCCGAATTGAGCCTGTTCTCCAAGTTCGACTGGTGGGGACTGATCGGCCTCGCGGCCTTCCTGGGTGCGCTGGAATACGTGCTGGAGGAGGGGCCGCTCAACGGCTGGTTCGACGACCGCGTGATTGCCATCGTCGCCGTGGTCAGTGCGGTGGGATGTGTTCTCTTCTTCTTGCGCGCCTTCACGGCCAAGGAACCGATCGTCGATCTCAGCGCCTTCGGCGATCTCAATTTCACGTTCGGCTCGCTGTTTTCGTTCATCATGGGCGTCGGGCTCTACGGCCTGACCTACCTTTATCCGGTCTATCTCGGTCAAATTCGCGGCTACGACTCGCTGATGATCGGCGAAACCATGTTCGTCTCAGGCCTGGCCATGTTCTTGATGGCGCCGGTGTCCGGCATCCTGTCCAACAAGATGGACCTGCGGCTGATGATGGCGCTCGGTTTTGCCGCGTTCGGCCTCGGCACGTGGATAATGGCGGATCTGACCCACGACTGGGATTTCTGGGAGCTGTTCGTTCCGCAGATCCTGCGCGGCGTCGGCATGATGATGGCGATGGTGCCGATCAACAACATCGCGCTCGGCACGCTGCCGCCGCAGAAGATGAAGGGGGCCTCGGGCCTCTTCAATCTCACGCGCAATCTCGGCGGTGCCGTCGGTCTTGCCGTCATCAACACCATGCTGACCGACC
This sequence comes from Consotaella aegiceratis, assembly GCF_036541425.1. Lineage (NCBI taxonomy): Bacteria > Pseudomonadati > Pseudomonadota > Alphaproteobacteria > Hyphomicrobiales > Aurantimonadaceae > Consotaella > Consotaella aegiceratis. The sequence continues at coordinate 63,115 of NZ_JAZHFT010000028.1, forward strand.
GCTCGACGCTGCACTATCAGCGGCTGGCCGATCATGTCCGCTGGGGCAGGGACGTCGTGGAAGACCGCATCAGCGACATGGCCGCCTCGTTCACGGCGAGCGGGCTCGATGGCAATACGGCCGCCTTGAGCAGCCTCGCGCAAACCGTCAATCGCGAGGCCGCCGTGATGTCGTTCGCCGACGTCTTCCTGGGACTGACGGTCCTGTTCGGCGCCCTGGTGCTTCTCACCGTCTTCATCAGGAAACCGGAACGGGCGGCTGCCGGCGGGCATTGATCCGCAGGGCGCTCAGAGATCCTGTTCCAGTAGGCTGGCCAACTCCCGGCGCTCGCGCCGGGAGCGGATCTGGCGGGCACCGACGGTGCGCGGCACCAGACGATGGCCCTTGTCCCCGGCGCAGACGTCGAACGACCGTTCGGCGCCCACCAGAATATCTTCCGAGCCGTAGACGGCGAACACCTTGATCGTGAAGGCGCGGGGCTGCCCGATCTCTGTCAGACGGCGCCCGTCCTCGCTTCTGCCGCAGCGCACGACGTGGTCGATCAGGCTTTGGAAGCTCCCCAAATCTCGCACGTCTGCGACTTTCAGCGGTCCCTGTCGGCTGGTCTCGGCCAGATCCGGCAGGCTCTTCTTCTCGTCGATCTCGTCCAGATCCGTGACCGGGCAGGTCCATGTCCCATGATCGGTCTCGACGCTGCCAATCAGGCTGTTCACATAGATCGCGTCCGAACTCATGTTGCTGATCAGGCATCGTGCTGCCAGCCCGAGCGACGATGAACTGCGATTGATGAGGATTTCGGCCCGCCGTTCACGGCGAAAATTCTCCAGGAAGAGCTGGAGATAGCCGATCCATATGACGATCATGGCCAGGTTCGCGGCGACGTTCAGAGCGCCGCTGTTGTCGTTGATCCAATCAAGCATGGGGCCTCCGGTAAAGACCGGCAAACCGATATTCGCACCCAAGCGGGCACGACGCTGCGGCCTCTCCAATGCCCCGGCAAACGACACGGGGCCTTCGAGGTTGCAGCTTGTCGATGCCTGGATGCCGACTGAACGGAAAAGGCCGGCGAGAGAGTCTCTCGCCGGCCGCAATGCGAATGGATCGGCGTCCGAAGACGTCGGCGCGGGGCCGAACAGCTATTCGGCCGGGCTGGGGGCGGGCTCGGGATGGCCAGAATGATCGCGCCGCCTCGTGCCGTGCGCGAGCAGGCGATAGAACAGCGGGATGAAGAAGGTCGCGACGAACGTCGCGAGCAGCATGCCGCCGATCACGCCGGTACCGATCGAATGCCGGCTGGCAGAGCCCGCGCCGGTGGAAACCGCCAACGGCACCACACCCAGCACGAAGGCCAGCGACGTCATGATGATCGGCCGGAAGCGCAGCTTGGCGCCTTCGAGCGCGGCCTCGAACGCCGTCAGACCTTCATCGCGTTTCAGCACCGCAAACTCGACGATCAGAATGGCGTTCTTGGCGGCGAGGCCCACGAGCGTCACCAGACCGATCTGGAAATAGACGTCGTTGTTGAGGCCGCGGAGCCAGATCGCCAGCAACGCGCCGAACATGGCGAAGGGCACGGCCAGGATCACCGCCAGCGGCAGAGTCCACCGCTCATACTGGGCCGCCAGGATCAAAAACACCATGATGATGCCGAAGACGACGGCGGTGAAGCCGGTGCCGCCGGTGGCGATCTCCTGATAGGCGGAGCCGGTCCAGGCGATGCCGTAGCCCTCGGGCAGGTTGGCCGCCACTTCCTGCATGGCCGCCAGCGCCTGGCCCGAGGAATAGCCGGGCGCCGGGCCGCCGCTGACCTTGGCCGAGGTGAACGCGTTGAAGCGCTCGATCAAGTCGGGACCGACGACACGCTTGACGTTGAGGACCGTCGAAAGCGGAATCATCGAGCCGCTGTTGGCCTTCACATAGACGAAGCGAAGATCCTCCGGCTTTTCGCGAAAGCTCGCTTCGGACTGCAGCGAGACGCGATAGTTGCGGCCGAGCAGGGTGAAGTCGTTCACATAGAGACTGCCGAAGGTGGACTGCATCGTCTCGAAGATCGACGAGATCGGCACGCCGAGCGCCATCGCCTTCTCGCGGTCGACGTCGATCTGGTACTGCGGGACGTTGGCCGAGAAGCTGGAGCGAAGTCCGGCCAGTTCCGGACGTTTGGAGGCCTCCGCGACGAGCGCGTTGGTGGTCTCGATCAGCGCGTCGGACCCGTTGCCGGCCCGGTCCTGCACATAGAGGTCGAAGCCGCCGGTGGTCGAAAGGCCGATGATGGGAGGCGGGTTGAAGGCCAGCACCATCGCATCCTTGATGCCTGCGTTCATGCCGATGAACGGCCCCGGCAGGTTGCGCGCGTCCATCGAGGGATCGCTGCGCTCTTCCCAGTCCTTCAGCGACACGAAACCCGCTCCGGCGCTGGTGCGCTGCACGCCGGCGAGAAGGTCGAAGCCGGCAAAGGCGACGACGTCGTCGACGGCGGGATGCTGGAGAAGATTCGTCGTCGCCTGTTCCATCACGTCCGTGGTGCGACCGAGCGACGAGGCGGGCGGCAGGATCGACACGACGAAAAGGACGCCCTGGTCCTCGTCGGGAACCAGCGATCCCGGCAGGGTCTGAAAGAAATAGTAGGCGCCGCCGACGATGCCGGCGAACAGCAGGAATGCGACGACGACCCGACGCATGATGAACGAGACGCCCGCGCCATAGGCCCGCGTCAGCGCATCGAAGCCGCGGTTGAACCAGCGGAATGGCGCCAGAGGCTCTCCGTGGGTCGGCTTCAGGATGATGCTGCACAGGGCCGGCGTCAGCGTCAGCGCGACGATGCCCGAGATGGTCACCGAAACGGCGATGGTGACGGCGAACTGCCGATACATCGTGCCGGCCAGACCGCCCAGGAACGCAACGGGGATGAACACAGCGCACAGCACCAGGACGATGGCGATGACCGGCCCGGTGACCTCCGACATCGCCTTGATCGTCGCGTCCTTGGGCGGCAGGCCTTCGCTCGACATGATGCGTTCGACGTTTTCCAGAACCACGATGGCATCGTCGACGACGATGCCGATGGCCAGGACCAGGCCGAACAGCGTCAGAAGGTTGATCGAAAAGCCGAGGGCGAGCAGGACGCCGAAGGTGCCGACGATGGACACGGGCACCGCGATCATCGGGATCAGCGTCGCACGGAAGCTCTGCAGGAAGACGAAGACGACGATGAAGACCAGCACCATCGCCTCGATGAAGGTGTGGATCACCTCGTCGATCGAGGCCTGCACGAACTTCGTCGTATCGAACGGGATCGAGTACTCGATCCCGTCGGGGAATTGACGCGACAGTTCCCCCATGCGGTCATTGACGGCCGCCAGCGTGTCGAGCGCGTTGGCGCCGGGCTGCAGGTAGAGGCCGATCGGCACCGTCGGGTCGTTGTTGAGCAGGCCGTTGAAGCTGTAGTCCTGGGCGCCGAGCTCGACGCGCGCGACATCCTTCAGGCGCAGCTGTGCCGCGTTGGAATCCGACTTCAGGATGATGTTCTCGAAGGCCGCTGCATCCGGCAGTCGGCCCTCGGTCGTCACCGAATAGGTGAAGGCGAGTTCGTTGGGGCTCGGCTCGGCGCCGAACTGTCCGGCGGCGAACTGGGCGTTCTGATCGCGGATCGCGGTGGCCACGTCGCTCGGCGTCAGGCCGTATTGGGCGAGGGCGTCCGGGCGCAGCCACACGCGCATCGAATAGTTGCGCGCCCCGAAGAGTTCGGCATCGCCCACGCCGGGGACACGCTTGAGCTCGTCGAGCACATAGAGCAGCGCGTAGTTCGACACATAGGTCTGGTCGTAGCGCGCATCCTTCGACGACATGGAGACGATCGCCAGGATCGAGGTCGAGCGCTTGGCAACCGTCACGCCGAGCCGCTGCACCTCTTCTGGCAGCGATGCGGTCGCCTGCTGGACGCGGTTGTTGACGTTGATCGTCGCCTGATCGGGATCGGTGCCGCTGGCGAAAGTCACGGTGATCTGCGATGTGCCCGAAGACGAGTTCACAGAATTCATGTAGATCATGTCTTCGACGCCGTTGACCTGCTGCTCGATGGGAGCGGCAACGGTCTGCGCCACGGTCATGGCGCTGGCACCGGGATAGTTGGCCGAGATCACCACCTGCGGCGGCACGAGCTGCGGATACTGCTCGACCGGCAGGACGCGCATGGCGATAAAACCGGCCAGCACGATGATGATCGAGATGACCGAGGCGAAGACCGGCCGGTCTACGAAGAAGCGAGGGTTCATCGCGCGGCCTCTTCCGCCCCGGCTCCGGCTCCAGCTTCGGCCTCAGCCTCGGGCTTTTCGGCGCCGGAAGCGTCCGAAGCGACATCCGTGGTCTCCGCCTCCGATTGGGCGATGTCCCGATCGACGTTGACGGGCGCCTTCGGCCGGACCTTGATCACGCCTTCCGTCACCACACGATCGCCTGCCTCGAGCCCGGAATTGATGACGACGCGGTTCTGGAGCTCGCGTGCGATCTGGATCGGGGCCACCTGGGCCGTGCTCTGATCGTCTATGGTGTAGACGAACGGGCCCTGCGGGCTTTGCATCAAGGCCGAGGTCGGAATGGTGATGGCATCGGGTATGACGATGCCGCTGATAGTGACCCGGACGAACTGGCCGGGCAGCAGGCGCTCGTCGTGATTCGGCAGGACGGCGCGCGACAGCACCGTCCCCGTATCCGAATCGATGCTGGAGCTGGTGAAGTCGATCCGGCCGGTCTGACCGTACTTGGAGCCGTCGCCGAACTGGAGACCGACCGAAAGGGTTTGCTCGCCATTGCCGTTGCTCTGGTCGAGAAGCTGACGGATGAAGGCCGTCTCGGTATCCGGCGCCGAGAAATTCACATAGATCGGATCGAGTTGGCTGACTTTGGTCAACAGGTCGCCATTGGCGAGAAGGCTGCCTTCCGGCACCTGCTCCAGGCTGGTGATGCCGCTCAGCGGGCTCTCCACCGTGGCGTATTCCAGCGACAGCTGGGCGGTCTGGAGATTGGCCTGTGCGGCGGCCAGCTGAGCCTCCGCCAGTTCGCGCGACGACGTCGCGTTGTCGAGGGTCGCCTGGCTGGTCGCCTGTCGACGCACCAGTTCCTGCGCACGCTTTTCCTGACGCTGGGCCTGGGCGAGCTGGGCTTCCGCCTGGCGCACGGCAGCCTCTGCGGCCGCGACTTGGGCCTGGTAGGGCTTCGGGTCGATCTGGAACAGCACCTGCCCCTTCTCGACGCGCGCGCCTTCCTCGAACTTTCGTTCGAGCAGGATGCCGCTCACCCGCGCCCGTACCTCGACCTCGCGCGAGGCGGCGATGCGCCCCGGGTATTCGAAGGTCATCGGCAGGGGGCTAGGTTCGATCGTCTCGACCGAAACCGCCGGTGGTGGGGCTTCAGGCGCTTGCGCCCGGACGCCGGCGGTCGAAACAAACAGCGCTGCCGGGAGGAGAAGCAGGGCGCAATGACGAAAAGTAGAGGGTTGCATAGGCTCAACCGATAAAAATAGCTTGGCGCCAGGTTGCAAATGAGTTCGCAGTCATACATACATACATACATGCATGTAGGCAAGGGGGCGACGGACCACAACAGGAGTCAGAGGTGCGAAGAACCAGGGAGGAAGCGCTGGAGACCCGAGGCGCAATTCTGGATGCCGCCGAGCGGGTCTTCTACGAGCACGGCGTAGCGCGCACCACGCTGGCGGAAGTCGCGGCGGAGGCGAAGGTCACGCGTGGCGCCATCTACTGGCATTTCGCCAACAAGCTCGATCTTTTCCGGGCGATGCACGAACGCATCTGCCTGCCTCAGGAGAAATTCTGCAAGGTGTCTGCGATCCTGTCCGCCGAAGACAGTATCTCGGCACTCTTCGACATGACAGTCGAGGCTTGTCACGATTTCGAGACGGACGAGCAGATCAAGCGTGTCTACTCGATCCTGCTCTATCGATGCGAATACGTTGGAGAGATGGAAGACGCCCTGGTGCGGCAACGCGAGGCCGACGACAGGTTCAAGGAGATCATCGTCGCGGTCTTCGAAAAGGCCCGCCGGGACGGGGAGCTACTGCCCGAATGGGAGCCTCGGCTTGCCGCTCAGATCTATTTCTGTTCGGTGGTTGGACTGATTTCCGAATGGCTACGGCTGGATGGGAACTTCGAGTTGATGAAGGCGGCCGAGGCGATGGTGCGGTCGCTGTCGGCCGGCTTCTTCGGCATGTCCTGCGCCAAGGCGCTCAAATCCGCCGGGTCGCAGCCGCTGGCGAATGCCCGCTAGACAGTCGTCGCCCGACCGCTAGGCTAGACCGCATGGGGTCTCATCTCGCCGCCGGTGCGCGCCCCATCGGACCGGGCGACCCACTGGCCGTCGAACATCGCTTGTGCGCCGTCCGGAGGCGACAGTTCGGCCCGCGTGCGCGGCAAGCTCCCCGGATAGTCCGTCTGCAGCCAGGTGATGATCTTCTCGCGAACCTCGCAGCGAAGATCCCAGGCTTTCGGCGAATTGCGCGACGACACCAGGATGCGTACCTCGATCGTGTGCTCTCCGGCGTCGGTCACCTGTACATTGGTGACTTGTCCGTCCCACAGCGGCGAGGCGCGTGTGATCTCTTCCGCCTTGGCGCGCAGCTTGTCGATCGGCACGGTGTAGTCGAGCCGCAGCAGGACGCTGCCGATGATTGCTGCGCCGTTGCGCGTCCAGTTCTGGAAGGGTTGCTCGATGAAATAGCGGATGGGCACCACCAGCCGACGCCAATCCCACAGCCGGATCACAATGTAGGTCATGGTGATCTCGTCGATCCAGCCCCATTCACCTTCGACGACTACGGCATCCTCGATCCGGATCGGTTGGGTGATGGCGAGCTGGATGCCGGCGATCAGGTTGGACAGCACCGGCTGGGCGGCAAGACCGACGACCAGTCCGGCAGCGCCGGCGGAGGCGAGCAGCGATACGCCGTACTCGCGCACGCCGTCGAAGGTGACGAGGATCGCGCCGAGCGTCAGCAGGGTCACGAGAACCAGCGTCGCCCGCTTCAGGATGCGGACCTGCGTCACGTGCTTACGGGCGATCAGATTGTCCTCGACGTCCAGCGCGAACCGCTTCGAATAGACCTCGCACGCGACGTTGAGCGCGGTCGCCGCTCCCCATCCGATGAGGGTGATGAAGCCGATCAAAAGCAGATGCTGGAAAATGTCCTTGTCGACCGCCCGGAACGGGGCCGCCGCCAGGGCCGCCGCCATCAGGATGATGACCACGCCAAGCCGGGTCGGCCCCGTTGTCTGCTGGATGATCTGCTTCAGATAGGGATGTCCGCGCTGAGTGACCCGCAGCGCGATCCGCAAGATCAGACGGTGAATGACGATCGCGCCCGCCGCGGCGATCGCCAGCAAAAGCAGACCGGTGACCGCGTCGGGGAGAAAATTGAGAAATCGGGCGACTTCGGCGAAGGCTCTTTCGATGGTGCTCAAGCGAATCTCCATGATTCGATTGCGATGTCGAAGCCTCCCTCTTCAGTTACCTCCCGATAATGGCGTCGTTCACGTGGCATCCGTCCCGGCCGCCGACGATCCGTCTCCGACAGGCGCGAGGCGAGCCCAGACTCAATCCGTTCGGCGTTCGGAGGTTTCGGTTTCCGCCATGCGCTGAGTGCATGGGAGACATGCCGTGGCTGCGCTGGTTTCTTTTGAGAATAAGCCTAATTTCAAGTTCAGTCAGTTGCGGACGATTCCTCCTCCCACGTTCCGATTGACTGTTTCCTCCCAAGGGTTTGCTTCTATGGAAGCCCTTCCTTAGCCGGGTTCGTCGAACCCGGCTTTTTCTTTCATCGAAAAAAACCTCCACCTCTGGTGGAGGAGCAGATGGGTTCGACACCGTATAAAAGAAACCTCCGTGCTTGAGCCACGAAGTGGGCAAGAGCGGAGGTCATAGTGGACGATAACCATCTAT
>NZ_JAZHFT010000029.1:0-65930 GCF_036541425.1 Consotaella aegiceratis
TGATCGCCCAATTCACGGCGCAACTCTCCATAAAGCCTTTTCATTCGGTATTTACTTGCAAATACGAGGTGATATTTGCAGTCCCACGTCGAGTGGGATAGATGGTTATCGTCCACTATGACCTCCGTTCTTGCCCACTTCGTGGCTCAAGCACGGAGGTTTCTTTTATACGGTGTCGAACCCATCTGCTCCTCCACCAGAGGTGGAGGTTTTTTTTCGATGAAAAAAAGCCCCGCCAGCCTTTCGGCCAGCGGGGCGCGCCTGTCTGGGATTAACATCACTCATCCCTGGGGCGGTCGGACCCAAATCGTCGTCGATAATCCCTCAATTCGTCACGTTCATCGTCGCGGCGGTCTTTGGCCTCTTGCTCCAGGATCGATCGAACCACGCCAACGTCGGTCCTCACCTCTTTGACGTCTTCTCTGACCTCGACGATGGCCCCCATGATCATGTCTTCAGAATATCGGCGCGCGGCCGGTTGGAAAGATGCGACCGCATTGGCCTGCTTTTCGGCTTCAGCCTTCCGCCCTCCCCGTTCATGTCCGATCTTCAGGAAGACCGCGACGGCCGCTCCGCATGCCGTGCCGATGCCGATCCAGATCGCATTCCAGTCGATGTCCCCCATCACATGACATTCTCCCGACGGGGACCGCCGTTGTCGTTGTAGCCGGCTTCGATGGATGCCCTGTAGGCAGAGACGATCTCGGCCAGCGCGCAGAGCGCATAGATGAGATCGCCCGGAACCCCGCTATGGGCCAGATGGTATCCGATCGACAGCAGCGTCCAGAGCGGAATGGTGCCGAGCGCTGCGGCAATGCGCAGATGTGGCGACTTGCGCCATGCGCCGTTGATGATCAGCAAGGCGAGACGAGCGAAGCCGACGATCAGGCAGGCCACCGCCCACGCCATCTCAGGCGCCCAGGTTTTGATGACCGCGAAGGACGAGAGCGCGAAGGTATCGCCCTCTCCTGCAAGCGTGATTCCCCAGGCGAGCGTAAACCCGGTCAGGAGCCAGTCGGTCAGTCGATCGCAGATGCTATGCCAGATCCGGCTGACCAGGCGAAGGAACCAGAGATGGACGTCGTGCCGTGCCCAAGACATCACCGCGCGGCCCGCACCAATGCCGCGAGGCCCGCATCCAGCGCCGCGCCACCGGCCGCGCCTGCAACGGTCTGTGTGATCGTCGGCGTCGTCTGCACAATGGCTTCCGCCTTCGGCCTCACCTTTTCCGCGATCGCATCGGCCGACAGGTCGAAGTGCTTCACCGCGTCGGGCGAGGCCCGTTTCACATAATCGACGGCCGTCTCCAGCGCGGCGCCGGAAACGGTGGTTGCAATAGCCGGACCGCCCATCTTCGACACCGCCACGAGGGCAGCGTTCTGGATCGCGGTCTGGAGCGCGTCGCGGTGCTTCTGGTCGACGTCGAGGCCGAGCTTGCCGAGCCACTTCCACAATGCGGCGACCGCCACCGGCACGACGACCGTGATCGCGATCGTCAACAGCAACTCGATGATCGGCTGCAGGATGGTCATGAGGGTGTCCATGGATCAGGCCTCCGTGAGCTGGCGCGCTGCCGTGATGCAGTGATCCGCGAGCTTGAGATATTCAGGCAGTGTGAGCGCCGGGATGAAGTCGGCCGGGTCGGCAGAAACCGCCGGCGCGCTCTGCGGCACGACCACGGGCACGGCGACCGGTTCGGTGACCACCACCGGCGCAACGGCCTCCTCGTCGTCCAGTCCAACGAGTGCCGCATGGAAGGCCTTGCGCGTGGCGGGGCCGACGATGTCGTCGGCGATCAGACCACTCTCGGCCTGAAACGTCTTCACCGCCCCGGCCTCGAGCTTCCGACCGAGGAGGACGAGCGCCGTCCTGGCGTAGAGCGCGATCCGATCGTCGAGGCCGTTCGTGCCGCCGTTGATCTTCCGGGTGATCATCTCAAGACCGTCGACCATGTCGGCATAGCGGTTGAGATTGCGCGTCGACCAGTACCAGATCGGCCCCAGCCCCTCCCACGGATCGGTGTTCATCAGGTCGGGGTTGGCGACGAAGTCCGGCGCCGGCAGCCCCTGGTCCCGGCACCAGTCGCGGAAAGCGGTCGTGTTCGCCTTGCCAGTGATCTGGATTCCGGTGCGACCCATGTAGAGCTTGCCGTCGCCGTCGGCCGCCGCGGTGTTGCCGAGATCGGTTCGGGTGTCGTAGCGCTTCTGCGCGGGCGTCGGTCCCCACACCTCCTTGTCGTAGACGAAGCGGCCGCTCTCATGGCCGGTCTGCGAGATGTAGTGGCAGAGCCGCTGCGGCTGATCGAGGCCGAGCGCATATCCCCTCGCCTCCAGTCCAGCGATAATGCTCGCGATATTCGCCTTGCGGGCAGCCGTCATCGTGCCGCCGGCGATCTTCGCCAGCGTGTCCGCTGTGATCTGCATCACAATGCTCCTGGGATTGCGGCCTGACGGCCCAAGAAAAAAGGGCGCCTAAGCGCCCATCAAAAGGCGCCCTTCAGGACGCCCGCGAAGCATATAAATTGCCGCTCTTGTGGGGAGCTAGGCGGCGTTCCTAGTTGCTGGATTTGGCGATCTGCAACCACGCGCTCTGCGAGGCGCTATAGATCCACATCGAGACATCGCCACTGTTCGCCTGATACTCGACCCCGCCCTCAGGCCTTAGGTTGCCGGTCGTGCGCACCAGTTGCGCTCCCTCGTGCACCAGCGTGATGACGCGACGATCCCACCAGCCGTTGATCGTCTGGAGTGCGTTGGTGCCGGTAATGATGAAACGATCCTGGAGCGCGGGCACTTTGAACGTCGCGAAGGATGCGATGGTCGCACTCTTGTCGGTCATCGCAGCGTCGGCACCGTACAGCGTGCGGCCATCCGGATTGTTGATGTCGCCCGCCAGGTTCCCATAACAGCACAAGCCCGCAACATTCAGCCGCGAACCCTTGAGCCAGTTGATACCGTAGGCCGTGCAAGCCTTGATGATCCCCGAGATCTTGATGTCGCTCAGATTGGCGATGTTGAGCCGAACGCCGGAACCGGCTGCGCCGCTCAGGATGCCCCGAATCTCAATGGCGCGGCACGTGCCGGTCATGTAGCCGTCGCTGGGCTCGGTGAATTCAACGATGTTGTCCGTGGTTGACGGGACGACTTCCTCGTCAATGACCCGCCGACCTGGGCCGCCGTCCTTGAAGCCGTCGAGAATAATATTGGTGAGGACGGCCTCAGGCGCCGACGGGATGAAGCGAAAGTCCGCGACTTTCGCCAATCCGACATAGCTCGACACGTCGGACCAAAACCCATCCATATCTCGGATGAGAATACCAACCTCCATGTTCTTTCGTGTGGCATCATTGGCCGTCACTTCAGACCCAGGATGGCGCATGTTGGCGGCGGGACGCCGGGTTCCGTCGTTGAAGACATAGCCGTCATGGCAGATGAACCAGGAGCCTTTAACCGCCTTATTCTTCGGCCACAGAGTATTGCCGTACACCTCGCAATTGCCGGTATCCCAACGGGTGCATCCATATGTCGTGTAGTGGCGAAAAAAGTCGTCGGTGCGGATCTTGAACTTCGCGTTGATGACACGCGTCGCGATCATGAACTGGGAGCCGGAATAATCATCCTCATTGTTGGGCATGACCGAAGCGTAAGCGCGACGAATCTTCCATTCCGGTGCGATGAGTGCTGACTGCTCAGGATCAGACGGCGCAAGGTCGAAGAAGACGCCGGTCGAGGACGTCCATTCCAGGAAGGCATCACACTCCCACGTCGACATCTGATGTCGCACGGCGATCGCTGCGCCGCGTGCCGTCAAGGTACCGCTCCCGTCGAACTCCAGGGGCACGGATGTCCGCGGCGTCCAAAGCTTGAAGCCGACCAGCGCCTGCATATCGAAAGCGGCCTGCAGAAACGGAGAATTTTTGCCCCCGGCTGTCGAGTTGTTGGCGACCGCAACGCCGAACCACTCCGTATTCAGGACGCCGTCGTGCTCACGTGCCCACATCTTCGTGGCATCATCAGAAGACTGGACACTGAGCGCTTGCTGGGTATCGGCAGCAGCAAGTGTTGCGTTGTAGGTGACGAGATCCCACTCACTGCCATCAAACCAAGCATGGGTGTAGATCGAAGTGTCGAGTGTCGCCATTTCGGCGCGGTCATCAGGGAAAGCGTACTCTGGCATCTGTGTTTCTCCAAATTGAAATGGCTCGTTTATAAGTCTTGCGAAAAGTCGGCATTTTTTGCGCTTCGCATCGGAAGCTTTTGCAGCGGCCGTGCAAAGCCGCCCCAAATGACGGCTGCCACGTTTCAATCTCAACCGGCGCGAGGGCTTCCGTTGGACTGCGCCATGGCATAGGAATTCCGCCACTCATCGGCGGCTTATGGCCCTTCAGCCGCCGATGACAGGTGGCAAGGAGGATGCCAATTCGCCTACCGCCAAGGTGGCCACGGAGCGCTCGGCCCTTCAAGCACAGCTCCGTGGTCGCTCTGATTGAGCGATCTGGTCGCATGAGTGGCGGAGCGTCTCCCCAAAAGCCACCTCAGAGGGCAGGTTCGGATGCTGGAAACCGCGCCGTGACTGCTGAATCGGACCTATTCCATCCAACGGTGGCGAACCAGATCGAGACTGGGGTGGCATCTGGGTTCCATCGACAAGCCGGCCCGCGGAAGTATCCAAATTCGATTATGATGTCTTCATCGAAAGGGACGCGGCTCGCGGACAAGAAAGAAGCTGTCTCGGAGTGCGGCGCGGTTCTGGGTTGGGGTCAGCCGATCAGGCGGCGTCCGGCCACTCGAAGGGGCAAGCTACCTGAACTTCGGTGATGAAGTCGCTCACATTCGGCTGCGAACGCTCGCCGGCCTGCACCGCTGCAAGCTGCGCCGTGGCATACTGCCAGACGGCCGAGCGCCATTCGAACAGCGCCCGTGCCTCGGTCGCGTACTGCTCATTTGGGTCGTCGCGATAGCTGACGGCCGTCTGGATCGAATCGTACTGACGCTCCCGCGCCTTGGCGTCGAGCATGGCTTGGACCGCCTCGGCATAGCCGGCCGCGACCGCGTCGGCGGAAGGCTCGCAATCGACGACCTGGCCGTCCCGCCAACAACACTGGCCGGCGAGCAACGCCCTCCAGTCGGCCTCGGAGATTTCGACGGCTTCGGCGGGGATGGTTTCGTGGATCGACGGGTCGTAGAAGGCCGACGGCAGGCCGTCGGCATCGAAGACTGCTTTCATGGCGTCAGTTCCCGATTGCGATAAAGTTGACTCTTGTGATCACGGCGCCCGGGTTTGGCCGGACGCCGTAGGACCCCTGCGATGTCGAATAGGCCGGCGCCGACACATGGAATGCCTGCCCGGCCACCGGCGATCCGCCATTGGCCACCAGCAGGACTATGCATTTGGTCGGAAAGGTCGTCGGATAGGCAAAAACCCCGTTGCCGCTGCTGTCCAGTGTCGCCGTCGTCGTGCCCCACTGCAAGATCAGGCCCGATGGGAGCTTTTGATAGCCGCTGTAGGCGGCGCCGAGTGCCGTCGTCGCCTGCTGGTCGATCCAGACCTTGCCGAGGTCCGTCGCGTCGACCTGCGCCTTGAGACCATTGCCCGACGTCCATCCCAGATAGATTTTGTTCGCCAGTTGATCCGCGCCGCCGCCCTGCTGGACTGGTGTATAGCCGAGGGGAGCAGCGGCGCCGAGCGTGGCGCGCGCCGTCGCTGCGTTGGTATCGTCCAAAAGCGTCTTGGCGTAGGGCGAGACGAGCGAGTTGAGCGTGTTCGCGAGATCGGCCAGCAGGGCGTTGGTGGTGATCGCGCTTGCCGCCTCGGCCCGGCCGAGGTCGATGGCATAAGCACCGGTGCCCGTGGTCCCTGGCCAGGCATAGGCCAGCGTCAAGCTGGTATTGCTTTCGACCGATACGATCGGCACGGCAATGCCGGATCGGGTGAACAGCCCGCCGTTGACAAGGCTCAGAGCCCAGCTGGTCCCGGTGCCGGTGACAATAGCCGACCCCGCCGTCACCGTCGCGGTGCCGGTCGTGTAAGGTGCCTGGATGGCCATGGCGTTCCTGCCTATCTAGTCTGCGCGATTGTGGAAGATGATATATTTGACGTAGAGATCGTAATTCTCGATCGGGTTGTAGATCTTGAACTTGGACTTGTCGGCGGTCGGCCAGATCGATGGGCCGCCGGCATCCTGAGTGATCTCGGGATAGTAGAGTGTGGTTGCCCCGTCGTTGGCTATCTCGGCATCGGACGGAAGGGCATCGCGGAACCACGCCAAGGCAAAATAGAGACCCGGTGTCGACAGAGTGATGCTGACCGTATCGTCGGCATCGACCAGGACTTCGCCCGAAAGCCAGGGCTTCAGCGTGGTGATGCCTTCCGAGATGATCAAATTGTCTGCTGCGGCCGTCGCGGCGTCATAGCCCGGCAAACTGATCCGGAAGACGCCTGGCCCTATGTAGACCCGCCGTGCCATGGCCTACCCCAGCACGAAATAATATCCGTCACCGCTCTCGGGCAACGGAGGATTGAACGGATCGCGTACATCCCCGCTGTCATAGGAGATCGACGAGCCGTCATAGGCGAATGAGATCGGAGGCAGGTAGTCCCTTTTTGACTGCCCCTTCACTTTCATCGACACGAAGACATGCATGTTGGGCAGCGATATCGAACCGGGCATTGGTGCGGACCACCGATATCGAAAGTAGGCTTCGTAGTAGGTGCCACCAGCCCCGTCATCGTACTGCTCTTCATGGGCATAATCGACGACGACACTGAACGTCCCGGCCGCGATCACTCGGGTGATCTTGTCCTGCGCCGTCAACAGCAGGCTGCCGGAGCTGGCCGTTTCGACATCGTATCCGGGTTTGGCGATCGCAGCACCGAATACCCCGTCGACCTGCCCCAAGGCGATGCGCCGCGTCATGACGAGTAGACCCAATAGAACACGTGACGGCGATACCGCTTGCTTGACCCGGCCGACGTCCTCCGGCGGCCGATAACGAACTGGTTGGCGTTGACGGACTTGACGAAGCGCCCGTTGTTCGCCGTCACGAAGTCGGTCTGCGATACGTAGTCCGAAGGGATCACGAGAAGCAGCCGGACCTTCGGAATCTGATCGAAAGTCATGGGCAAAGCGACGGTCTGATCGGCGGAGCTGCTGGTCGTGTTGTCATCATCGTCCGGCGACGATGGATCGAGCAAAAAGCCGGAGGCTACCACCCGGCCGCTGAACAGCCAGTCGCTGTCGAACACCTTGTGCGCGTCGGCCAGCGATGGACCTGCGGCATAGCCGGCCTCGGAAACGATGAGCCGGCCCGCGCTGATGTAGGATCGAAGCGCCATCAGTCGTAGATCGAGATCGTGCCGTTGACGCCGTCGATCACCAGCTTGCCGTTGCCGGAAACGAGCTGGTTGAACCGGGCGATGTTGAGCTTGGCCACGCTGTCCTCGTAGACGAACGGGGTGGCGCCATTGGAAAAGATGATCTGGTCCGCCACCTGCACGATGCGGCTCGTGCCGTCGGACAGCACGTCGAGATAAAGCCCCGCGTTGGTATAGCCGCCGCCGGCGGTCGCCCGCACCTGGATCGACAGTCGCGCGCTGACCCCGCTCGGGGCGGCGACCGCTTCGAAACGGATCAATCCCTCGGCGGTAGCCTCGTCGACCTGCGCCTGGACGCCGATAAGTGCGCTGGCATTGGCCTCGATGTCGGTGCCTTGCTGAGTGACCGTGGTCTGCAAGCTGTTGAGCGCCGTCGCCTGGTTGTTCGCTGTCGTTTGCAGGCCGCCGATCGACGACTGAGCCGACTGGATATTCGAGGCGTTGGTTGCGATGCCGCTGGCATTCTGCTGTGTCGCGCTGGTCAGCTGCGAGACGGACTGCGAAACCCCGCTGATGTTGCTTTGGGCGTTCGACAGTCCCGTTTCGACCACTGTCGTTCGCGAAGCCAGGGCCGCCGTCTCGCTGGCTCGCGTCGTCTCTTCGGTTGCGACCCTGGCCGTCACCTTCCAAACCAGGTCGTTTTGGCCCGCCGCGTCGATCAGCGCTTGCGCCGTGCTCACGGCGCTGTCGCCCGCGATCTTTTCCAGCACCGATTCCACGCCGGAGAGCGACGAGGACGTGACCACCACGCCCACCGTGGTCTGCTGTGCTTCGGTCCTGTACTGGTCGAGGGCCGTGGCCTGACCCGACACCTGACCCTCGACATCGCCGAGGCTCGACTGAACGGCCGTGATCGCCTGCCCTTGCGTGTCGACCAGCCCTTCCACCGTTGCCGTGCGGCTTTCGAGTAGCTGCTGGGCGGCCGACTGGGCGACGACGTCGTCTTCGAGGCCGCCGATCCGCGTCACCGCGCCCTCGATCTGGGAGGCGGCCAGATCGTCGGCCGTCTGCCGCGTCTGCTGTTCCGCGATCAGCGCCGCGCCGGTCTCGTCCAGGCCGCCCGACAGGTCGAAAGCCACACCGTTCAGCCGGTTGACCTCGCTCAGGCTGTGGCCTGCGCTGAGCGCGACCGAACTGGACAAACTCTCGATCAGAGCCCGGAAGGCATCGAAGTCCTCCTGGCCTTGAGCGAGAACCTCCTGCACGTCCTCCTCCAGATCCACGAGCCGAACCGTCAGATCCTCGTCGCCCGTGGTGACCGTGACCGGACCCGCCCATGTCGTGCCGCGCGGAGGATTGGCGACCACCGTTCCCTCGATCTCATACTGCGTTCGCGGCAGCACGCCTTCGGCGAGGATCGCATCCGTCTGAGGAGCGGCATGGTCGAGCTGGATCACCTTCGTGATCTTTTGGCTGTCGTCGGCGGCGTTCCAGTAGCGCAGAACGACGGAGTCGACCGTCACGTCGTCGATCAGGGTCCAGTAGGCATAGAGGGCCGGATAGGTCCGCCCGTCCTCGCTGGTGACCGTGGTCGGCAGCACGCCGAACCCGGGCAGGGTCGAGGTGTAGACCGGCGCCGCCTGCCCCACCCGCACCGTGCGCTCCGGAATGGTCACGCTCGAATCGTAGACGCCGTTGCCGATCTCCTGCAGCGACAGGTTCACGTTGCGGGCGCCCTGCCCGTTCATCGGCGCCAGCGAGCGCCCGACGACGCGATAGGTGCGGTTGCCGTAGCGCGCCGAGGTCCAGGTGATCCAGTCGCCGACCTCCAGCCTGACCCAGCGCGGCCGTACGGTGATCGTGGCGCTCGCCTGATAGCGGTTCTCGCGGATCGCGATGTCGGCCAGACGGATCGCCTGCCCCTCGTTGTCGACCGCCTCGAAGTCGAGAGGTACGGCGTGCCGCTCGCGATCGGCCGCCTGTGCCGTCTCGTTGATCTGCGGCTCATAGGACGTGCTCGACCAAAGATCGTCCGGCTTGTTGAAGGAGCCGAACACCGCGTTGACGAGTTCGGTGCGCGAGCGCTTGGCCTGGAAGGTTCGCGACGCATCGACGATCAGGTCGTCATCCGTCAGGGTGGCGACCACCGGCTGGTTGGCGCCGACGATCGGATAGTCGCCGTCGACCTTCTCGACCAGCATGGCGGCGGCCGCGTTCAGCACCGGCTCCAGATTGTCCGTATGCGTCACGCCGTCGCCGGCAGAAAAGATGAAACCGGAGCGATAGCGCGCCGCATCGTCCACGGCCTCGTCGCAAACGTTCATGGCGGACATCCAGGCCGCCGGCGGCAGATCGCTCGCCGGCATCCCCTTGCCCATGATCAGCTCGTCACCGATGAAGAACCCGCGCTCGTAGTTGTAGGACTGGACGATCGGGTTCTCGGAATATTCCCACGTCGTCGGATCGTCCCAGCGGTGCGAGCCGGCCCCGCCGACCGTGTCGTCCTTGCGCAGGTCGTAGAGCGGCGCGCCCTGGAACTCGAACAGGAACTGCGGAAACGACGACATGTCCTCGTCGTCCCATTCGGCAGTCACCACCACGTAGGAGATGCCGATGCCGACATGGTTCTCGGTCCAGCGCCCTGATGGGTTGGCCTCCTCGATCAGGTTCGGGTCCGCCGCCGTCTGCGTTCCGTCGTAGATCTTGAAGCGAATGTGCCCCTGTGCGCTGTCGTTGTCGGAATCGGTCCCGATCACTGCATAGCCGCGATCGGCATCCTCGTCGGAGAGGTCGAGGCTGTACCAGTAGCCGTTGATGGCGATACGCGTGACGGCCGTGATGCGGCTGTCCGACAGCTCGAACACCTTCTGGATCTTCTTGTTCGACCCGCCATAGGTGTTGGTGTAGATGTCGTGCCCGGCCACGGCCACCAGGCCGACGGCGATCTGCCGCTCGACATCGGCGCCGTATTGCACCTCGAGCTTGGTGCCGCTCGTCGTCTCAGTCTCCGGCGTCTTCTTCAGCGCCTGCGCGGCGACGCTGAGACCGATGCCGATGGCTGCGGCGCCGATCTGGCCGATCGTCGCGGCCAGCCCGGCGCCGGCGCCCAGCGCGCCGGCAACCGCCGCTATGGCAGGAGCAAGAAACGGCATGGTCTATCGGACCTTGAAAGCTCGCGTGACCGCCGTGATCGGCTCGTAGGACACGCCGCAATCCGACTTCACCGCGACGCCGAAGGACGTGAACACGCAGCCGGCCAACTGCCCGCCCCGTTCGATCACGCCGATGTCGCCGCGCTGGGCGAGTGTCGGCGGCGTGTCTTCGAGGACCGAAGCGAACAGGTCCTCGACCGTCTCGAAGCCCGCACGACGCAGTTTGCGGGCCGCGCCGAGTTCGGTCGTGTAGCTGCGAAAGTCGGCGAACGGATCCGCGCCGGTGACCGCCTCGATGCAGTCGAACGCCAGATATCCGCAGTCGCTCTTGCCCCAGGCGAACGGCATCGCCGCGTGACGCTCGATCGCGCGCACAAGCGCCTGCTCCCAGCCGGTCACACGCATGGATTGCTCCTGATCAAGTCCGGTGATCAACTGTCGAGCCGTGCACACTGCAGGAGGACAGAATGACGAATGGCCTGAAGCACATCGGCGACGTGCAAGGTCCCATGGATCTTTTCGAGGCTCGCGTGATGATTATCGCGCTCTTCGGCGCACTCGATGCTACATCCGAGGCCTTAGCTGCAAAGAGCGGCGGCTATGACGAAGACTGGATCAGCGCGCTGGAAGCGGAGATCATGACGAGTGCGAAAGGTACCATTACGCCCGCTACTGAAGAAGCCGAGGCTGAAGCTACTCGGAAGACGCTGGAGGCATTGAAGTGCCATTTTGCCCGGCTGCGCAACCGGGTCGATCGAGCTTAATTCCCCGATCGGAACACCATGCTTCGCCGGCCTGCCTCTCGGCAAAGAAGTGCATGGCGCCACTCTTCTCATCGATGACGAGCGTGCGCCCGCCGCTGATGATGTATCCTGCCTGATCGCTCATTACGGCTTCTCCCGCCCCCAATAGTAATCCTGCTTGCCGGCCACCTCGGCGTGCTCGAAGAACAGATCGCCGGCGTGGATCAGCTGCTGGTCGGCGTTGGAGCGCGTGCGATAGCCCTCCCGCTGATTGTCGAGCGCCCGGCTTTCGCAACGGACGACCAGCTTGGCGTCCGGCCCGTCCTGATGCTCGATCACGTCGACGGTGCCGCGATAGACCGGCTCGCGGAACAGGATCTGACGCGTCTCGGGATCGATGTAGAGGTCGGAGATGGTGACCGGCCGCTGGTGGTAATCCTCCGCTTCGATCGTCGCCAGCACCTCGGGGGTCAGTCCGTCCTCGGGTGCGGCCGCCAGGCTGATCTCCAGCCCCTCGGCATCCATGCCCCACGAGCCGGGAATGGCCGCCACCTCGAGGATGCCGCCCGGCAGATAGGTCACCCCCTCGTAGGTCAGCGGCTGCGTCCCGTTCCAGAAAGGATAGGTGCCGGTGCCGAACTGAAAGAGGATCGTGCCGCGAATGGCGATCCCGCCGGCATCGAGCTTGGCGAGCACGGTCTCGGGCAGCGTTCTCATGTTGAGTTATCCTCTGACTCGACTCCCG
Organism: Consotaella aegiceratis; assembly: GCF_036541425.1. Taxonomy (NCBI): domain Bacteria; kingdom Pseudomonadati; phylum Pseudomonadota; class Alphaproteobacteria; order Hyphomicrobiales; family Aurantimonadaceae; genus Consotaella; species Consotaella aegiceratis. The sequence continues at coordinate 11,955 of NZ_JAZHFT010000029.1, forward strand.
GTTGTCGGGGTGCGAGGGTGAGCGATCGGAGGAGGGAATCGTCATGGCGAGACAAGTAAAATTGCCGCTCGGGAAGCCAGCCGACGGCGAGGATTTTGCTGAAATCCACGGTGGAGGCGGCTTTTTGGAAGGCGGCGGCGATCTCGACATCACCTGCGGGCAGTGCGGAGAAACGATCATTCCCGGCTATAGCAATGACGGGTCATTCGTGAGCGACGGCTACCTGGTCTGCCAGCACTGTGGCGCCTGGAATCGTCTCCGAACCCAAGACATCAACCCGTAGTGCGCCCTTGCCAACTGCGGTGATGCGGATGGCCCCCGACTTGCCAGCCTGAACCAGATCGATCCGATCCGGGCCGATTCGGGAGACGCGCACAGGGTCGCACAAGACGATTCCGCCGATGCGGTCGCCATCACTCTTCTGCTGCTTGTCCATCACGTCTTTCCTTTCCGCATTCAGCACCATCCAATCGTAAGGCGAAAGGCACTCGACTCTGTGCAAGTCTTGAACCTCGTGGTTGAGCGTCCTCATGACGCGCTCTCGACAAGCTGAAACGTGATCACCTTGAGACCACCGGTCACCGACACGTTGAACGATCCCGAAACCGGCCGCATCAGCAACTCGGCCCGATCGAAGCGCGCCACGGCGCCGGCCAGGTCGAGCCCGATCGGCGCCGGCGGTTCGAACGCCACCGTCCGACTAGTGCCGCTGCCGGCGGCGTCCGACACGCGGCCGAGGTGACGCACGCCATTCACGGCGGTGAATGACACATAATCCCCTTCGTCGAGGACGAGGCCTGCATCAACTCCACTGATCGCGGCCTCGTTGCCGTTGGTGATGCTGGAGACCGTGCCGGGCGTCAGCTCGGGGCCTCGGTTTCCGATCTGACCTATCGGAGATGAATAGCTAGGTTCGCGGAACAGAACCGTACGCAGGCCGCCGCGTAGAGAATCCCACCAAGCGCTCACGGCCCGACAATCCTCAGGATAGAGCGGCTGCGTCTCCATGCTCGCCATCCATACCGGATCTGCGAACTCGACAATGTTGGTTAGGCGATTGCCAGATCGCGCTTGCGAAACGCTCAGGACAAGATCGAGTTGGCTTTCGACATCAAACTCGATGCTCGGCAGTGGACGGGGAAAAGTGATCGCCATCAACGCACCTTCCCGCGCCGCTTGGCTTCGCGGTAGTACCCACCGAAGTTCTGCTGAACGGCTGAGAGGGTATCCTTCTGGTTCTGCGCCAGGAGCGTCCGCATGTCCTCGACAGTCGCCGCATCGGCATTGCCATTGACCACTATGGACGTGCCACCGAGGGTGATGTTGGGGGACTCCTGGTTGGCTGGCGCCTGCATCCGCGGCGACACTGGCGCGACGTATCCGCCGCCCGCATATCCCTTGGCTGCCCCGTGCAGAGCGTCCAGATTGCGCACGCCTATGGCGCGGGTTGCCGCAGCCGAGAAGACGTACTCCTGGCCATGGACGATGCCCGCAGCAGCATTTGTGGCCCCGTTTCCGGTGTAACCGCCGCTGGCGTATAGCCCCCCCGTGTTCCCGCCTCCGAATAGCCCAAGCAACGATCCGAGGAGACCACCGCCACCTCCACTAGCTCCGACAGTGTTCACCTGGAAGAGCGCATCGAGGACATTGTTCAGGAGCTTGTCGACGATCTTGTCGAGGACGCCGAGCGCCGCATTGCCGAAAGACTTCCAGAAACCCTCGCCATTCTGAAGACCCTGGCGGAGATCCTGCACAAAGCCCCCGACAAGATCGCGGGCAAAACTGAAAGCCTCCTTGGCCGCCTTCGTCGCGGCCTCCGTTGCCGACATCTGCAGCGCCAGGCCGGCCAGTTCATCCCGCTGCGCCGCCGTCAACGTGATGTTGTCGTTAGCCGCCTTGTTCAGCATCTCCTGTTCGTAGCGCAGCGCGTTCGCGGCCCGGTCGGTCATCCCAAGCGTTTCGGCTTCAAGTTGCTGAGACGCGATGAACTGCTGCGCACCCTGAACGATGTCGGCGTAGGATTCGGCGGCTTTCTCGGCTGCCGTCTTCGTCTTCTTCCCCGCCTTGTCGCCGGCATCGCCCAAGAGGCCCAGCGAGCCGGTGGCTTCGTCGGCAGCCTTCTTGATCTTGGCGAGGCTATCTTCTGCCGTCCCTGCATCGCCGGTTATGCTGGCACCGGCTGCACCGGTGTAGTCACGATAAAATGCCTCGTTGAAGGTCGCGGTGGCGTCAGCACGAGAGGCCTTTTCCTCGTCGGTCAACTTCGCCTTCATGCCCGACATGTCGAGGCCAGAGATCCACGTCTTTCCATTGACGGAAAGCCAAGGCTTTTCGAACTCAGAGATCAGGTTGTTCCATGCTTCCTTGCCCAGTGCACTGAAGAGAGTCGGGAGATTTTCCCACTGCCGCTTTACGACATCGTAGCCGCCAACAAAGGCGCCAATAATCCGATTAGCGGCATCCTCAGCTTCGCCAATGACATCGACCCCGAATACCCGCTCGATATCGTCTCTGAAGACATAAAGGGCGGTGATGATCGTCGTGATGGCCACCAGGAGAGCACCGAGTGGATTGGCTGCGATTGCAACAGTGATAGCCGATATGGCAGCGACACCAGCGGCACCGATAGCGGTTAGCCCGGTCGCCATAGCTGCAAGGATGGCCGGAGCGAAGGCTGCGAGAAGGCCCGCCCCCACTACCTCAACCAAGCCGACGATGACGTGCATATTGTCTGCGACGGCCTTCAGCGCAGTCACGAAAGCACCAGACATGGTGCTGCCGACCCCTGTAATCTCAGCCTGAAGAGCCGACCAAACGCGCCCCGCCTGAAATCCCGGCGAGTTCGCCATCTTGGAGAAGGCATCTTCCGTGGCGCCGGCCTTGTCCGCCATCTGCTCCAGGATCGCCGTGAAGTCTTCGCCCGCCTGCCCCGACAGGGCGAGGATTGGAACCAGCGCCTCGACGCCACCGAACAACTGCGCGAGCGCATCGGTGTTGCCGTGCGTCCTGGTCACGAGGTCGGACAGAAATCCTTCGAAGCCCTTCGCTTGAAGCCCGACGATGCTGAAATCGATACCCAGTTGCTTCGCGAGCTTCGAAGCCTCCGACGTTGGCTTCGCCACAGCGGCGAGGATCGCGCGAACGCCTGTCACGCTTTCGGCTGTCGAGATGCCTCCCTTGGTCAGAGCCGCTACAGATGCGACCAGCTCATCGAATTGGACGCCCGTCTGCGCGGCCAGAGGCGCGACGCGACCAAGGGCGCCGGACAGTTCGCCGATCGTAGTCTTGCCAGCCCGCATGCCCACGAACAGCGCATCCGAGACCGACGCGGCGCCGTCGACCTGGTCGCCATAGGCATTAAGCACCGAGGTCAGACCGTCTGCCGCCGTCGCAACGTCCGTCACGCCGCCAACCGCGAGCTTATTCGCCGCTGTCAGGATATCGGTCGCTTCGGCCGCGCTGGACGCACCCGCCGAAATGATCTGGTAGTATGCCTTGACCTGCTGCGCCGGAGAGCCGCCGAATGCCGTCGACTGCTCAAGAGCCGCATCGGCAAGCCCGCGCATGTCGAACTTCGTCGTATCGACCAGCGTCGAGACCTCGGCAAGTGCATCCTGAAACGCAAAAACAGGCCCGACAGTGAACGCCGCAGCGATCGAAGCCACCGCCGCTGCGCCGAGCGCGACCATCTTGCCACGCAACACGTCATAGACGCGGCTGAGACGCTCTGCTGAGCGAGCCGCATTGTCGTTGGCCGCCGCAGCTTTCTTGCCAGCGGCATTCGCCTTGGAACCGAAGCTGTCGGCTGCACCCTCAGCCTTCTTCGCCGCTTCCTTGATCCGGTCCAAATCTTTGGACGCCCCGACCACCTCGCTGCTGTCGACGCCGAGTGCAAGCATGGCAAGATCAGCAGCCATTATCTTTGCCTTTCGTCCAGGTGCGCGCTAGCGTCTCCGCCCCAAAGAGGAGGTGAATATGCGGGCTTTCGCGATTTCGATGCTGTTGTTTCTGTCGGCGTGTGTGCCGGCGCCATCTGGTCCTGCGAATCAGCCCGTGCTTGATAATTCGACCCGATCGATCGAAGACGGGTTGTCTGTGTCGGTATTTCCCGATGGAAGTGGATCGGTACGAACTGGCCCTTCGGTCCTTTCCGCAGGGTGGGATATCAACTGTACAAGGGATGCCATGGATGATCGGCGGAAATGCCAAATATCCGGCGGCATCGGCGGCCCGTTTGTATATTACGGTCCTTCAATAAAACCAGTGTCAGTCTGCATCCTAGGGCATGATTTCCCTGGTAGAACCGGAAAGATCCGCGTAGACGCCAACTCCGCGATATCGACAGATCGTGACGGATGCGTAACTGCGTCGCGCGTACTTGAACAAATGAAGTCCGGCGAAAAATTTACCGCGAGATATTATGGTTGGCCGAATGATTATCCCAAGGACGTGGCGACCGACCTCCGGGGCTTTAATAAAGCTCTTGAGGTAGTAGCGCGCATCCAGAGCGGGACTTTCCAATAGAAAGGCCATCCGGAGGCGGTGGCTACCTATCGTCCTGACGCCTTCTCACGCTCTTGCCGACGGCTCGCGGTGCCTCTCGCGTGGCAGCCTTGTCGATTTCGGCCATGATCGCCTTCACACCATCAGGCGCATCCAGGAAGATGCCGTCCAGGTCCTCGATCAGGCCGACCGCCCAAGGTGGCAGCCATGTCCTGGTCAGCCTGGCAAAGGCGTCGATGTCCGGCCACCCGATCGGATCAAGCCCGTTGATGCCAGATGCCTTGCGCGCCCTGATGCGGCTGTAGGCGGACCAGACGAAAGCAAGCGGATCGGGAAATGGCGGGGTTTCGAGCGCATTGGCATAGACCGCTGCGCGATCCGCCTGTCCCTTTTTCTCGGCCTTCTCAGTGCGCTTCTCAAGACGATCACGAAGGCTCTTCCCGCTCTCATCACGGATCGAAAGCGGAAACGCTCGCTCGGCGTATGCCCTCAGGCCTTCTCCGAGCGCGTCGTAAAAGACCGCTCGTCGCCAAGGAATTCCAGGGCCTGGATCAGAAGGGCAGATTTCCGCCGATCCATCAGCAACGCTCGGGCGTTCTCCGGCGAGTACGGATAGGGCTCGCCACCCATGGTGATGGGAGACCAACCGAGCAACCGATCCGTCACGACGCGCACGTTGCGTTCCAGCGCCTCGTCGGGACTTTCCTCTGGCGCCTTCCACTTGCGGCCGTTGACCTGGGCCTGCTCCTGCTGGCGCTCGCGCTGCAAACGTTCCCGGGCCAAGCGGTTGGATTGCTCGATAGCTTTGGGATGGCCCGGGCCGGCGAACCGCCACTTCCAACCGGTCTGGTTGCCGTTCGAATAGACCTCCATCTCGTCTTCGTCTGACGCATCGAGGTCGGCAAGGTCGAAGGCCGGCGAAGCGGCTTGTTCTTTCGTCGTCATAGTTCACCTGTCGGGGATGATTGTCGGGAAAGCGTCGGGGCGGGCCGCCAGCGTCCCGACAACGCCAGCGGCCCTTCGCGCAGCGCGATAGAGGTCAGGGAATGACTGCCGGCAGCACTTCGTAGATCGCGGTATTGACGCCGATCGCGAAGGTGCGGCGCGTCACGTTGGAAACGTTGCCCTGGTTGACGGCTTTCGACATGACCATGCCGCCGAAATACTCGATCGAGCTGGAATAGGTGTCATCGGGCGCGTCGGCGTGGATGGTCTTGAACGCATAGTTGAACTTGGTGCCTTCAGCCGCCGCCATGTCCTGCTGACCCGGATCGAGAGGATCGCGGCCGACGACGACGGTCTTGGTGCCGGCGTTGCGCGGCCCCTTCAGCTTGCGGACGCGCGCGTTCTTGACCGCAGTGAAGGTCACCTCTTCCGAGGTATCGCCGTGTTCGCCGAAGTCCTCGACTTCCTCGACCTCCGTCCAGTCGTTGTCGGCGATGGCCTCGAACGCGGTGATGGCGTCTTCTGCCGTCATGTCGAGATAGTCGTCGGAGTTGATGACCGGCCCGATGAAGAAGCGGGATTCGGCCGTCGTGTTGATCGCCATGGTGGGGGCTCCTTGTCAGGCGCGTGGATGAGTCAGATGAAGCATTCGTAGGAGATGCTGACGGGGATGCTCTTGCGCGGGTTCTCATCCACCGGTGCTGCGATGTCGGGGGCGCGCGTGACCTTTACGGTGAGCCCTCCGCTGCGCATCGGCAGACCAGCGGGGAAGTGAGACGCGACCTGCCCGGCGAGTTCTGTGGCGTCGATCTGCCTCGTCTCGATCGGCACGATGACGTCGATCTGCAGGATGCCGACCCGCTGATGGGGATCGGTGCCCTTGTTGAACAGGCGCCGGTTGGTGTTTGGCAGATGATTGACTCGTAGCCACCGGTTCGACGCCGGCTGCGCGAAATCTTCGCCGGGCCACTCGATCGTTAGAGCGGGTGTCAGCGTAAGGGTGCTGACCCGGTAGAATAGCGCGCCCTCGATCGTGGCCGGGATCGTCGGCATGTGCTATCCCTTGCTGATGCCTGAACCGCTGAGCGATGATGAAGTCTACGAGCTGCTGCACGCCGCGCTTCTGCTGTTCCACGGCAAGCGCGCCGCCACGCCGCTCGGGCAGGACGTGATTTCCACGATCATTCGGCAGATTGGATTGCTTCAGCAGGCCACGATCATCGTGCGCGAGGGCGTCAGCGAGATTCCACGCGAGACTGAATAGTCCGGGCCGCTTCGTCGACGATGGCCTGCCACCGCTGCACTGCGAGCCGCACAAAGCCGTTGCCAGCCTGATTGTACGTCCTGCCGAGGCTGTCCTGTCCCTTGAACCCGTATTCCATCCGACGTGCATAGGCGGCCTGGAAGCCGAGATAGATCGTCTCGCCGAGGGTCGCCCCCGCGATGGTCAAGGTGATCTGCTTATCGTTCTCGGAGAAGTCTTCCGCGCCCGGCTTCAGCGTCGGGATTTCGGAGGTGGAGGCCAACAAAGATCGCCGCAGGTTGCCCGTGACGATGGGCATGTGGCCGCCCTCGCTCTTCGGCTTCCTCACCTCGTTGGACAGAGATTGCGTCGCCTCTCGAAACACGGCCGTCATGCGCCTTTCGGACTTGGCCGCCCATGCCGAAACAGCGGCCTCGAAATTGCCCGCCATCAGTCCAGCCCCTCGCTGAAGTCGATGTCGATCTCTTCGTCGCACCGGCAGCCGACGATGTGGTTAGCCCCAGCGCCGAGAGACATGTCCAGCGGGTGCATCATGCGGGTGCCGTCCGGCATGACGAACGGCTGCGTCATGCCCTTCACCGTCACGTTGTTCATGGCGATGTGCTGCGGGCGAGAATCTTCCCCATGCAGTCCAGAGTGACGCCACCTGCGGGTCACGGCTTGTTCAGTGTACCCGGTTTTTTCCAGCCCCTGCTTGAAAGACTCATGCTTGGCTCTGTGGACGGCTTGCCCGACCTCGGTCCTGGCGAGCATTTCGCCGCGAAGCTGTGTCAGCCGATCGGCATAGCGCCCCGCCATTCGGTCGATCATGTCTTGCGGGACCGGCTTCCCTTCCTTGATGTACTTCGCGATAGTCCGGTCAAAACGCTTGTCCCGGCGCTTCATGGCGAGCACCTTGCGCATCTTGGCCGGATCACCGGATGCCAGTCGCTGGCGCATCGATAGGACATATTCGGTCTGGTTGTTCGTGAGCCCGACCGTGCCACCTTCCAATCGCCCCGTGACACGGTTCACCCGCCCGACCAGGTCACGGCCAATGTCTTTTGGCCCGCGGCCTTGCAAATATCCCGCCTCGATGATCGTTCTCGCCGACTGCCGCATGTCCGGCAGGACATCAGCCGCGACCTTCTGAAGGCCGAACTCGCTTATCTGCGCCTGGGCTCGCGGATTGGTCAGATCGAACCGGATTACCGTCTTTGCGCCCTGTCGGCTGAACAAATCACTGACGGCTTCGGCCGTTATCCCGCCGCCGCCTTCGTAGGCCTGCTCAATGGCCCGTGAAAATGGCCTGAGAGCCGATGGCTCCAGGTTCAGCGCGCGGATAGCCGCATCGATGTCGCGCGCCTCAAGGGCCTCCACAAGCGCCTTAAGGTCTGCCCCGGCGCGTAGATCGGCAATGCTCTCAAAGAAGGCCTTCTGGGCTTGCGGCTCCATCTCAGCAACAAGAGATTCCAGCCGTTTGCGCAAGGAAGGTCGATGGGCCATCAGGAAACCAGGTCGATCTCGTAGAGGACGGCAACGCCAGCCGGCGCCAACGGCCGCACGGCCAGGATCGCCGCGAACGGCGTGTCGGCGGTGACGTCGGCCGCAGCGAAGCCAACCGCCACCGTGTCGGACTTCAGCGGCTTGACGCCGGCGGCCGAAACCGTGAGCGTATGCCGCGTCTGTCCGATCAAGCTCCCGGTCGCATCGCGGACCTCTTCAAAGCCCTCAACGACTGCCAGCTCGTGATAGGTCGTTGTGGTCGTGCCGCCGCCCGGCTCCCACGGATTGCCGCCGCCCGACGACACCATGCGGCGCAGCGTGGCGATGTGACCGTCGGACTGCGAGACATCCGCGATCTCAAGCAGCGCCGCGTCCACTTCGGCCGCGATCGAGGACCAGTCCTCTGCCATGGCTCACACCACCAGGATTGAGGGAATGTTGCGGAGCAGAAGCAGAGGCGCCAGCATCCCCTCGATCGTCGTCGAGACGACCACAGGCGGCGCGCCGGCATCCGACCCGACGACTTCCCACTTGATGCCCTTGACCTCAGTCAGCACCTTCCGCTCGCCAGGTGTGAAGGTCTTCGTCAGGATGCCTGGCGTCGTCATCTGCAACATGGCGGCCTCGTAAGAGGCATTCACAACGCGCGAGGGGATGACATCGCCGGCAAGCGTCGAACCGTCGATCGTGGCGCCAGTACGCGGCCAGGCACGTTCCTGCTCGATGCCGCCGGTGGGCTCTCCGGGGAACCTGTCTCCATAGAGCCCATCGACGTAATCGCTGCCGAGTTGGCGAGCCACGGCAAGGGTGGCGCCGTCCGGGATCGTATAGCCGACCGTCGCGGCGTAATCCGTCAGGCCCTGGTCTGTGCCGTAGCCCGCCATGGGTCAGTCCTCAGCCTTGTTCGCATCGACGAAGGCGGCTTTCTCGGCATCGGTCTTGGCGTCGAAGCCCTCGACGTCGGTCTGGCGTAGCCCCTTGGTGAGCTGCGTCTCGCCCTCGAAGATTGCGTACCAGCCAGGCGACGTCTGCTTGACCTCGTAGACCGGCACGGCCTTCGGCGCTTCGTTCGTAGCGGAGCCGTCATTCGCCTTCAAAGCGTCGATCTTGCCCGACAAATCGGAAATCGACTGCTGCAGGGCTTCGATCGCCGCCCCCTGCTCCTGCAGGACCGTGGAGAAATGCCCGAGCACCTCCACCGTCTGCGGATTATCGTCGGAGGTCGCCTCAGCCTCCGTATCCGCGTCAGAGACCGGATCCCCGGAGAGGGCAAGGAACGACAGCCGCCTTGCCCTCTCCGCCTGCGATTCCGTCATGTCGACGGTCTTGGTCTCGCCCGGCCTCAGGAACACCATCCCCTTGACGGTCTGGATACCCTGGAGCCCCTTGGCGTTGTTCGTGACCTTCATGACTCGACCCCTCCTTATGCCGGCACGTCGGCGATCTCGTCACCGTAAGCGACCGCACCGGGAAGTCGAATTTCCGTCCCGCCGGTGCGCGCAATCACACCTTGCTCGAAGGCCATGATTGACTTTTGCCGCGGCTGAAGAACGCGACGTGGCATCGGAAGATGGAAGCGCAGGACTTCCGGGTCACGCCGATAAGCGACCATTCGCCCGCCACCATCATTGGAAGCGCTTGCCAGTTCTCGCAGCGGCTGAATGTCGAGTGGCTGTCCCGTCTCCGCAGTGTAGACGTTGTTCTTGCGGAGATAGTCCAGAAGGTTCAGTACGCCGTCGCCGGCGCCGAGACGGCGATTGTTAAGCAGCCGGAAGGCTTCCGGCGGCAGGCGAAGGCTGTCCGCCCATTCAATCTCTTCCGAATTGTCGCGGATGCTGCCAAGCAGATCATTGATGTCGCGGAGGATCTGGTCGTTGGTCTTGTCCGCCCAGAACGTCGAAGAGCCGGTGCCGTCCGCAACAACGTCGACGCGGGTCACACTGGCGTTGTTGACGAAGCCCGTCCAGTTCTTCTCGGTCGATCCGGTCATCGCGATCGAATTGAGCAGCCGTTCGATGCTCTGCGACGACGCCATCGCCTTGGTGTCGCTGATCGGGATGCCATAGAGGGCGGCCTGATTGACCTCCTCCATGTTCCAATCCCAACCAGCGCCGATCATGGCATAGTCGTGCGCCTCCTGGCCGCGCGTCGCTGCGCTGAACGGGATATCGTTGGCGGCGCCGGAGATGAACTTCGCCTCGCCGGCGATGTCGACCGTGAAGAACATGGTGCCGATGGCCCATTCGTTCCCCTCGGTCACGACCGGTACATGCGTGCCGTAATTGAAGGTTGGATAGCGCTTCTGGTAGATGCGCGTCTCGATGTTGCGCCCTTGCGAGATGACGAAGGGGAACGCGGCCTGGGCATCCGCGAAAGGCCGCGGGGTCATGATGTTCATGGGTGCTGATCCTTTCTCGGATTAGGCCTGATGACGCAGACCGAGACTGATCTCGACCACGCCTCCATCGGCGCCAGCCTCCTCGAAGAAGGCGTCGGGGATGACCGGATTGGCGCTTGAATTGTCGGTATTAGTGTATCGGCCCGTCCCGGTGACGTAGTAGACGGGATCGCCCGCCGCGACTGTTGCGTCTGCCGTGACGAAGATCGTGCCCATCGTCATGAAAGCGCCAGTAAAGTACTGCGGATAGGCATCCGGGTTGCTATCATTGGCGGGAACCGCAGGATGAAGCACCGCAATGCCGAGGAAATCACCGGTCGATAGGATTGCCGCTCCGTGATCGCCGGAGCCGCGCTGCGCCGGAGCGCCGAACTTGATGCCGGCAGCCGTCTCCACAGTGCGGGACACTTCGTTGCACTTCTCCTCGCTGGAGATCTGGCCGGGAAGGCCCTTGGCCGGTGCCGCGCTGTAGGTGGTCTGATAGGGGGCCATGGTAACGTCTCCTTACGCGGCCGCCGGACGATGCGCCGACTGCATGTCCGAGATCATCTTGGCGTAGGCGTCCGTCGCGGCCTTGTCGGCCGTGTCGCTGGTCTGGAGCCTGCCGGCGACGGTCTGGGCGAAGCTGTCGGAGGGCTTCGCATCCTTGGCGAGCGCCTTGAACATGCCGGCGATCTCGACCTCCGCGGCGTCCTTGATGAAGTCCTCGCCGAACTTGGCGACCACGACTGCCTTCTTAATATCGGCGTCGGCGACGCCATCCACCTTCACGCTGTCGATGATGGCACGGGCCGTGGTGACGAGTGCGACGCGATCCGCCACCATCTTGTCTAGGTCAGAGGGCTTTGGAGCGCTGTCCTGCGCTTTCTTTAGGTCGGCCTTGAGCGTGCCGATTTCCTCGTCGCGCTTGGCGATCTCCGCATCCTTGGCCTTCAGCTCATCGGCATGCTTGGCGCCGGCCGCGGCGAGATCGGCGTCCTTGTCGGCCAGCGCTTTGGCATAGACCTTCTCAGCATCGGCCAAAGCTTTACGGACGGCCTCACGTTCGGTGGTCAGCTTGTCGATGGCCTGAGCGCCCTGGTCGGTCGTCTGGACCGAGAGGTTGTCGACCATCACAGTGCGCAGATTGTCCGGCATCTCCGGTCCTTTCGTGTCTGCTACGGTGATCGGGGCGGCGCCCCAAGTGATGCGGCCCTCGCCGCTCGCCTCCGCACTGTCACCAATGCGGACCTGTGAACCGGCCCTGCCCCGCTGCACGATGGCAACGTGGTTAAGCCGGATATCCTTCTGAATGGCGTCGAAGGGCTCGCCATCGGGTGTCGTGCCGGGCGTCCAGTCGAGAGCGCAGACATAGCCGGCGGAAAGTTCCCGCTTGCCGCCCTCGATGTCCTTGATGGCTGCGGCGTCGCTGACCATCATTGGGACGCGTATGAATTTACCTTCGCCCTTAATCTCGTCGCCGGTGTGCCCGACCGCGTGCTGGCGCCAGTTGTTGGCGTTGACCATCTCGGCGGGATGGTCGTTCGTTACCGGGCGATGGGCTGCCGACTTCATGGTGTCATCGCTGAACACCTCGGAACCCGGTCGATAGACGCGCACCGTCGTCATGTCCGGCCGCTCGACCTCGCTGCCGAGATAGACCTGGACGCCGGTCCTCGCGATCCTCGCATCGGCCACAAGGGAGCCGTCCTCGCGCCGCCGCGTTCCCGCGATCGCCACGATATCTGTGAATTGCATGGGATTATCCCTCACTTCGCTCGACTACAGCGTGTGCACGTGCATCAACTCAATCCGTCATGACTAGGAGATGAGTAGATGGCGAATGTGAAAGGACCACGGGATCACTCACCCGAGATCGAAAAGCTGGCTGCGCAGAAGTTGCGGGATCCCAAAGCCGGGAAAGATACCAAGCGGCTTGCTGGCGCCGTGCTGGCGCATGGCGATGGCAAGCCGAAGCCGAAGCCGAAAGGCAAAAAGTAGAAGCACCAAGCGGTGTTGTGCTCTGCTGCGGCTGTGTCAGGTCTCCTTGATGCCCGCGGACCAGTCTTCATTGACCTCAGCGAATACTTCAGATCCGAGCACGATTTCGCCTTGGTAGGGCTGGACCTTCGAAAGGTCGCCCTTGAACCCATAGCTGATCGTGATGTGCGGCTGGTACTCGGGATGATCCCATGACGCGCCAGCCCTCTCGATCTCCTCGTGCCGCCATTCCAGCTCGCGCGCTGAGATCAACAGGACCGTCGCGTCGCCGAACTGCTCCATCATGCGTGGGCCGCCAGCGGCGATCTTGATCTCGGATGACCAGCTCTCGCCGACCTTCATCCAGTCGACGGGCGCCCGGCTGAACGCGATGGTCACATGCAGATCATCGGCTGGGAGCGTCGTTTCGAACCCCTGCGATTTCGCCCACCGAAGGATGCTGGCAGCGTTCAGCACCTTCCGGCTCACATACAGCGTCCGGGGCGCCGCATCGTTCGCAGTGGCCTGCATGCGGCTGACGGAGGCGCTCTGCTGTTGAGCAACCACCGCCGCCTCAACATCGGCCGGATCCGGCTCTTCCTCGATCGTCCCGCCATAGGTGTCGATCGCGTTGTCGAGGCCAGGCATCACGCCCATCTCGACGATGGTGTTGACCAGCGCCTCGCTGAACGGCTCCAGGGCGATGATAGACGGCTGGCCAGCCCCGCCCCCGATGATCGAACGCGCCGCAGCAGCAACCTTGGAGAAGACGTCGGCCCTCTCCTTTTCGTTGAGAGACCAAAGCGGCGCCCACTCGTAATAGATCTCCGGAGGGCGATCCCCGAGCGCCGAACGGATGGTCACTTCGTCCAGCCGGTGCATCTGCGGCGTCAGTTCCGTCCGCTGCCGAGCACCGATGTTGTCGTAATAGCTGATCAGTGCGGATTCGCCGTTCGAACCGAGGCCTGAAGGTGCCTCGCCGAGAAGGCGAATGGCTGTGATGTCGGCCGCGCCGCAGGCTATCTGAAGATACTGCTGCATCAGCTCGGGAAGCTGGGCGAAGCTGATCTGTTTCTGCTCCCATCGCTCGCCCTGGGCTTGGTCTCCGGTCCCGCCCGTCCCTTCCAACAAAGTCAGCGAAAACAGGTTCTTGAGCGAAGCCGCATAGCTGAACCGCTTGATCAGCAGCTCTTCACCACCGGACCTTGCCAGCGTGGCCGAGAGCCCCGGCATGTAGATGATGTCCTGCTTGGCTTCCGGGATCAGTGAGGCCGTGTGCGCCTGGACCGAAGTCGCGTTCTTGATCGCGTCGTAGACCGCCTGCAGGACGCTATCTCCCCAGCCCTGCTGCGACTCTCGCGTCTGATCGTCGAGGATTTCCATCCCGACGAACCGGACGATGCGGGACGGATGAACTCGAACCGATCCGCCCTGCCGGCTGCGGACCTCGTACCACTCTGGCTCACTATATAGCGGGCTGATCACGTCAAGAATGGGCTGGCCGACCGTCACCTCGTCTCGACCAAGAACATGCAGATACTCGAGCCCATCCTTCCCGACGGTCTCCGGTTTAAGTTCCTGGCCGTGATCGGCGCCGCGGATACCGATGAAGATTGCCGCACCGCCCTTGAGCCGCGCCTTGCGCAGGGCGCGGTTGACCTTTCGCACCACGTCGAGGCGCTTCTCGGTCTCCTCGATCGCCTCGATCTGCGGTTTCTCAGCCTGCCAGTCGCGCCATTCCCGCGTCATGTCGTTCGGGATGATGTCGACGATTTTCCGCGACAGCCAGTCCGAGCGATACATCGCCTCCAGTTCTTGGGGCGTGACGAGCTGAAGACCGAAGCCGAGGGCAGCCGACTTATCCCGTTCGGAGCCGAGACCCATCCGGGTGGCCATGCCCACGGCAAAGCTCTTGAGGCCGTCAACGATCATCAGTCCAGAACCTCAAGCATGCCGTAGACAAAGCCGAGCTTGGGCTCAGCGAACGTCAGCATCAGCGCATCCGCATGGTCGGGCGATGCAATGCCTCGCCTTGCCAACGCCTCTTTCTTCTCAATCACGATCTTGCCGCGGTCGTTCTTGCCCCACTTCACCAGGGAGAGCTGAAAGCAGAGCGTGTCTGATTCCTTATCGCCGCTCGGGAGTGCCATCAGTTCGGTGACGGGATGCTCCTTGCCGTCTTCCTTGTTCCCCAGGAACAACACGTGCTCGTGCGTGCGCTGGAGCGCCGTTCGGCACCGCCACCAGATTTCGGCCTTCTGGTTGGCGAACATCTCGTCCGACGTTCGTCCGTCCGGCCAGAGCTTTTCCGATGGCGGGTTGCCCGTGTTGATGGCGTTCACCTGCAAGCCGTCGTCCGGGTTGTGCATCAGCGTTGACGAGACGCCGGCGCCAACGCCAGGAGCGTCGAAGTTCAGCCGGGAGGCACCGCAGTCCTTCGAGATATCGAGCGCCCAAAAGGCAGTGTCGGTCGTGTCAGGTTGACCGCGCGACTGCGGCGGCAGGACGATTGCTCCTCGCCTTGGGACCGCAACCGACTTCGCCTTGCCGGCGCCCACGTCGAGGCCGATCACAGCCTCATTCGAAGCTCTTAGCCGAGGCTCCAGCGCGCGAAGGCGTTTCGCACTCTCCACCCATAGCGCAGGGATGCAGATGCCCTCGACCGAGGCGCTGTAGTCGATGTCGTACTCGCTCGCCCATGTTGTCGGATCGGAGAAGCTGGCCTGCTTCGACGCGGCCCATTCATCCGTCTTCCGCGGATCATCTCGCCAGTGTAACCGGGCGATCTGGTGGGGCTTCAGGATCGAATGACGCTTCCGGGCGAACAGGTTGCCCATGCCATTGACCGAGGAAACCCAGATCACGCAGTCAGTGTTGCCCGACAGCGCCTTCTCGACCGTCTCGGCATTCGGCACGAAGGCAGCCTCGTCCACCACATAGAGCGAGGACCGGCCACCACGGCCCATGTCCTCGCCACCCTCGCCAGAGATGACCGCCCCCGTCTCCGGGTTGACGATCCGCATGTAGTTGTCGTGCTGCGCCCAGTTGAAACCCTCAGGCAGCATTTCCGTCGGCAGACGCCGGAGCATGATCCGCAGCTTCGCGAAGATGGCGTCCGGATTATCCCTCTTGTCGACGTAGTCGACCTTGCGAGACCCGAATGTCGCCTTGAAGCCGGGCTCAAACAGCCATTGGTGAAGCGCGAAGCCCGCAGTCAGATAGGTTGCGCCGGTGTCGCGGCTCTTCTCGATCAATCCCTCTTCCAAGGCTGCTAGCCGATCGCGCATCCACAGGATGACGTCGCGCTGCTTCGGCCAGAGCTTGAACGGGACATAGGGGCTCTTGCGTGTGCCGTCCGGGTTCTTCTGGCCCACCAGGCGAGGATCGTACGTGTAGACCCACCGATCGAACCAGTAGACGATATCGGCCGCACAGCGTTCTTTCTCGCGCTTCCAGCCGCCTTCCTGTGCCTTAGCCTTCCGCCTCGCGATCTCCTGCTGGACGATCTGCCTCATCTCCGCTGGAGACATCGGCAGCGCCACCGAGCGCGGCGTTGAGGGCTGCAAGCTGCTCATCGGTCAGATGCGAAACGTCCATGGTTTGGATCGGGCCGCCGTCGGCTCCGGAGTGCTGATGGACAGACGTTTCCTTCCATCCTGCCCTCGTCTTCATCCAGAAGATGGCCGCCGTCACCGATCCCGCACCGTTTCCGATGGCCTTCTTGTAAAGGCTTTCGGCAACGCGGCTGTTGGCCTTCACATGGCCGGTTTCGAGTTCGTCGCGGCAGTGCTTACGGAGCGTCTTGGGATCAATGCCGACCACGCGGGCGATGTCGGTCTCGGGCACGCCGTAGCCCGCCATCGCTTCCACCAGCTTGCGCTGATCTGCCGACGGTTCGAAGGGTCGGCGACCGCCCTTCCCCTTTGAGCCTTCCTTAGGTGTCTTGGAGCGCGCGGGTCGGTGCTGCCCCGCCGCCGTCCGGGTGGTCCCCGTCCGTCGCCTGCTTCGCGCGCTTTGGGTAGGGTTTTGCGAGTCGCCGGATGTCGTCACGAATGTCTCCGTCCAGCGGCATCAGATACTTATGCCGAACCAGGTCGGCGATTTTTCGGGCGTACGGATCGACGTTCTGCTGAAGCCAATCGAGGCTCGATGAACCGTATTTCGAGACCAGCGACCGCGCGTGAGACGGCTTGCCCTTCACGATGTAGCTGTGGCTTTCCATCGGACCTTCGTAGATCCAGCCACCAGCCTGATAGATGCCGCCATGATGCCCTTGCTCGTGGGCGGCATAGGAGACGATCAGCCTCAGGCCCGGTGCCGCCTTCCGCAGCAGGCGAATGGCGATCGCGACGATGCGGCTGACCGGCGCCTTATGCTCTCGCAACGCAACTCGCGTCAGCTCGCACACCTCGCTTTGCGACAAGCCATAGGGCGAGCCGATCAGCGGCGTCGATCCACGACTGAAAATCACCACGCCCTTGAAGACACCGGCCTCCCAGACACCCACCGCCATTTTCCGTCCCGCCGGGACCGATCGCGAATAGTGCCAGTGTTCGCAGGCGTAGGTGACCGCGTCGTTGCCGACCCAGTCCAACCGCAGGCCGCTCACAGGGGCCGTCCGCAGGCCGGGCACTTCTCGACGTCGATCCTGTCGAGCGGCTTCACCTCGCCGGCATCGATCGGAGCGAAGGCATCGCCAGACGACAGGTCGACCGGATCGAAGCCCGCGAGCGACAGATCGAAGTCCGCTGCGGACAATGCCCCAAGCTCGAGGTGGAGCTTCGCTTCGTCCCACCCTGTTTCTTCGGCCAACCGGTTGTCGGCCAGCCGATAGGCGCGGGCCTGTTCTGCCGAAAGATCGGCGATATGGACCGGCACCCGATCAAGACCGAGCTGCTGCGCCGCCCGAAACCGAGTGTGCCCAACGATGATGACGCCAGCGGGATCGACCACGATGGGCTGGCGCCACCCGAATGCCTCGATCGATGCTGCGACCTTGTCGACCGCCTGTTCGGAAATCCTTCTCGGATTGCCCTCGTAGGGGAAAACTTCCGCGATCGGCCGCCACTCGACGGCCAGCTCCTTGCTTTGTTGCACGACTCGCAATCCCTATGGCCCCGCCGCGTGCGCGGTGGCGGGATGGCCGATGTTCGGCCGACTTAGGTCATGCGAGGTTCTGTCTCGCGGCTTGGGCGCTGCAACGCCCTTGCCCCCGCCTCTCTTTTATAGGCGGGAATTTTCTACCCTGCGGGTTGCTCGCAGTCGGCGAAAGCCGATCGTTGATGAGCGGAATTCAGCTCCAAAAGCGGCAGGTTTTAATAGTGCACATCTTGCACTAGTGCACAAAATGCATTATATTCCTTCGTGTCAGCAGGAAGGAAGTCATGCCCACGGTCGTCATCCTCGGAAGCATCAAGATCACGGTCTATGCTGACGACCACAACCCTCCGCATTTCCACGTGCTGACTGCCGACGGCGACGTGCTGGTTCGCCTTTCTACCATGCAGGTCATGGCCGGTTCGATCCGCGCCAAGGACCTTCGTAAAGCCCTCGAATGGGCAACCGCCAACCGGAAGGTGATCGAAGATGTCTGGAACCGCCTCAATGGATGACGAGATGGTCGTGGTGGGCAAGCCACTGCCCCGCATTGCTTCCGTTGTGCCGCTGGACGGCTTTCGCGTGCGTATCGAGTGGAGCGGCGGCGGCACGGAGGAAATCGACCTCGCGCCGGCTCTGTTCAATCATCGCCATTTCGTGCCGCTTCGCTCCGACCCGGACTTGTTCCGACAGGTGCAAGTCGAAGACTGGGGCAGCGCCCTTGGCTGGCCTGGCGATATCGCTCTGTCCGCTGAGTGGATCGAGCGCCTGCCCCGAGACATGACCAATGCAGATTTCCGGCAAACCATGGATGATCTGGCCATGACCCTCGATGGCATGGCTGCAACGCTTGGCGTAGCTCGCCGTCAGATCGCCTCGTACCGGAAGGACAAGCCCGTTCCAAAGCACATCGCTCTCGCGATGGAGGCGCTCAGAGAGAGGCGGCCAAGCGCGATCGTTTGATCATGCAGGTTCATTTCAGACCGAGAGTAACAGGCCGACTACGTAAGGCAGGCTAACTTGCCGTGGCATCTCTTGCTCGCAGCACCATGTCTCCTTGTTCAGTGCACCAATTGGGTGGCCGTTGGTTTCGTTGCCAATCTCCACAACTGGTGATTTACTTCTCGCTGGTGATAGATGGAGGAACATGTGGTTGGGGAACTCGCTGCAGGTATTGGTGCGCTCAAAGGCGCGTTCGACATCGCGAAAAGCATCAAAGATCTCAATGACCGCGCCGCGGTTAACGCTGCTGTTATCGAGTTGCAAGCAAAGATCCTAGAAGCTCAGCAAGCCGCATCGGACGCTAGAGATCAAATGCAGGAAATGCGGCACCTGCTAGATTTATACGATCAATGGGATGCGATTGCTTCCCGCTACGCGCTCAGGGATTTCGGCGGTGACACATTTGCTTATGAAGCGAAGCAAGAAAAACTGAACGGTGATCCACCGCACCTTGCTTGCCCGAATTGCTTCCGCAAGAAACAGCTCTCAATTCTGCAGTTCCACGGCACATACTCCGGCCGTCGTCGGTTCGAATGCCAAGCTTGCGAGAAGCACGTTGACCTTGGCGTTATTGCAGAACGACATTACTCGAAAGCCGCCCGCACTCCTGGCTGGTAATGTTATCGGAAGCTCGTCATTCCGTTAGCTAAAGGCTTCACGACTTAAGTTCTCGTAGGCCGCCGCTCCCACTGCAGCCGCGCGTCCGTGTGGGGCCTGTCGGAGAGTGTGTTGAGAGACGCGAACGTCACACCGCCGCAACCGGCACTCTCCTGTAAGGCACCCTGCCACTGCAGTCGCACGGACGAGATCTTGGCAAGCCCGGTTGGGCATGTTTTTCTGAGATGCAATTCTTAGTTGGTAGCAGGCCTATGCCCGACGGACGGACACACATTCTCGATTCGGTTGTAAGCATCATGGCGCTCGCGACAGGCGTAGTCGGGCTAGCTTGGTATGTCTTCGACTTGCAGAATAAATTAGACACTGCTCGAAATGATATCGCTGAACTCCAAACCCAGCTCAAGGGCTTATCGGCTGCTGGAACCGGCGTTTTACGCGGAGAGAAGGGGGAGCCAGGCCCCAGAGGTCCAAAAGGAGAACCCGGTCCTCAAGGTCCTAGAGGTGAACCAGGGCCTCCCGGAGAAGACGGCCTATCAACGAGTGCCTCAGAATTGCGCGCTCTGATATCCGACGTTCTATCAAGTACAAAACCCAACAGCCAAGCGATATCAGACATCGAGACTTGGCCGTCGGATAAATGCAAAATTGAACCGACCATACCAACCGGCACGATTTACAGAATATATTCTCGCCTTGATTTATGTCTTTCTGGAGGCCGCTTCGCGGCATCCATCGAGATAATACCAGAAAAAGGCGTCGCTATTATATATAAGTACGATAACACCTATGATTTATGCTATAAATCTAATTTCACATGCCATCTTAATTGGAACGATCGGCCCTTATCAATATATTCAACGGGCGCCATAAAAAAAGATGAACCGTATGTCGATATCAAATTTATGTAGGTTATGATATTTGTCGCGCATCGCTTGCCCGATCATCATCGCTGCACTGATGACGCCAACAATGCGCCCAACAGCATTCAGATGCCCGGCCAACGGCGAGGCATCTTGCCGATATTCAACGATCCCCCTCGGCACATACTCTCGTCAACTAAGCGGCCTTTCGCCGCTTCAGTTCGCTAGCATATTTCGAGACATAGGGCCACGTGTATTCGCGTCGCCACCAGTTCGGTGTCCCCGAAGGGTGCCCTGTCGCGCGCTCGGGGTATCGAGCACCAAAACGCGCCCTGGTTGCATGCAATTTCTCAGATGCTAACATCGTTTGATTAAAGTCAGCGGCTTTGGAGGAGATCATGTACCGGACGGCAATGTTCTATGCGATGGCCGCAGTAGCGTCGGTCGCGGCCCAGACAACCGCCCTCGCCGATCCCCTTGATCCCAGCGATATACCGACAGTCACTGAGGGCATCATTTCCCTCTGTCGCGGCGGAACTCTCAGCGGCTCCAATGAACTCTACAGCCTTGACGCGAGCGCCGGAGTACAAACGGTTATATTCAAAAAGCTCGCTGAAGCCGGCGCTGAAGCCGAGGCGAAGCTGAAGAATGAGGAATGGGAAGGAATTCAATCCCTTGCCGACGCAAACCAATTCCACAAATGCGTCGAGTACGCCTTACCAATTTTCTTGTCTTCCATGGAGGCGCTGGGCGGCTCCCAGCCGCTTGCGGTCATAGATGATACCCGCGATGAAAAGAACAAGGTCTTTTTCAAGCCAGGATTTGAGCCCAAGTTCACCAACGCCTATCTCGCGTCTCGGCTGATCGGATTTGAAGTCGTTGACGACAACCTCAATATCGTAGTTGGCGTTACAAATATAAATAAAATCCCAATTCGGATCCAGCTCGACCAAGACAGAGCAACATCCGTCATCGGTATGAGAGGAGGCCTTTGCTCAGATACATACAAAGCCATGAAAGTTAGAGGAATCAGGGCTCACTATAATTGCTGTCAACATCTCACCCGGATAGATCCACAGAAAGAAATTGTATTTTCGATTTCGAATTTGCCGTGCGAACAGCCGATAACGGCGCAATCTGTCAACTTTAGCTTTCCCTATCGCATACTGGAGGATATCGACCACGGCTTGGACGACGAGGCATCTATAGTGTTTATCGATGTCGCCGCCAAGAATGAATAATAGAAATTTCTATTGAAAAAGAGAGAAAGCTCTTTCCCTACGGCGAGTGATCTCTATGCGGCTTTGCTCCGCTTCAACTCGCCTGCCTCCGCAGCCTTCTTCGCAGCCAGTTGCCGGCGCCGCGCGTTTCGCTTGGCCGCCCATGAAAAATCGCGGAATTCGGGATCATTGACGAGCTTCATGGAGGGATCGTCGCGCCATGTCAGCCCATGGGCTGGCTGCTCGCGCTCGTCTTCGATGTTGGCTGAAATGTACCCGTTTTCTGGACTGTCGAGCAACACCCCCGAAACCCGCATTTCGTTATTCTGCAATGTCCTGCCGCGAAGTTCTCGATTGATACGCGAGAGTGCCCGATCTTTTCGGCGCCTTCCGGTCTCTGGGTGAATGCCCTCGACCTTGAAGCACCACCTCTTGAAGGTCATGCCGCCGGCCTTTGACCGAGCCCACGCGAGCAGGCAGCGGCGCTCGCCGGCGTCCTTCACGGCGAGAAGCCAGGCCCGAAGGATCTCGACCTCCGACAGTTCGGCCGAGGACGGCATCAAACCCAACCGCTCCCAGAACTCCCTGCGCTCTTCCTCAAGTCGCTTGGTGCCCCACCCGAGCTTGTCGAGCCAGTCATGAACATAGGGGAGCGCCAAAGACCGAGGCTGCTGCGGCCCCACATGCTCGGGGATGGCCCGATCGATCTCGGCCGCGCGGATGAACATCTCTGCGATATCGCCTTCGTTCATGGCGTTCTCCTGTCGTCTAGCAAGTCGAGCTGATCCGATCCGAAGCGACGCACAACCCGTTCATAGATAGCACCGTCGAGGGCGAAGCGCTGCGGCACGACCCCGGCGAGATCCTGCATCATGGCCTGCAGCGGGCCGATCGGCATCGCGTCCCAGAGTTCTAGCCAGGCCGTCGCATCACGATCGATGATTGGCCGGCAGGCGCGGATCATGTCGGACGCTGTCCAGAACCCCACCTCGTCGAGGCAGAGCCCGTTGTTGGCTGTTTCGGCCAGCGTCGAGAGCACGAGGCGCACATGTTCTTCGCCGTGCTTCCTGGCGATCCTGGCGACAGTCTCCGGCGCCCGTGTCTGCCCTGGCTCGGGATACCGGCTCTTGCCGATGACCTGGATGCCGTATTCGGCCAGGAGGGCGATGATCCGGTCTTCGGTCATTTGCCCTCCAGCCGGCGCTTGCGGCGCGCCTCGGCATAGTCGCGACCGAGCATGGCCACGCCGCTCTTGAAGTCCTCTGGGAAGAGCCCCTGACCACAGGCAGGGCAGCACGGGACCATAGTGCGGGACCGCCACGCCTTGTCGATTTCCTTGGCCGCGATGGATCTGGCCTGGAAAGCCTCAGCCTCTTTCAGCCGCTGTTCCCGGCTATCCAGGCGTGCCTTCTCGCGATCGAAATACTCCACCAGCAAAAGGAAGGCGTCGAAGGCATCGACGTCCCTCTCGCAGTCCTTGCACCAGATGCGGCGCTCTCTGGAATCGTAGTTGACCCGATGATGCTTGCAGGACGAAGCCGGGCGCCGTGTCAGACCGCGAGCAACGCGGATATCGCCAATGTCGACGACCTTCACGCCACCAACGAAGTCCGGTTCTTCTATCGGTTCGTCGCTCATATCGACACCTCAGAAATTTCCCGGCGCGACCTGGCAACAGACGATGCCGTGCGAGCGCCACATCTCGACCATCCGCGCCCTGTCTTCGAAGACCAGATCGGGCTTCCGGTCCAGCTCCTCCATCCACTCCTGCTTGAGCACCGTGTCGTGGCGATGGTCTCCGGATTTCCGCGTGCGGATGGTGAGATGGCCAAGACCGTGCTTCTGGAGCCATGCCGTCGTCTTCTCGGCGACTTCATCGGATCGGCCGGACCAAATCTCGACCTGTTCGCCGATCGCATCGAAGGCGAGCGCGGTGCGGATGATCGGCGCGCACGGTTCGTCCTTGTCGCAGGCGGCGTAAAAGCCTCGCCAGTCCTTCTCGGCATATGGCCGGCGTAGGAAGTGCTCCCGGTGTCCAGTGAGCGCCAGCGTGCCGTCGAGGTCGAAGATGATCAGCATCGGCTTGGTTCTCCATGTCAGTGCATAGGTCATGCCGCGCTCGCTTTCTCGCGTTCATCGGTGTCGATCACCGCCTTGAGGATCGCGACCAGCATGGAGAGCCCACCCGTCGCTGCATGGCTGTCGTAGGATCGCATCGACCGTCCATCGTCCCTGTCGTCGGTCAGGCCGCAAAGCCATCCTTGGCAGCCGTTCCAGAGCACCGTTTTGCTCCAGTCCGGGAACAGTCGCTCGGCGATCTTGAGGGCGGCGTCGATCGACCCGCACGTTGCTTCGCGGAGGTCACCCTGGTCGGCGAAGCTCCAGCCCGATCCGAAGACGCGCCGGGTTAGGTGATCGAGGCCATCGACGCCGCCAATCGGCTCCAACGTCGAGAAATCCTGCGCCGTCTCCAACTCGAAAATCAGCATGTCGTCATCGATAGTCATCCGATCCTCGCTTTCCGAACCTCAATGCTGCGCTTGCCGAGCCCTCGGAACAGCGTCTCTCGCTCTTGGAGTGCGGTATTGGCTCGGCTCTTCCGCCAACCCTCGACGTCGAGCACCTTCGCGACCTGTTTTTCGTCCGGCATCCGATCGGCTCTGATCTTGCCGAAGAGCTGACGGTTGACCTCGGCCATAGCAGCCCGCGTTGCCTCCTGGGCGCTGTCGAAATAGAGCCGCTCCTTGTTCTTCCCGAGAAGCTGGCGCCATTTGCCATGCGGCCGACGATAGATGCCGTAATACCGGTCGCCGATGCAGCCGAAAGAGGCGTCGGGCTGGTCGATGGGGATGTCGATCGTATCCATCAGAACGGCAACTCCTGCTCCTGCCGGCGCATCGACCGGTATCGGGTAAACCGCGCCTCGAATTCGACGATGGCCATTTTCATTCCGCCGTACCGGCCCTTGATGGTGCCGATCTCGGCCTTGCCTTCCGGGTCCATCGGCGTGGCGTCGAAGCTCTCCTTGAGCCGAAACCTGTTCCTGATCTGCTCGGCCTCCTTCTCATCCTTGGCGATGCGGAGCTGTTCGTCTCGCCAGCGTTCTGGGCGGTAGACGTAGAGCACGCTGTCGTAGTCCTGCCGGGCCGCCTCGCCTCCGTAGAGGTCCGCCGCGATCGGGCGGGGAACGAAGCGCCGGCTGCCTTCGCCGTTGCGCTGGTTCAGAAACCAGCAGGCGGCGCCGAGTTCTTCAGCGAGCGCCTTACCCTGCCGGTTGATGTTCGATGCCTTCGAGCCGGCGTCCGCCCTGGGATCGTCCGGCGTCACCGCGCTGACATGGTCGAGGATGATCAGCGGAGCCCCCCACTCGCGGCCGTCGGCGCGGCGCGTCTTTCTGGTCTTGTCGACCCATCGCCGGGCGATGCCGCAGAGCGTGCCCATCTTCTGGTTTGTCATGCGTCGCATCTTCAGAGGCAGCACGCGGATCCGCTCTGCCGAGGTCGACAGCAATCCGGCTTCGTGCTCGTTGAGTGATGCCCGAAGGATCTGTGGGACCGAGATGCTGGTCTCCTGCGTCATCATCTGACGGGCGATCTGCTCCGGCGTCTGGTCGTAGGAGAGGATCAGGCAGGGGTGACCAAGCTCGCAGACATGCCGCGCGATCTGGAGTGTCAGAGACGTCTTGCCTTCGCTTGACGCGCCGAGCAGCCCATAGAGGTTTCCCGGCCGCAGGCCGTCGTCATCCAGAAGGTCGGCAAGCTCCGGAATGGGCACCGGAATGACCTGCCCTGCCCGATTGGCTCCCGGCGACAGCTCGTGCAGGACGGCGTCCACAGCGCTGCCGGCATCGTCCTTGTCCTGAACCGTCGGAGCCAACGACCGGACCTTGCCGATGGCGTCTTCGACGGAAGAACAGAGCCCGGATATGCTGTCGGCCGGATCGCGGCGAAGGAACCGCTTGGCATGGTCCTCCAGCTCGGCCGCCGCGAAGCGGGAGGCATGATCCTCGATCACCCCGAGCGCGTAATCGCGCACGAGACCCGGCATTCCAGCCTCAGCCGCGAGTCTGGAGAGATATTGGCCAATCGAGATTTCACCGACCTTCGTTTCTGGGTCGAAGAAGGTGCGTAGGATCATCGGGTCGGCCCGCCGGCCCTTCGCGACCAAGCTGCGGATCAGCCGAAAGATGTCCTGATGCACCTGGTCATAGAAGTGCTCGGGCTCAAGGAACGGGACCGCATCCAGCGCACCATTATCCATCAGGAAGGCGCCAAGAAGCACCTGCTCAAGCTCGGCAACAGCATCGGCGGAAAAATCGTGCGTCATGTCATTCATGCCGCCTTCTCCATGTTGTGCTTGAGCATCCGGTAGAGGTCCGTGTTCTTCGCCGCGATGGCGATCGCGACGGCATCGGCCATATCGTCGTTGGTGACAGCGATGCGCTCTCGGGCGCACTGCTCACGGACGGCCTTCTTCCAGTCCTTCCGCTGCCATCCTGGTTTGCGGCCGAAACCCAGAAAGCTCCGTCGCCACGTCGAAGACGAGATCAGCACGAACGGAATGGCCTTGATCCCGGCCACCGCGACGATGGCCCCGGTGATCTGGTTCGACGAGATGATGGCGTTCAAGCCGCCGAAGTCGGTCGGGGCCTCTTCCTCGATATGCTCACCCATGAACTGCATCTTGCGCTTGATCGGCGCCTTCTGCCGAAGCGGGGCTTCAATGGCGATCAGATCCGGTCGCTTCTCGCGACACATCGCGATCAGCTTGCGAGCGATCGATGCCGACTTTTCCTCGTAGCAGTCACCCTCAGCGCGGATGACGCCGGCGGTGATCGCTGAGATGCTGCGCTCGTCCTCGTAGTAAGCGAAGCCGGTGGATTGTGCGGGATCGAGACCGAGCAGAATCATCAGGCGGCCCTCCCGAACATGTCGAGCTGACCATCGGCGGCCGCGTCGAACTGCTTCGCCTGTTCCGATGGACCGGGCGCTGGCTCTTCCTGGACTTCCCGCTCGTCGAACTGCGGTGCGGTGAACTCGATGCTCACAATTTCGCAGATCGGCGCCACGCCGTGCCACTGATCACGGAAAATAGTGGTGTCGACACCGACACCGGCCTCAAAATGGAGGCCGGTCAGCTTCTGGAACTCAACCGCCTTGCCGTCTTTGTGCCGGTCGTAGAAGGGTTGTCCGCTATACTTGAAGCCCGCGGACATCTGCGGAAGGATGAACACGCCGTAGCGCGCCAGATGAGCCGCAATGTCGATGACGTGAAACTCGAAATCAGCACCGGTGTACCGCGGAGCGCGCTTGCCATCCTGGCGCCGTACTCGGCCAAATGGCGGGTTGCTGACGGCACAGTCGAACCGGCCAAGATCCATGCCGAGCACATCGAACACGTCGGCCTGAATCCATGTTGCCTCAGGGACGATCTTGCGGCCGACCTCGATGTAGGACGGGTTGATCTCGATGCAGACGATCTCATTCCGGCGCCCGTACCTGTCCGCGTCGAGGATGGCGCGCGACAGCGTGCCGATGCCGGCGCAAAGATCGATCACGCGCCCCGGCCCGACATCAAGGGCGAAGTCGCCCGCCATGTCGTACGGAGTGAAGAACGCGCCGGCGGCCGAATTGACGTGGTTCGCGGATTCCTGCCAGTTCTCCAGAACGAACCGACGATCGTCTTCGCTGAGCACGTCTTTCTTCAGAAGCTCGACGGCCTGAGCATGAAGCTTCGCCTCGGCTTTGGTGAGCTTGGCCATCTATGCGGCCTCCTGATCGAATTTGCCGACCTCATTGCCCCAGGCCATCCATCCAGCGCGGCTTGCACGAGAGAACAGCTCGACGCGGCGGGCGCGAGGCATCAACCGTTCAGCTTCTCGGTAGGCTTCTTCGGGCTTGCGGCTGTGCTCGCGCACCGGCGCCATGATGAGCGACCGTACGGAACGAGTAGTCTTCGGCTCGCCACGGGTCGCGATCAGAAATGGCTCGTGCGAGCTGCGGAGGATGTATCCGGTGCCGAATGCCAATTTGCCGCCGCTTGTAGTTTTGCCCCACGCCCCGGCGGTCTTGAAGGTAAACCCCCAGGAAGCCACAGTCTCGATCGCCTGTGGCAACATCGGATTGGTTGCCCACAGCCAGAGAACGCAGTCGTCAGCCGCGAGATCGCAGACTGGCAACGCCTTGATCGCGTCGAGAGTCATGCACCGATAGTGTG
The DNA here is from genome assembly GCF_036541425.1 of Consotaella aegiceratis. Lineage (NCBI taxonomy): Bacteria > Pseudomonadati > Pseudomonadota > Alphaproteobacteria > Hyphomicrobiales > Aurantimonadaceae > Consotaella > Consotaella aegiceratis. The sequence goes on from NZ_JAZHFT010000029.1 coordinate 39,522, forward strand.
CCTGGGCCGACTTCCCTTCGCCCTTTGTCGAGTAGAGCTCAAAGGACCAAGCCGGATCGGCCATGATCAGGTCGTGACCACGCGGCTCCAAGCCTTGAAAAGGCCAGTCGGGGAAGAGCGGCCCGGCAAACATCACGCCGCCTCACTCTCGTCATCGAGGTCTTCGTCGTGACCTGGGCCCTCGATCAGCTCGTCTGCTTCCATGGCGAGGATCGCATTGCGATCGGCTGTGCCCTGGTGGAAGCCCTGCATCCACTTCTCGTAGGCCTCAGTGCCGGCAGCGTGCGGGTTCTCCTCGGTGCCCATGCCGAGACGCCCTGCCCTGAGCCCGTCTTCATAGGCGCGTTCGTCCAACGGCGTTCTGGCGCCGGGAGCGACGCGGAACAGATCGCGCTGTTCGGGATCGAGCCCGTGGCCGAGGATCGCCAGATAGTCGAGCGTATCCTTCTGCTCCTGGATGAACTCCTCGGCTTTACCGCCGTTGGCGACCTGGATCGCCTTCTTCGCCGCCTTGGTGTTGATGCCCTTGGCGTCCGCGTTCTTGATCGCATTGCGATAGGTGCCGTTCGCGCTGTCGAGGTCTTCCTTGGCGCGGCGGATCTTCGAGAGCTGGAGCGCCTTGAAGGCGTCGCTCTCGGGTGTGTTGACTGGCGCCGTCTCTTCCGGCGTCGGGATAGGCTTTGCTTTCGCCATGGCTCTAGGCGCTCCTGTTGCTCGTGGTGGTGATCAAGCCGCCCTCTTGGCGGCACGGATGGCGTCTCGCTCGCCCCGAGTGCCCTCGCCCTCCGAAAGGCGTTGATGGACGGCGCAATATGAGAGCTTCGGAGACGCGACGCGGCAGCCGCAGAAGCGGGTGAAGGTCTCCGCCATGGGATCACCCTCGCCCACCGGCCAATGGCACTGGAAAGCACCGATCTCCCAAAGGAGAACGGGTTCGCTGCCCGGCAGCGGCTTGAACGCATCAGCGGTCGCGACAGCAGCGGGCAATGGTTCTTCCGGCCGCGGCCTCGGTTGAGGTGCCGGCTTCGGCTGCGGCCTCATCGGTACGACTTGGGCGGACTTACGAGGCGACTTGCTCGCGGTCTTCGTCTTGCTGCCCTTGCCGCGCTTCGGAAACATCTCCCGGCGCTTCGCAGCGATGCCGCTGATCTGATTGGGCGTCATGCCGAGCGCGTCGCCGATGGCGCGAGCGCTCTTGCCTTCGACCCACATCTTCGCGGCTTGGCGAATAACGTCCTCGCCGCCCGCGTATTCCGTCTCCGGCTTAGGCTGGCCGCGTTTCGGAAAGAGCCGCCGGTTCCGCGCCATGATGGCGAGCGTGCCCGACCTGGACCGTCCCAATGTCCTTCCGATCTCTTCCCCTGAGTGTCCATCGGCCCACATCTCGGCCGCTCGGCGGATCTCTTCCTCGGTCCAAGGTTCGCCTGACGAGCGCGTCATGCCGTCCTCCTGATGTTGGGGCTGCGATGGTTGGTGCGGACGGCTGGGTAGACCCTGCCCTCGACGTTGGCCTGGGCGTCATGGTCCTTGCCGGTGACGATGCGGACCGCGCGCTCGACGACATCCCGCGCCGGTACGCCGACGTGGATGAAGGGCTCGACGGAGTCCGTGTTGTTGGCGGGCTTGGGGATGGTCACTCTGCGGCCTCCCGAAACTCAACAGGAAGCGAACTCGCCTCGGGCGCCGCGTCAGCCATGATGGCTCGAACGCATGCCTTCATCTTCGCGACGGAGACGGCGTTGCCGATCTGCTTGATCTGATCGGTCTTGGTGCCGGCGAATTCGTAGCTGACCTCAGTCGTGTTAAAGCCCATCGCCGCCGCTAGTTCGTGTGGCTCCAACATCCGAAAGAGGATGTCGAACTTCGGCCCGGGCTCGACGAGATCGACGTGTCCGCTCGCGGCAATGGTCGGCAAAGGATTGTCGAGGCCATGCTTACGTGGCGCCTGATCCTGACGCTCGCCGTGCTGTGCCGTGATGAAGGCGAGTTCGCCGCGGTTGGCGCCGGTGATGGTCGGCAGGCCTTCCGTCTCAATGTCACGGGCGCGATGGCCGCCGGCACCATGGGTGACCGGTACGATCATGCCGAACCGGCCCTTCGCCGTGACGGTAGGCAATGGCTCATCAGTCGACGTGCACGTCTCGCCAGAGCCTGAGCCGTAATAAGGTGAGATCAGCGCATGCGCGCCGCCCGCTCCGCCGGTCGTCGCCGTCGGCAGCGGGGCGCTGACTGGACGCGGCGAACCGCCAGAGGCTTGAGACAGCACGAATGGCTCGACGACGCCGAAGTTGCCTCCCCCGGCATGGATGGTGCCAAGCGGCTCGTCGACGCTCCGGCATCGGCGGGTATGAGGGGCGACCTCGTCGGCGCCGACGCCGTGTGCAGCAGAGAGAACGAACGGCTCAACCAGCATCGGCCGGGCGCAACCCTCGCGCTTGTCAGATCCAGCGCCGCCGGTGGTGATCGTCGGCAATGGATCGTTTGCAGGGCGCGCCGCTCCGCTATTGTGCTGCGACAGCACCATCGGTTCGGCCAGCCAGACGCCCCCCTTGGTGTCGAGTGTGGGAATGGGCGACCCGGAAACCGGGAGAGGTTGGTTGCCCTTCCGTCCGTTCATGATGACGGGCTCGGCAATGCCGATGTGCGTTCCGTTCGCCGCGATGGTCGGAAGAGGCATATCGATCCCTTGCGCAGCCATGTGATTGCGCAGGATGACGATGAAGGGATCGGGCCAGTTCAGCTTGACGGCGCCGGCATAGATCCGCGCCAGGGTCTTCGGCGCCAGCGGCTTCTTACGGCTGAAGATGGACCGGCCCTTGATCGACCAGTCGATCACCTCGCGCGCCGGGCGCCACGGCTGCATGCCGCCGAACATGTCGGCGCTGCCGCGGCGGCGGTGTGTCGGCATCGGCCAGGAGACTTTCCGACCGTCCGACCGGCCCATCAGGATGAAGCGCGAGCGCGTGGTAGCGTCGCCATAGTCGGCAGCGTTCAGCTTCCGCCATTCCAGGTCGAAACCGAGCCGCTTCAGCGTCTCTATCCAGGCGTGGAAATACTCGCCCTTGCGGGACTTCACCGGCTTGCCGGTTCGCCGGTCGACCGGACCCCAGCCGATGAACTCCCAGACGTTTTCAATGATGATCCGCTTGACGCGAAGCTCGGTCAGCCATGTGACGATGTGCCAGGGATCGGAGCGCTGCTGGTCGCTGGTCGGCTTGCCGCCCCGCGCCACTGAATGATGTGTGCACGTCGGCGACGCCATCAGCAGATCGAGATAACCTTCCGGCACCAGGAGGTGCGGACGCACCGTCGCGATGTCTTGGACGTAGTGGCGCGCCTCGGGATGGTTGAGCCGGTGCGTGTCGATCGCCGTGGGCCAGTGATTGACGCAGACCAGCTCCATATCGAGGCCGAGTTCGTCGAGCGCTCGCTTGGCTCCGGTCGAAGATCCGCCGGCGCCGCAGAGAAGGTCGGCGACAAGCATCTTGCGTCGCTTCTTCGCCGGGATCGGCATCGCCAAATCGAACGGATGCGCGTTCACCGGCCCGCCTCGCTCTTGGCGCGGGCCGCCTCGATCAGCCGATTGACGTCGGCAATCACCGTCCGTCCCTCGGCCTCAATGCAGTTGAACTCGCGCGGCGTGATCTGATCATCGGCATCGGCCACCAGGACCGTCTGCAGGGCCTTCCCGCTTGCCGCCGCCACGCTACCCACCAGGGAGCAGATCGGCATGTCGGGATGGGAGACCTCGTCGCGCTGCAGCGTGTAGCCGCAGAGTGTCGCCAGGGCTTCCAGCATGACCGGATAGCCGGCGGCTGCGTCGATCTTCGGAAACAGCTCGGCTGGGAGTCGGTCGCCGTATTGGTCAGAGCGCCATTTCGAGACCTGCCCGTCGGTCGAGGCCAACAGCACGGCCACATCGGCCACAGTCCCGATCATCGGAATGGCCCGATGGAAGGCCCGCTTGATGACCTTCAGTTCATGGGAGATGGATCGGTCCAGCATGGCGATGTTCTCGAAAGGTTCGCTGTTCGCTTTTCGATGACGGCTTGCTGATCAGCCGGCACACTCGGCGCCATGGAAGACGACGCTGAAGACGGACTGATGAGCATCGGAGAGGCTGTGAGGCTTCTCCTGATGGAGCTTGGAATTGAGGCCGGCCCCGCGCTGGAGGAGGATGCAGCGGGACCGGCGGATGACGCCGGCAGTGGGGAAAGCAGCGTCATCATCGGCGCCGGAGAGGTGAGCGGCACCGAAGGAAATGGACGGGCGACGGGGAGTGATGCGGCGGGCCCCGTCGCCCTGCCAGCCTTGCCGTGGACCCAACGCAAGACTGGACCTCAGAATGGGTGCACCGAAGCGAGGTCCGCCGAACGCCGAACCTTGCCCGACGTTTTCGCCCCGGTGCTGTCGCGCTTGGGAGGTCGCGCGAATGAGATTGGATGCTGTCACGCACTCGCGCGGTTGCGGCGCGAGATGCTGGCGAAACTGGTCGAGGCGGGCCTCGTCCGTGGGACGGAAAGCAGTGCCCCACCACCACGGTTCTTGGGTCGGTCCATCAATGAACTCGACCGGCGGGTTAACAATCTCGACGACCCGCAAGTGGACGGTACCAGCGCGAGAAAGGCGAACGTCTCTGATTGTGTAGACGTGCCCTCGCTCCGGGCGGGTGACGCCCCAATGGGCGCACCACTTATCCCAGAACCCTTCCGGCATCGGAGTCCCGTTGCATCCGACGCACACGACCCGCTGCCCGACGTGGAAGTCCCAGCTCACCGCCCTGCCCTCCGCTGCCAGCGATTAAGCAGCGCGCGGACAATCCGATCGAGCGCGGCGCAAGAGCAGAGCACCGCCATGCCGAGAGAGATCGCAGCAGGAACGGTCATGCCGCTGCTCCCGTGTGGGCGAAAGCAGCATCGGCACGCAGTCGATCAACGCTGAGAAAGTCGCCGGGCTGGACGTCGATGCCTTTGGACTTCGCATCATCGAGAATTTTCGCGGCATCCATCGGCGGGATGAACCCACCCGTTCCGCCTCGCTCGCGCGAATACATCCAGCGGTAGACCCGCGAGATGTGCTTCCCGGTTATACCGGAGACGACTTCAGGTCCGCCCATACGGGCGATCACGGCTTTCGCGGGGTCGAGATGCTGAGTGCTCATAGACCGGATATTTGCGAATTTCGCGATATTGGTCAAGAGAAAATTTGCGATATTCGCGATGGAGATTTTTGCGCAATTCGCGAAAGTGCGCGCATGGACGATCCGCAGCACGACTTCAAGGAATGGCTAGCCAAGAAGGTTTCGCCTCATGGCGAGGCGACACGGCTATCGGAAGCGACCGGAATTAGCCGAGACAAGATCACCCGTTCGAAGGAACTTGTGTCGACTGACATCAAGAAACGGCGTTCCGTTCCCCTCAACGAGATCCGGGAGATAGCGCGATACTACCGTGAACTTCCGCCAGGTTTTGAAGGCATGGACTGGCTCGATGACCTACTGACAGACCGTGTGCCCTCAACTCAGGCCGTCCGCACCGGCGTGGCGATCCGGCAGGCTAGGCGTCAGCGCGGCTATGTCATCAAGCAGGTCGCCGATGCCCTCGAAACACAATCACCTGTCATAGGCGACTGGGAAGCTGGTCGTTCGACCCCATCGCCCGAGCAATTTGCCCAACTCGCGGGCTTTTTAGGTGTTGATCCCCAAGCCTTGAGCTACGGGGAGCCCGTTCCTGTTCGCGACGAGCTTCTAGGCGATGCTCAGTTTATTTCGGACCGCGAACCCCTACCATCGGGCCCCCGCGACGTGGAAAAGCTCGGCGTGGTGGCGGCCGGGAACGGCGAAGATGGCGACTTCGAATTCAACGGAGAGATCGCGGAACTTGTCCAGCGCCCGCGCGGTCTCACGGGGCGGCCCGGCGTCTTCGCGCTCGAGATCATCAGCGACAGCATGTATCCTGCCTATAGGAAGTCCGACATCGTCTTTTGCGATCGGGCAGAGCCTCAGGTCGGCGATGACGTGGTTATCGAGACCTTCCCCGAAGACGGCGCGAAGGTCGGTAAGGCCTTCGTTAAACGGCTCGTGAAACGGACACCTTCCACGCTGGTGGTGGAGCAGTTCACCCCCCCAAAAGAGCTGACATTCGACCCGTACGCGATCAAGCACCTTTGGCGCGTCGTTCCGAATAGAGAACTTCACGGCTATTGACCAGGAACGCCTCAGCGCGGAGACGATCAGCTTCCGCAGCGAATGCTGCCTGAACAGCTACATTGCGCCCCGGAAGTCCCTCTTCGCGGCAGCCGGCGCAGGTTAGCCGAGACGACACGTCTGATAGTTTCGTCTCTCCCGTAATCCCAAATCGCCGAAGTTCCCGGGGCCGCCGTATACGAGTTCGTCCGCAATCCGCGCATTCGATCGTCAGCGAAACCACTTGCGAAACAACCGCTTCTTTGCCCGGGAAGGCCATCAATCCACTCCAATAAACTCACCGATGTTCCGCATCTGTTCCTATAGATTCCAGAACCACGCCCACGAGTCGAGACGGAATTTCGATTGCAGTGCAAATTGCGGGTTGCGGGAATGACTCGCCCTTGGCGTGCGTCTGTGATTGTGTGTTCGGGGGAATTCAGGAGGGGATCTATGAACCGAATCGCCGCCGCTCTGGTGCCGCTGGTGCTGCTCGCCGGTTGCGCCATAACCGTTCCGGTTGCCGTAATCTCAGGAAATGGGGACGTCATGAGAGGAACGGCGACAGCTTCCATGTCGGGGGGCTCTTTCTCCGTCGCTGGGAACCTGGACGGAAAAGAGACAACTTGCTCCGGCAATTACAATTCTTGGGACACGTCGCTGACCATCTCGATGCCAGTCCTATGCTCCGATGGTCGGAAGGGCATCGTGATTGCGACGCGAGATGCATCGGGACTTTCCGGCTCCGGCCGTGTGCGACTTACGGATGGCACGGAAGGCGATTTCATCTTCGGGCAGTCGGCGGCGTCATTCTGAAGACTGACGCCGGGGTGGGGCTGTGCGGACGATGGTAGGGACGAGATGACAGCCGGAGGAACGATGTGACTGAGGGAGTATCCTGAATTTGTCAGAACTGCAGGATCATGAGTTCGGAAACGTCTCGACCGACCTAAAGCTCTCACTCGTCGAAGGATATCTCCAAGCTTTCACCACGGCTTTGCGCAATAGGTTCGACGAGCTTTGGTACGTCGATGCATTCGCCGGCACCGGGGAACGAACCGTAAAGACCGCCGGCGTACCCGCCGGGCTGCTTCCTGACCAAGCAGAAATGGTCGAACGTCGACGGGGCTCAGCTCGAATTGCCATCGAAACAGAGCCACGATTCGACAGACTCGTCTTCATGGACAAGAAGCGCAAGCACTGCCTCGCGCTGAAGGATCTTGCAGCAGAACATCCGAGTCGTCGCATCGATATAGTCCGTGCTGACGCAAACGCTGCAATCCTTGAGGAACTCCGATCTTGTCAGTGGCTCGGCAAAAGAGCCGTGATGTTTCTTGACCCGTACGGCATGAGCCTGCACTGGTCTACTCTCGTCGAAATCCAGAAAACTGAAGCAATCGACGTCTGGTACCTCGTTTCATTGGCCGGGATTTTTCGCCAAGCAACACGAGCACACCGCAGTATCAGCGCTGACAAACGGGCGGCACTAAATCGGATGCTAGGAACAGGCCAATGGGAAAGCGCTTGGTATGCTCCGCGCCATCTTGAGGCGGATCTGTTTGGTCATATAGATGAAACCATAGTCAGGACCGCCGACGTGGAGGCGATGGAGCGCTTCGTCGCGGCACGGCTCAAATCGGTATTTCCTGCTATTGTTGGGCCTAAACGGCTACGCAATGCTCAGAACGTGCCCATGTTTTCGCTGTTTCTTGCGATTTCAAATCCCAATTCCAAGGCTATCGGCCTAGCTACGCGCATCGGAAATCACATTCTCAAAGCATAACGTGGCCGGGCATCTCATCGTAGGTTCGCCCGTTAAGCATTCTACCTGCCTCCTTTTTATTGCGGCCACCCCACTGCTTGAAGAAAAACGCCGCTCCTGACCGACGGCAAAGACTTTCGATTTCATCGACCCACGCAGGGTCCATGTATCGAGCTTTGGGTCCAGATTCCCCTCCGACGATCGCCCAATGGATGTCTAGAAGGTTCGCCCCGGCCACCGTCCCGATCAAAGGCTCAAACGAGATGAAGCGCACGGCCGCAGGCACCCGGCGTAGATCATCAATCCGTCCAAGAACTCGGCCATCTTCCACACTTGTTCCCAGCCACACGTTCGGCAGAAGCTGGAAATCTTCCGATCGCAGAACATCGGCCATTCGACCTGGTCGCTTGGTGAGGATCTGATAGGTGTGGCGCGGTGTGGCGCGCATCACCGACCAGACTTCCGATATGAACTCCACAGGTACATCTTCGTGGAACAGATCGGACATGGAGTTCACGAAAACCATCTGCGGCTTTGACCATGTCATCGGTATGCGGAGCGAACCGTGATCGAGACGAACTTGGCCGGTCCAAACCTTTCGCCTACCGCTCGTGCGCGTCAGCCCGCGGTATTTTTCTTGCCCCATTGCCTCAAGGCGAGCTGCCATCCGCATGGCATAGCAGTTGGTGCAGCCAGCGGTGACGATCGTGCAGCCAGCAACAGGATTCCAGGTCTTGTCAGTCCACTCAATCGAGGTCTCTGCCATAGGCCTATGTTCCTAATCCGTTCTCATGACTAAAGATAGGCAGGCTTGCTTGACGGAGGCTGGACGCGAGAATTCAGTGTCTTGCCTGAACACACCTCTCCCAATCAAGACGGTCCTTCAGCCCGCCGGCACTCGGGAAGCGATGTTGAAGAGTTTGGCGCCGCGCGACGTGAGCCGGTCGATCCAGACCGCCTCGGCGATGTCCCACTGAGCGTTCTCCTGCAGCACGGTCATTAGCGGAAGGTCGCCCGTCGTGCTGCAGTCGAGAAGGTATCGCTGCAGCGGCGTGAGACGTTGGCGGCGGTTTTGTGCCTTGATCGCGGCTTTCAGGTGATTCCATAGCCTCGTTTCGAGACTGGTCCGCGTCTGACCGACGTAGACCTGAGATCCGTCCAGCACGTCGACCAGGCAGTAGACCGTGCATCGCTTTTTCAGATCGCGCTTGAGCGATTTGTCCTTCCGATGCCGCTGTCTGTTCGACAATCCCTGAAATGCCAACCCGATTGCTCCTGCCTGTTCATCGGCTACACCTCGGACCCTTTCCGCCTTGAAGGATGGGCACGGCCGCCGCCTTCAAGCCCCTGACGATGGGGAGGCCTTCCGGCCCGCGTACTTGGCTTCCCTTGCCCTCTTGCGAGAGCCCGAGGCGTTGTCCCCACCTCGCCGCTGGCAGATTTTCTCGGCCCTGCCACGATCAGGTCGGGCGGGTTGTCATCCCGCTGACGCGCCTGGTCGCGATCGACCGCCGGGGGTTGCCCGATCCTTCAAGGCCGCTCGTCCTATGGGTCACGGTTCCGAGCGATTTGTTTTTTCCGCCGATTCGGGGCAGCGGCACCCGTCAGTCCATCATCACCGTCGTGATCCGGGTGCGCGGGGCATGTCCTGAAAAGACCGCGCAGCTTCAGGCCTCAACCCTCGATCGTGCGGCGGGAACCTCCGCGCAGACCCGCAAGATTTCGAGAATTTTGACTCGCCGGACACTAGGGCTTGTGTTTTATGACCCCGTAAGATAACCGAGAAGCAGTTCAATCCTTCTCGACTTGTCCAGCGGCTCGGCTCCCATCACGGGGACCGGGCCGTTTCTTTATGCGTCGGCCCCAAACCCTTCGCAAGATTATTTTGCGATTTTCGCGATTTCCTGCTTGCAGTTTTTCGCGATATTCGCAAATATAGCTCCATCAACACCGATGGAGCGCAGCGATGACCGGCACCGACACCCTCCGCATTCGCACCGAAGCCGCAAAGGCTATTGAGACAATCAAGGGCATCGTCAAAACCTGCCAGCACCTCGATCCGGGGTGCGACCACCTCAACCTGTTCCGCCGGCAGGCCAACCTTCGCCGGATGAATGACGAGCTGGTTTCTGCCTTCGTCGATGTGCAGGAAGCGATTGGCTTGGCCGGGGCTGACGAAGGTCCGGGCGCCCATCGCAATGAGCTTCTGGACCGGCATGTCGATGCCTTTGACGACGTGTTCGCGGCAGCGTGGCAACACGTCGAGAACGTCGCCTTGGCCGAAGACGAGCCCGAGGCGAGCCACGCCGATCGTGCCTATCAACAGGCGCAAGAAAGGCGGGTGGCGTGATGGGCACCCTGCGCAATCGCAAATTCTGGATGGTTTGGAACCCGAGCGGTCGGGCGCCGACCTACAAGCACGAGACAAAAGCGTCTGCCGAGACGGAAGCGATGCGTCTGGCTGAAGTCTCTCCCGGTGACCGGTTTTTCGTTCTCAAGGCCGTCTCTGGCTTCGTCTGCACGGTCAGCGATCCAACCCCAATCAAGCTGGTGAAGACGTCCGACGACGAGCCGGCTCAAGACGGCGACATCCCGTTCTGACGCTCCGGTGACGGGCTTCGGCCCGCCATCCGAACGCCAGAGGAAGAAAACCATGCATCAGCAACAGCCGAAAATCCCCATGCCCGCCGACGTCGATATCGGCGCCCGTATTCGCTCACGCCGCACGGCTCTCGGAATGAGCCAGGAGAAGCTTGGCGACGCCTGCGGCATCACGTTCCAGCAGATCCAGAAATACGAGAAGGGCACGAACCGCGTCGGCGGCTCTCGGATCGTGCAGATCGCGGCCGCGCTGCAATGCTCGCCGTCCGACTTGATCGTTGGCAGCGATACCGAACCCGTGCCGTTCTTTCCGGCCGAGGTCCTGCGGCTGGCGCAGCGCCTTGCCGTGCTGGAGCCGGAGCGGCGACGGACGATCACCAAGAGCCTCAGCGACATCATGACGGCGATTGAAGCCGCTGCCACCAACACGAACCGAGAAGCTGCCTGACGCTCTCCCCATGGCCTTCGGGCCATGCAGCGAACGCCAGATGGAGACCGCTCCCATGAACGCCATCGACACCAAGATCACGGCGCTTTTCGACAAGCAGGCCGCGTCTTGCGCCCGACATGCCCGGCTGATGGGCTATCTCGGCACCCTGTTCGGCTTTGCCGCCGGCAATGCGATGTGGCTCGCTATCGCCCGTTGGAGCGGGTGGCTGTGATGGCGAGGATCTATGTTGCCAGTTCTTGGCGAAATCCACACCAGCCGTCTGTCGTCGAAGTGCTTCGGCAGGATGGTCACGCTGTCTACGACTTTCGCGCCCCGTTCAACGGAGTGCCGGGCTTCGCTTGGTCCGAAATCGATCCCGAATGGCAAGGCTGGTCAGCAGAGCGGTATCGCGACCTGTTGACCACGCATCCGATTGCGGCACGCGGGTTCGTCAGCGATCTGCGCGGGATGCAATGGGCCGATACCTGCGTCCTCGTCCTCCCATGCGGACGCTCGGCGCATCTCGAGGCCGGATGGTTTTGCGGTCAGGGCAAGCGCTGCATCATTCTGACCAGAGACGGCGAAGAGCCAGAGCTTATGGCGCTTCTGGCAACCGACATCTGCATCTCGGTCGAAGAGGTTCTGAGCGCCTTGAAGAGGGCGGACTGATGCCCGTCTTCCGCTGCCACCTCGCCCCGCGCGACGGCGAGCCTCAGCCGCCGTGCATCGTCACCGCTCCGACACCGCAGGCCGCCCGGCAGGAGGCAGCCAAGCGCCATCCAGGCGAGGCCATCCGCAAGGTCAAGCTCGACAGGGAGAGCAAGTCATGACCGGCCGCATCCTCCCTGCCCTGACCTCCAGCTTTGATCCGGACGCATTGGACGACGGCGTCGACCGCGCGACGGCGATCCACGCCGGAGCCCGCAATCAGTTCATCCGCTTCGTCCGCATCAACGGCGAACAGAGATGGGAGCGCCTGTCCGATCGCCGCCGACAGGCATGGATCGACGATTTCGAGGCCGGTCTCGACGCGGCTCTCGCAACTGGATGGAGACCTCAATGAGCGCTCCGATCATCCGCACCTATTCGAGCGCAGACGCTCCCGATGACGTTCGCTGGACGGCATTCATCATGGAGCCGGTGTCTCTCGTTGATGCCGACCGAAAGCCCACTGGCAAGCGCTCTGAGCGACCCCTGCCGATCTTCTGGATGGCGAGAACCGAGGAAGGCGCCCGCGGCCGCGCCGCCGACTGGTGGCAGGGCGAGCAGGACCGGAAGGAAGCGGCCATGGCGGCCCGTGAGGCGCGCGCCAAGAGCAGGAGGACAGCAGCATGATCGCAGAGCGCGCCTGGGATGGCGAGACCATCACCGAGCCCGGGGTCTACCGCGGCATTCCGCTGGCGACCTATCACGACAAGCCAGACTTGTTCGACCGGCCCTCAGTGTCGAAGAGCGCCTTGAAATGGCTGCTGCCGTCGCACGGCGGCTCGCCCAAGGCGTTCTGGGGCCGGTGGTCGTTCAATCGAATGCGGATCGAACCGGAGCCGTCGAAAGCGCTGGATTTCGGCAAGGCGACGCACGCCCTGCTTCTCGGCGACGAGGATTTCTCGACGGCCTATGCCGTCCATCCCTCCGAGTATCCGAACGAAAAGCCGAGGAAGGGTGAAGGCCCGACGAAGGCTTGGAACTGGAACGCAGGCTTCTGCCAGGAATGGCGAGAGCGCCAGGGCAAGAGGACGATCATTTCGCCCGACCAGTTCAATCGCATCCGGGCCATTCGTGACGACGCCGCGCGCTATCCGCTGGTTCAGCAAGGCATCCTGAACGGCCGCGTCGAAAGGACGATGGTCTACCGCGATCCCGAGACGAACGTCATCGTCAAGGTGCGCCCCGACGTCATACCTCATGCGGATGGGATCTACAGCGACCTCAAGACCGCATCGAAGTTCAGCGAGGACTTCCTGGAGCGCCAGGCGTTCGACTGCCTGTACTACCTCCAGGGAGCGATGGTCCGCATGGCCTGTCGCGAGCTTGGTCTGCCGTTTGAGACCTTCGTCCTTCTCTATGTGCTGAACGACGACGTGCCGGACACTGCGCATGTCGAACTATCCGAGCATGAGCTTGATCGCGGCGAACGCGAAATCCGCTGGGCACTGAAGACGATCCGCCAATGCCTCGACGCTGGCGAATGGCCCGGCGCGCGTCCGTTCCGCGCCGGTGAGCAACACCTTCAGCTCAAACCGTTCCACAAGACGAAGATCGACGAGTTCCTGGAACTCGAGGAGGTTGCGTGACCCTTTGCACGGAGCCGTTCGTCGGCACAATGCATCCGCTGGTGAGGAATTTGTCCGGCAAGCGTTTTGGGCGCCTCACAGCGCTTTATTACTGCGGGAAACAGTCTAGCAACGGCGGTCGGCCTACGGCGATCTGGGCATGCCGCTGCGACTGCGGCAGTACGCTTGGAGTTCGCTCGGTCGGGCTCACGTCCGGCAATACTCGGTCCTGCGGCTGCATCAAACGAGAGCACCCTGGAGGAGCACCTAAGCACGGGTTGACGAATACCCCGGAATACCGGGCGTGGAAATCACTTCGTCAGAGGTGCCTCAACCCGGAGAGCCCCGCCTACAAGTGGTACGGCGCGCGCGGAATTGCCGTCTGCGACCGTTGGCGCGACAGCTTCGAAGATTTTCTTTTCGATATGGGCCCCCGTCCATCTCAGCACCACAGCATCGATCGTATCGACAACGACGGAAACTACGAACCGTCGAACTGCCGGTGGGCGACTGCAAGCCAGCAGAATAGTAACCGCCGCAATCCGGGCCGCAGGAGAGCAAAATGAGCAACGCAGTCGCCAACCTTCCCGATCGGCCCCGTCGCGAGCTCGCGCAGACCGAAGATGTCGTGCCGATCCTCGACACCGCCAAGTTTGAGCACATGCAGCGCGTCGCTCACGTGATGGCGTCGACCTCCATGATCCCCGATGCGCTCTGCAAGGAAAAGGTCGACGGTCAATTAGTCTATCTTCCCATGGAACAGATCAGGGCAAACTGCTTCTTGGTCGTCAACCAGTCAGTACGCTGGGGTATGGACCCATTCGCGGTCGCGCAGTGCGTTTCCCTCGTGCACGGGAAGCTCTGCTACGAGGGAAAGCTCGTCTCTGCCGTGCTCGACGCCAAGCTCGGATTGAAGCTGCATCACCACATGGTTGGCGACGCCGGGAGCGACGGCCGCCGCATCTATCTCAGCGACAGGCCCTTCGATACGGAAATTTCGGTTGTCACCGAGGGGCGAGTTGAAAAAGGGCCGCTGTCGAATTTCTTGACGCCCGGCTTCCGCAACCCAGCGGTCCGCATTTTTGACGGATCTGTTGGCGAATGGAAGACGACGGGCAGCGGTACGCCCTGGACGCCGAAGAACTACGATCGAATGCTGGTTTACCGTGGGACCCGCGACTGGTGCCGCATTTATGAACCCGCGATTATGCTCGGCGTCTACACGCCCGACGAAATGTTGGACCTGTCGGAGAACATGCGCGCGAACCGGGCGCGCGATGTCACCGGGAACCGCCCCGCCCTCTCCGATCGCTTGTCCGCCGCCAAGGCCCAGCAAAAACCCACAGACGCGCGCGAGGGCTTCGACCGCTCATTCATCGACGGAGAGCTTCGAGGCGACGTCGACGCATCCTCAGACCAAGACGAGCGCAATTCAGATGAAGCCGCCGGCGCGGTGCCGGACGGCGCGGAGACCGGGTCTGACACCGGCTCGGTCTCCGCAGAGCAGACGAACCTTGGAACCCACTCCCAAGAGTCCGTCGATAGCTCCCAAGGTTCGCAGGAAGTGGACATCGATCCGGCCGACGAGCGCGACGATCCAACCATCTCCGAAGCCGACCGCGTGAAGCTCGGTCGATATGCCCACGACCTGTTCGGGCTGGCGGCTGGCGAGGCCGATCCTGGCATTCGCAAAGACCGCATCGGCAAGGCGCACACGCGGTGGCGCGAAGACATCGCAGCCTTGCCGGAAGAGGCTCGCGAGATGGCGGCGGCGATCCTGAAATCCGCCCAGGCCGTGAACCGTGGAGACACGAGCGTCGAGAGCGCGGCGGGCTTCCACGCCGACATGCTCGGATTGCCGGCGGCCGACCTCACGCCGGGGGTCCGCCATGACTGAGCGCCACGGCATCAAAGCTATCGCCCTCGGCCGGTCAGATGTATTCCGGCTCGACCCGCGCCACCTGCACGTCAAGGAAGGCTGGAACAGCCGAGAGGTCGATTTCGACCCAACGGATCCGGAAGACCTGTCGCTCGCCCATTCAATCGCCGAGGTGGGCGTCAAGGAGCCGCTGACGATCGTCTGGGAAGACGGCAAGGCGTTCGTCACCAACGGACATCGGCGACGCGGTGCGACTCTCCATGCGATCGATGTGCTGGGCGCCGAGATCAAATCGGTGCCAGCGCAGACCGAGGATCGCTATTCCAGCGAGGCCGATCGCGTTCTCAGCCAGATCGTGCGGAACAGCGGCAAGCCGCTGACCCCATTCGAACAGAGCAAGGTCTTCAAGCGGCTGATCGACTTTGGCTGGTCCGAAAAGGAGATCGCCGCCAAGGTCGGACGAAGCGAAGGAT
Source organism: Consotaella aegiceratis (assembly GCF_036541425.1). NCBI lineage: Bacteria > Pseudomonadati > Pseudomonadota > Alphaproteobacteria > Hyphomicrobiales > Aurantimonadaceae > Consotaella > Consotaella aegiceratis. The sequence goes on from NZ_JAZHFT010000029.1 coordinate 55,124, forward strand.
GGGTTCGGCAACTGCTCGAGCTTCAGGCGGCCCCCGAAGAGGTCAAGAGCCTCGTGCGGACGAACCAGGTCTCAGCAACGCTGGCCGCCAAGGTCACGCGCGAGGCCGGTCCCGCGGCTGCCGAAAGGCTGGCCAAGGCAGTCGAGACCGCGAAGGCCGCTGGCAAGAAGCGCGCAACGGCGAAGCATGTCGAGCCACAGGCAAAGGCGGAACCGGCGCAAGAGCCGGTGGGCTACCTCTACGATGTGCTGTGCCACGACGGTTCGTGGATGACCGACTTTGAGTATGGCAATTGTCCCATCCCGCCGTTGGGCGGGGATATCCGCAATGTTCGCGGGGTCTACGCCCTCCCGCCAGACACCGCGGCAAAGATCGCCCGCGCCCGCGCCGACGAGCGCCAGCGCATCGCCCGGCAGATCGAAGAAGAGGCGGACGTCACGCCCTGCCAGGAAGACGCGAACGTGACGCGCGGGCTGGCGACGTTGGTGCGTGCTGGTTTCTCATACGATGACGCTGAACGGCTGGAGACCGACGCCGAAGCACAAGCGGCAGAGATCGCCACGCTACGGGCGGAGAACGAACGGATGCGGGCAGCACTGGACCCGTTCAACCTGATCGCTGATCGCCTCTTCGTGACCGGGGCCAAAAGCTCGGATGAGATCGAGATCAGCGGCGAAGAGTTGTTTCAGGCGCTGATGGCCGTCCGCGCCGCACTCGGCAAGGGAGGCGAGTGATGGCCTGGTCTTGCGACGAACTCGATCCAAAGCACTGCCGCAATCCGCATGGATGCCACTGCAAAGAGATCGAGCATCTGTTGGCGCGGATCGCGCGTGTCGAGCGAAACCGTGACATGTGGAAAGGGCAGTGCGAGTTGCAAGCTAAGCAGCTTACGCGCCTTCGCACAGCCCTTCCGGCGAGCGAGGCGTGACCATGGCCTTCATGATCGTCCGCCCAGAGACGGCCTTCGCCCTGGACCCTTCGGACAAGTCGCAGCGGCGCATCCGGGACGAGCAGCACCTCGCCTTCATCCGGTCCCTGCCCTCGATCATCAGCGGCTTATACGGATGCGAAGCGGCCCACGTTCGCTATGGGGATCCTCGGTATCGAAAGAAGCGCACCGGCCGCGGCCAGAAGCCTGACGACTGCTGGTGCGTCCCGCTCACCCCCGAGGAGCATCGGGACCAGCATGCTGAGAACGAGGCGCTGTGGTGGGTCAAGCAGGGCATCGATCCGCTGGCGATCGCCCAACGACTCTACGCTGTCTCAGGCGACGAGGAATCGTCCACAACGATCATTCTGGAGGCGAGGAAGAGATGAGCGACACTCCGCCGCTGAGAGGGCGCAGCTCGCAATTCGTGGAAGGGTACCGGTGCGCAATGAAGCGCGCCATCACTTGGCTGCACCGTCGGGCCGAGGCGATGGGCGATCCGCACGCGCGAGACGTCCTGCACTCAGCCGCGACCAACCTGGGCTGGGATGACTTGCAGCCAAGCAACCTGCACACTTCAGACGGAGCCGACCTTGCCCTCTTACAGCGCTACGCCGACTGCTTTCGGCTTATCGGTGGGACGAATGCCCGCAACGTGATCGATGATGCGGTCGCCGAGCTCAAGCGTCGGCGCGCGCAGGATGAGCAGCGGGAAGACTGATGACCGGCTTCATTCCCCCCGACTGGCGCACGCCGGAACAAGTGTCGGAGGAGATCGCTGCCCGTGGTGGCGAAGTCTCCGCACGAACCATCCGTGAGCGGGCGCGGCAACTCGGCGCCTATCGCCAACTCGGCCGACAGATGTTTATCTCTCGGGAAGACTTCGAGAGGATCACGACGCCATGCTCAAGCCCGTCCGACGTCCCAACTCCCCGTACTACATCGCGCGGGGCACGATCGACGGTCGTCGGATTGAGCGAAGCACGGGCGAAACTCGCAAAGGCAAGGCGGAACAGCGCTGCGCCGAAATAGAGGCCGAAGAGCGGGCCAAGAAGCCGCTTATGGTTGCCTGGCCGGACATGCCACTGTCCCATGCCTTGAGCGCCTATCTCGATGCCGGCCACGACACGCGCTTTCTGACGAAGATCCTCGACCACTTCGGAGAAACGACGCTCGGCGCGATCGACAATGCTGCGATGGCCCGCGCCGCGGCCGCGATCTATCCGGGGCGTCAACCGGCCACCGTTCGTCGCCAACTCTATGTCCCGGTCAACGCCATCATCAATTTCGTCCGCGACGAGAAGCTTCGCGCCCCCAAGGGTGGCGGCGCCCGGACCTACTTCGTCATGCCGAGCCTCGCTGACGAGATCATTCAGGCCTCCACGACCCAGCCCAGCCAGTGGCTTCCCGCGCTCATCACGTTCCTATTTGGCCAGGGCACACGTGCCGGCGAGACCTTTGCGATCGATGCCCGCGATGACCTGAGCCTCGACGGTCATTGGGTCGTGCTTCGCGACACCAAGAACGGCCAAGAGCGCCGCGTCACGCTCCAGCACCGTGTCGTTGCCGCGCTATCCATCCTGCCGAATATCGGCAAGCCAGGTCCCCTCTTCCGCCGTTTCGACGGGCAGCCGTTCACTGAGAGAACCGGACGCGGCGGACAGGTCCGCACAGCTTTTGCGAGGGCGGTGACTGAGGCCGGCGCCGATCCGAAGATCATCACGCCCCACGTCTGCCGCCATAGCTGGGCCACCTGGTTCTACAGCCAGACCAAGGACACGCTTCGCCTCAAGGAGGAAGGAGGCTGGCTCTCAAACGAGCATCAGCGCTACGTCAAACTCGGCACGCCGGAGATCGGACAAGAGGCGTTGATCTGCGGTTGGGAATTTTCGGCGCTGGGGGAAAATCGGGGGAATGCGCTGCGGAAAACCGCGAAAGCCCTATAGAGTAGGCCTTTCAGAGAATGTCCATAGCCCTTAGCAGGGGAGCGCCTTCGACCACTCGGCCACCTCTCCGTTGGTTGCCAATAAAGATCGGACCTTGCGCTGGCAAGGGCACGATGGACAAAGTTGGCGTGATTTTTCCTGTTCTTGTCTCGATCGACAGCGGGCCATGGGGCTTATAGCCGGCTCGGACGAGCGTCCCAAAGCCGATCACGTCCGGCCGATCACGATCCTGGGCGTATCGACGTGAAACGCCATGGCCGATGCAAATTGGTGTCCGACGAGCCAACGCTTTGTTCGCGTATTTCTTTCCCCGAATCCGACCGGATGGCACCGGGCGTCCTCCCAATTTGATCGTAAACGCAGCCTGCCTTAGCGACTCCACGATTCAACCGAGTGCACTAGTTTGGCGTGTATTGTGCGGCGGACAGCGTGGTTGGAGTCGAATGGCGGGGCGGGACCGAACTCTGCGGACCAGGGGACGACTGGCCTGCGCGGCGATCGCGTTCGGCGTCTCGGCGACGATGCCGGCCTGGATCGATGTTCATGCGGCGCCGATCGACCCGCCCCGATCCGAATCGTCGAAGGCCTTTCTCGAAGCCGTCGCCGACGAAGACCTCCAGACCCCGATCCAATATCTTTCGAGCGATGCGCCATTGAACAGCGAGTCCACACCTTTGTCGATGGGCGGCATGGGACAGCCGACAGCGTCTGCACGGGCGACGGCCTGGATCGTGTTGGGTGTGCTGGCGGCCATCGCCGCCTTCGCGCTTTGGCGCGCCCGCGGCCGGCTCGGCGATCTTGCCGGACCGAAGACCCGCGCCTTGCCCAAGGCGCCGGGTCCGTCGGTTCCGTCGATCATGCATTCCGATATCGACCAGGATTTTCTCGCCCGGCTGCGCAGCGAGGCCGATCCGCGCGTCGGCCTCCGCCTGATTCTGCAGCGTTTTCTGGCGCTCGCGGCCAAGGACAATGCGCTCGTCCTCAAGCGCAGCCTGACCACGCGTGAATTGATGCGGCTTCTGCCCGAGAGCTGGGCGCACCGGCGGGCGCTGGAGACCTTGGCCCGCCGGACCGAACTCGTGGTGTTCGGCGGCCGCGAGATCAGCCGCGAAACCTACGAGGACTGTCTCGAGCTCGCCACGCCGTTCCTGAGGCGCACCTCGGCATGAGCGCGCCGGCCACCAACGACGCGGCCGCCGCCGAGGGCGGGCGTCGCGAGAGCGCGGCGCCCTTTCTGATCCTCGGCGTCGTCGTCCTGGCGATCGGTCTCCTGATCGTGCTCGGCCGCCGCGACACGATCGACCAAAGTGCCATCGGCTTCGATGGCCTCGGCATCTGGCTTAACGCCAATGACATCGAGACCGTGCCGTTCGAGCGCAAACTGGAGGGCGGCCAGACCGAGCCCGTCCTGCGGATCGTGCCGCTCTACGACAACGACATCTCCAGCGACGAGGACGAAGACGGATCGGACAGCCGGTTCGGGAGCCTGGCGCCGCGGCCGATGACCGCCGATGCTTTCAAGTCCAAGATCGACGCGTCGTGGACCTTGGTGGTCCTGCCTAAATGGCGCGGCGGCATCGTTTCGTCCGGTGTCGCTCACCCCGACCTGCTCATCCCCGAGGACCGGATCAAGTTCTACAATACCCATCCGGCGAAGCGCATCCCGCAGGAGGGCTTTGCCAGCTACGGTCTCTTCAACGAAGACACCGGCGAATGGCTGGATGGAAAAGCCGCTCTGTTCGCCCCCCAGGTCCTCGATGCCGGAGAGGATGAAGACTGCTATCCGCTGTTTTCCATCCCCGATGTCGGCACCGTTCTCGCCGAGTGCTATCTGATCACTCCGGGTGACGGGGAGATCGGCTTCATGCTGCTGTCCGATCCCGATCTTCTCGACAATCATGGACTGGCCAACGGCGACAACGCCGCTATCGCGGTGGAGATGATCGAGGATCTCGCGGAGGGTTCGCCCATTTTCATCGACACTACCCTGGGCGATGCGGCGCAGACCCAGGCCGATGCCGACGAACCGGCCGGTGCGGACCCGCACGAGCGCAGCCTTTCCGACATCGGGCGGTTCTTCTCCTATCCGTTCTCCTATTTCTGGATCGGCGTCGTCATCGTCACCGGACTGGCGCTCTGGCGCGGCAGCCGCCGCTTCGGCCGCGCCGAAACGGAAGATGCGGACCGGGCGAGCGACGCCTCCAAGCGCCGCACCATCGAGGCCTCGCGCCGTATCCTGCTGCTCAGCGGTGCCGAGGCCGAACTCATCGCCAGCTATGTGAACGCGCGGATGGACGCGCTGACGGCGGCTGTGCTGGGGCCCCGGCGACGCGCCGGCGAAAAGGCTGCCGACACCGATGCGCTGTCGCGCTTTCTCACGCGGCGCGCCCCGGACCTCGCCGCCCGTCTGGCCCAGGCGCACGGCGCAGTCACCCTTTCCCATGGCGCCGAAGCCGGCCGGCTCGGCGCGCTTGCCGCCTTGGAAGACGTCATCCAGGAGATATGGAATGAATTTGGACGAACTGCGCGCCCTGCGCGACAGAATCGCCGCTGAGATCGAGAAGGCCGTCCAGGGACAGGATGCCATCGTCGAGCTTCTGCTGGTGTCGCTCTTCGCGCGCGGCCACTGCCTGATCGAGGGTCCGCCGGGAACCGCCAAGACGCTGCTGGCGCAGAGCCTCGCGGCGGCTCTGTCGCTCGACTTCAACCGCATCCAGTTCACGCCGGACTTGATGCCGGGCGACGTGATCGGATCGAACATCTTCGACTTCAACTCGCATCGCTTCGAACTGGTGCGCGGTCCGATCTTCACCGACATCCTGCTGACCGACGAGATCAACCGCGCCCCGCCCAAGACCCAGGCCGCACTGCTGCAGGTCATGAACGAGCGCCGCGTGACGATCGACGGCACCGACCATGCGGTCGGCGACGTCTTCTTCGTCGTCGCGACGCAGAACCCGATCGAGCAGCAGGGCACCTATCCGCTTCCGGAAGCCCAGCTCGACCGCTTCCTGTTCAAGCTGGTGATCGACTTTCCGGACGAGGCGGCGGAATTTTCGATCCTCAGCCGGCACGCTCGCCAGCCGCTGGAGCACGACGCTCGCCGCGCCGCCATCGAGCCGGTCGCCGGGCTGGCCGAAATCCGGGCCGGTCAGGCGCTCATCGATTCGATCCATCTCGACGAGGCGATCCTGCGCTATGTGCTCGCGCTGGCGCGGGCGACGCGTACCGACATGGACATCGCCCACGGGGTTTCGACGCGCGCGGCCGACGCCCTTTGCGGAGCAGTGCGGGCGCGCGCCGCCCTCGATGGCCGCGACTATGCGATTCCTGACGACGTGAAGCTGTTGTTCGCCCCCACCATGGGTCACCGGATCGTGCTCAGCCCGACGGCCGAGATCGAGGGGCGCGACCCGTTCACGGTGTTGGCGGCCCTCATCGACCAGATCGAGGCGCCGCGCTGATGCGTCCTTCGCGGCGCCTGCTGCTGATGGCCAGCGCGATCGGCGTGCTGTCGCTTTTCGTGCTGGCCCTGCCCGACCTCCCGCCGGTTCTGATCCCGGCGGTGTGGGCGATCCTGGCCGTCGTTGCCGCCGCCGACGCGGTGACGATTCCGCCGGCCCGCTTGCAGAGCCTTTCCGTCTCGGCGCCAGGCGAGGTTTTCGTGGGCGAGACGGCGCCGATCGCCTTTCAGCTGATCCCCAGTGGTCCGCGGCGGCCGCGTGCAGCCGAGATCTCGGCGCGCCTCGCTTGGCCAGAAGGCCTCAAAGGCCCTGCCGATTTCCGCCTGCGCCCCGTCGCGGATCGGTTCTCGGCCGAGATCGAGGTTCGCGGGCGGCGGCGCGGCGACTGGCCGCTCGGCGCACTTTACGTTCTGCGCCGCGGCCGCCTCGGCCTCGTCGAGTCAGTGGCTCGAAACCGCTGCGAAGCGCATGTCAAAGTCGTCCCGAACGTGCGTTCGGTGACGTCGGGCGAGATCGATCTGCAGATCGCCAGCGGCACGTTCGGCGAGCGGGCGGCCGCCATGCGCGGCGAAGGATCGGAATTCCACCAGCTGCGCGAATTCGTGTACGGCATGGACCCGCGCACCATCGACTACAAGCGCAGCGCGCGCCATGGCGCGCTGGTGGCCCGCGAGATGCGCACCGAGCGCAACCACAACATCATCCTGGCGCTCGACAACGGTCATCTGATGCGCGAGCAGGTCCGGGGGCTGGCCAAGATCGATCACATGATCAATGCGGCCCTGGCGCTGGCCTGGGCCGGCATCCAGGGCGGCGATCTCGTCGGGCTCTACGCCTTCGATGCAAGGCCGCGGCTGTTTCTGCCGCCGAGCGGCGGACGCCCGACCTTCGCCCGGCTGCGCTCGCAGACGGCCGCCCTCTCCTACCGTTCGGTCGAGAGCAATCCGACACTGGCGATGACGCATCTCAGCCAGCGCCTGGCACGGCGCAGCCTCGTCGTGGTGTTTTCCGACTTCGTCGACACGACGACGGCCGAACTGCTGCTCGAAAACGTCCAGATGCTCAATCGCCACCATGTCGTGGTGTTCGTCAGTCTGCGTGATCCGCTTCTGGAGGACTACACTCGGCGCAGCGCGCGCGACCTTGCCGAGGTGGCCGAATCGGTCGCGGCGGCCGGTCTCTCGAGGGAGCGCCGACTGGTACTGGAACGGCTGATGCGGCTCGGCGTGTTCGTGATCGACACGGCGCCGGGCGGCCTCACCACCAGCCTCATCTCGGCCTATCTCACCATTCGCGCGCGGGAGCTGATATGACCAACGGCGTCGATCTTCTTCGATCCAGCCGCTTTCGCGCCGAGCGGGAGGCCGATTGGCGACGTTTGACCGGGCTCGTCGAGAGGGCGGAGCGCAGGGGCCTGTCGAGCCTCGGCTTTGCCGATGCGCGCGACCTGGTGCTGCTCTATCGCCAGGCCGCGAATTCCCTGTCGGTGGCTCGCGAGATCTCGCTCGATGCATCGGTGGTCGCGTTTCTGGAGAGCCTTTGCGCGCGCGCCTACCTTCTGGTCTACGCGCCGCGCCAGAGCCTTCGCGGCCTCGTCTGGCGGTTTCTGGCGCAGGAGGCGCCGCGCGCGGTTCGGCGCTCGGCGCTCGCCATTGCAGTCTCCTTTCTCGCGATGATCATCGGGGGCATCGCGGCCTACCTCCTGACGCTCGACGATCCCACCTGGTTCTACGCCTTCGTGCCCGGCGATCTGGCCGGGGGCCGGGGACCGGCCGCCAGCGCGGAAGCGCTGCGCCAGATGCTTTACGATCGGGACTTCGATGCGGTCGACCAATTGGGCGCATTTGCCACCTACCTGTTTTCCCACAACACCCAGGTGGTCCTGTTCTCCTTCGCTCTCGGCGTCGTCGTCTGCGTTCCAAGCGTCGTCCTCATCCTCTTCAACGGGGCGATCGTGGGAACCTTCCTTGCGGTGCATGCGCAAAAGGGCCTCGGGCTCGATGCCGTCGCCTGGCTGTCGATCCATGGTGTGACCGAGCTTTCGGCGATCGCCATCGGGACGGCCGGAGGATTGCTGCTCGGCCTCGCCGTCCTGTTTCCCGGCCAACGAACCCGTGCGGCGGCACTGCGCCATGCGGGACGGGACGCCGCCAAACTGGCACTGGTGGCGGCGCTGATGCTGGTCGCGGCGGGGCTTCTCGAAGGCTTTGCCCGAAGCCTGGTCACCAACCTGACGGCTCGCCTGGTGATCGGCTGGGGGCTGGGGCTCTGCTGGCTGGCCTGGTTCGTCTTCGTTGGTCGGGGCGAGACGTCCCCTTCGACGCTTCCGTCCTACGAGGAAGGCCGCGATGGCACGCTTTCTCCGATCCGCTGACGCCACGGCAGCGGCCGTGCGGCGCCCTCGCCCTTTCGGATCGCATCAGGGCAAGAGGCTTGTCCTGCTGCCGCCGGAAGGCGTGCCGCTCAGCCTGGAAATCGCCTGCACCAGCACCCGCATCGGTGCGCAACTCGTCGATCTGATCATCACGATCGTCGCCGGGATTGCGCTCTTCATGGCGATCGCCACCCTCAACTCCATGCATGTCGAGCGTGTGGGGGCGGTCGCCGCGCTGCTGTCTCTGCTGCTCGGAACACCGTACTACATCCTCTCGGAACTGATGATGAACGGGCGCACCCTGGGCAAGAAGGCGCTCGGCATCCGCGTCGTCTCGCGCGACGGCAAGGGGCTGTCGACCCATCAGGTCGTGGTGCGCAACCTGACCAAGGAGGTCGAGTTCTTCGTCCCGGTCTCGTTCCTGTCGGCGAGCAGCGAGGCGCCCGACTGGCTCGCCCTGGCGGTGCTGATCTGGACGGTGATCGTCATCGTCATTCCGATCCGCAGCAAAGCCAATCAGCGCCTCGGCGACATCGTTGCCGGCACCGCCGTCGTGGTGCAGCCGCGACCGGCCCTGCTGGCCGATATCGCGACGCAGGTGGAGGCCACCGCCAAGGAGCGGTTCGTCTTCACCAGCACCCAGCTCGATCTCTACGGCGCCTATGAGCTCCAGGTTCTGGAACAGCTTCTCCGCCGCCAGGGAAAAGCCGCCCACCAGAGCGACATGGCCGAGGTCGGCAGCCGGATTCGGGCGAAGATCGTCTACCCCGAACCCGTTGCGCCGGAGGAGGAAGCGGCCTTTCTTCAGAGCTTTTACGTGGCCCAGCGCAGCTACCTCGAACAGAAGAAGCTGCTCGGTGACTCTCGCGAAGACAAGTTTCATTCGATGGAGCCGCGCGCCAGCGACCCATGACCCACGCCGTAGCACGCCCGAACCCATGTCGAACTATGATCCTCATGGATCGGGACGACGACCCAACGATGCACACGGGCCCGTCGGGCATTGCCGCCCAGGAAAGCGGGCAGAACAAGAGGGAGTTCGAACCAGATGACCATTGCTGAGGACAGCTACGCCAAGCCTGCCTTCGGTGTCGGAAGCCGACTGAGTGAGACGTTTTCGATCTTTGGAAGCCGTTTCGGCGTCTTCGCGGCGATCTCGATCGTGATGGGCATCGTCGCCCAACTCGTCACCTACGGTCTCGCCCAGGTGCTTGGCACGGGAACCGTCGACGCTCAGCAGCTGGAGGGAGGGATCGAGGCGGAAGCCGCGTTGTTATCCAGCATCAACTGGATGACGGTCATCGTCCTGTTGCTCGTCCCACTGCTGATCTATGCGGTCATGACGGGTATGCTGGTTCTTGCCGCCTACGATGCCAAGACGGGACGCCCGGCCCACATTGGAATCTATGTCGGCGAAGGGTTGCGCCGGGTCGTCCCACTCGTCGTCGTCAGCCTGCTCTCCTATCTGGCGATCGGCATCGGTTTCGGTCTGCTGGTGGTTCCCGGCATCTGGCTGATCGGGGTGCTGTCCGTGGTCGTTCCGTCGATCATGGTCGATCGCAGCGGGTTCGGCGCATTCAGGCGCAGCAGCGCGCTGACCAAGGGATATCGCTGGCCGATCGTCGGCCTGGTTTTCGTGATCTACGTGATGATCTGGGCGATCAGCGCCGCTCTCGGGCTTGTGCTGGTCTACGTGCCGCCCATGCCTGTGGTGGCGAGCATCATCCAGGGCGCGATCGGCGGCCTCACCACGGCCTTTGGATCGATCGCCATCGCCGTCACCTACGCGCGCCTTCGCGAGATCAAGGAAGGTATCGGCTTCACGGACTTGGCCGCGGTCTTCGCCTGATTTTCGACACGACCATCGAGCCTGAGTTCGGCCGCCATTGTACCGGTGTCCGAGCTCACCCTTTCATCCGGACCAGCCGCTAGAGCGGGATGGGATTAGGTTGGACCATATCCTGAGTTGACGAGGTAGTTGGCGCATTCGTCTGACGAGATCGAAGCGAGAATCTGCGCGATGGCGTCGGAGACGGCTTGGTAGGTCCGTTCTCCAGCCTTGCGCAGCAGATGCTTGAGTTTGGCAAAGAGCTGC